>CALCZA010000122.1 GCA_937906475.1 uncultured bacterium
TTAGCCGCCGTGCGCGCTGGCGTTGACGTGTCGCCGACCGCGTAGAATGCGCGGGCATACAACTGCGCCAGTCCGAGGAACGGCAGTCCTACAACCAGGCATGACGTCGTCAAGATCGTTGGGGCAATGTCGTCGCCGCCAAACTTGCCGCCAACAAACAGCACGTTGACAACATCGTCCGCCAGTAAAATCATCCCGGCTGCGGCCGGCAGTGTCACCAGAATGGTTGCGGCCGCCGCCATGTCGAGCGTGTGTCGCATCTTGGTGCGGCCCTCGCCATCGGCTTCGGTTGCGAGTTTTGGGAACACCGCGACGGCAACCGACATCGCCGTCAGCGCATGCGGAAACAGCAGCAGTCGGTTGGCGAGATAGACGTAGGTAACGGCGCCGGGTGCGATCAAGTAGTAGGCGAGCAGTTGATCGAGCAGGCTGCTGATCTGATTGAGCGACATGCCCAAGACCGTCGGTCCCATTGCGACGAACACCGCGAACGCTGCTGTGCCGCGCTTGGGCAAACCGAGTCGCGGCTTACCGAGTTCTTTGCGCCGCACGAGTGGCACCAGCACGATCAACAACTGCAAGAAGCCGCCGACCATCAAGCACCATGACGCGAACTTCGCGACTTCGGTGTCGACTTCAAACCCGAGTGGCTTCGCGGCGATCAGTGCCGAGATCCAAACGATGTTCAGTGCGACCGGGATCGCTGCCGGTAAGGCAAACACTCCTATCGTGTTCAGTGCTCCCGCACAGACCGCTGCCAGACAGATCGGCAACGCGTAGACGAACAGCACCGCGTTTAATGCCAGCAGCAGTCGCATCGCTTGGGCGCCGCCTTCGTCGGGAGCCGGTAGCCATTCGACCGGCACCATCAGGCTGGCCGCCGCAACCATCAAGCAGATCGGCGTCAGGATCGTGATCACCGTTCCAGACACGTCAGCCAGCAGTTGCTTGGCCGCCTCCGGGTCCGACTTCTTGAGGCGCGCATAACGCGGCACTAGCGAAGCCGACAAAGCGCCCTCACCAAGCATCCGCCGCATCAAGTTTGGCAGCGTCCACGCCAGCAAGAACGTGCCCTGCACCCAGCCAGCGCCAAGTGTTTGCGCCATCAACCGGTCACGAATCAGCCCGAGCACACGCGAGCACAGCGTGATTACGGAAATTGAGGTGGCGGCACGGACGATGCGGGACATTGCGAAGGGACTGCGTCTTGTTGCAGAATGTTGTTAGCGCAACCGCGCCGTTGCCCGAACAATGCCGTGCTGGCGAGGCGTCGCAAAGCACGCGCCCGCTTTCTCGTAATATGCGTAGGATCTTTGTCGGTGATATTCAGGGCTGCTGTGCCCAACTCGAGCAGTTATTGGCCGCCGTCAACTTTGTTGCTGGCACCGATCGCCTCATCCCCGTGGGCGATCTGGTCAACAAAGGCCCGGACTCCAACGGCGTGCTCGATCTCGCCATGAAGCTGCAAGCCGAGCCCGTGCTCGGCAACCACGATCTCCACTGGCTTGCCAAAGGCCGCGCCGAACAGCGCCATGAGCAATGGCTGCGAGCGCAACCGATCGTGCGCATCTTCGATGACCTGATCGCGGTGCACGCTGGCCTGCATCCGCTTTGGGATGAAGCCAAGCTCAGCAACCTCACCGATGAGGACGTGAACTTCGCAGTCAACGTTCGCTACTGCGATGCCCAAGGTCAGCTTCCGGCAAAAGATTGGCCCGCGCCCGGCCCGCCGTTCCGTCCTTGGGATGATTTCTACAAGGGCGAGAAGCGCGTGGTGTTCGGCCACTGGGCCCGCCGTCGCTTAGTCAACCGGCCCAACTGCATCGGCCTCGACACGGGCTGTGTCTACGGCGGAGAACTCACCGGGTGGATCGCCGAAGAAGACCGTTTCGTGCAAGTGCCAGGCTGGCAGGGCCCCAGCCCCAGTGGTTCTTAAGAGAGCAATCGCGTCACTTCTTCGCGAACGATCGGGATAAGCAAATCCGCGAGTTCTCGGTTCGCATAGAACGCGAACGACATGTTCGTCGTGACGTCGAGTGGCGCATCAAGCGGTTCGCCAAACGGATCGCAAACGACACAGCCTGCTTGTTGCCCAACGAGCCACGACGACAAGTCATACGGTCGGCAAGCAAGCGCCGATTCGATGCCCATCTTCTTGTAGACCAGCGGCCGCACATCGAGCACGAAGCGATCGCGCCCAAGTATGACCTCAGCCAGTTGTCCACCGGTGCTGATGTATTGATCGCTGTAGACCTCAGCCTTCTCCGGATTCCATCCACCCATTGCGCGATTCACGATCGCTTCATCAAGCTCCGCGATCAGCGGCTTGCCTCCTGGGAAGAAATTTGCGACCGAAGCAAAGCCATGCTTTAGGTCCTTTGCCGCGCTCGGAAGAACCCGCAACGGCATCTTCGTATTGCGCACGATGTCATGCCGTTCGGCCTCAGTGGGTTGTCCGGCAACTGCCCAAATCACATCGCTGATGTTCTGCCGCGTAGTAGGAAGTTCGGTCATCACCGCGACTTCGACATCCTGCAGCAACGTGTCTGAGCCGCGGTCGGGAGCGCACCCCATCAAGCACCAGCCACTGCGCTTGTCGAACATCAATCCACGCGTGCCATCAATCGGGTCGACCAATAGTCGAAACGGCGGCCCACCAAGTCCCGGTGCACCGAACGTTATGCCCTTTGTAGGAAGCCCCTCGCCCACCAACGTAAAGTGCTGCTCCTCGCCCCACTTCTCGCAGTAGCGCAGCAGTAGCTCCTCGACCTCCACATCGATCCCAAAGATCGTATCCCCCTCATCATCCCGAACCGCTCGAGCCAACAACTCCACCGCCTGCGTCTCCATTACCGCCCGCAGCGCCGAACGGATCTCCACCTGCAAATCTCGAAGCCGCGGCACAAGAGTTCTATGGTCAAGCTTGGTCATCATTTGAGCGGCTGGCATGCTATACCGATGGACCCATTCGGGCCCTTAGCTCAATCGGTTAGAGCAGGTGTCTCATACACACTCGGTTGCAGGTTCGAGTCCTGCAGGGCCTATTTCCTTTAGAGGCGTTTCTAGGGGTCTAGGGGCGGTTTTGAGCGTTGGTGGGTGCGAGTGTGCAATGGAGTGTGCAATGGACTTGGGCACAAGGTGGCACAGCCTGGCACTAGGTGGCACAACCTGGCACAGCGAATCGGGGTGGTTGCAGGGCGAAAACCTCCAATCGGGGCGGACGTGCGAACAACGTGGCGGCCGACGTTGGCGCGTGTGGGCCTAGCGCGCGTGCCGGGACGGTGGGCGTCGCGCAGCCTGAAGCTGGCTGTGGGCGGGCTATCACTTCCAGGCTCGACTAGGCGATCGGAAGCCGCCGACAGTGCTCCGGGACACGCTCGTGCCCCGCACCGTGTGCATCAAGTTCGCATACGCAGCTCGACGAAATTGCTGAGTCGCCAGGTCGCTGGATCTGGTTGGTGCACGAAAAGAGCCTGTACAAACAGACTCGTGCCAAGCAAGACCGGCTGCATCGGCACCAGGTAGGGCACGGCCGCTTCGCCACCGGTCGCAGCGATCGCGCTCCATGAATGGGTCATGATCGACGATGGATCCAAGTGCAACAAGCCGAGTCCGGGCACAGACACGGGCGTGTTGAGGCGAACCGGACTAAACAGCAGCAATCCTAACTGCGCGTTCGTGCCATCGCCGGCATGTGCGTGCAAGACCAACTCCCCGTGCAGCCCGAGCCGGGGCGGCACGGCGTTTTGCAGATCGCGAATGCGGTTCCTGCTGTTGCCATAATCCGCGATGAGATCGATGTCACCATCCCGATCGAAGTCGGCGAGCGCGGGTCGTCGTGGTAGCGACCCATAGAGCAAGAAGGTGCCGGACGGGAACGGTGTGAGCACGCCGTTCGCATTGCGGTACTCAATGGTGGAGTTGCTATGGTAACCGAACAAGTCCATCCAACCGTCACCGTCCGCGTCCACGACCGTGTAAAACGAGTAGGAACCGGCCGATCCCCCGGCGATGCGAATCGCCGTTTCGTCGACGAAGCCGGTCGCCACGGAGCGGAACACGCGTAGACCGGACGCCACGTCCCCAACCAGCAAATCGGTTCGGCCATCACGGTCGATGTCCATCGTCGCCACACTTCTGGCAACCAGCGGAGGCAGAAGAGAGCCCGTAACGTCTACGAACGGCAGAGGCCATTCGTTGCGCAACAACCGCAGCCCCATCGGACTATTTGGGCCCGCCCCAATCGCCTGCACGATGTCCAGATCGCCGTCGAGGTCGTAGTCAAACAACGCGCTACTCGTGACGCTCTGAGCCAACACGGGCAACAGGCTGCTCGCGTCCGTAAACCCTCCGAGGCCATCTCCGAGGTACACCCGGCCACCAATTCCATCATTGCTGACGACAACGTCGGGCGAGCCATCGCCATCGATATCGCCGATGACGATGGCGTTGGTGTCGCGTGAATCGATCGGCATATGTGTTGGGGGCGCTTCGACAAACACCCCCGCGACGTTGTGGAACAGCAAGTCCTGCGGGTTCTGGCCAGAGCCGCCAGAACCTTGCACCCCCACATAGATGTCCAGATCGCCATCGAGGTCGACATCCACGAACTCGGCACAGCGAGCTTCACGCGTTGGGTCCGGTGCAAGCAAGGCGGTGCGAGTGGGCCCCGGCCCATTGCCATTGTTGACTACGAACGACGCCGAAGCGCCCTGCCAGCTCACATCGACAATCACGGCATCGAGGTCGCCGTCCGCGTCCGCGTCTGCCATGACTGCGTAATCTATGGCTGAGAAGATGCCCCCGTTGCCGGACAAGTCGTGCAGTGCAAGCTGCAGCAGGTGGCCCTGACCGTCGTTGTGCCAGAGCGTCGACTGCGGAACCGTGTTGCCCCACATGTCGTCATCGCCATCGCCATCACAGTCGAACACGTGCACTGCGCTCGGAGAGAGCTCTGGGTCTTCGATTGACGTCGATGTGCTATCGACAAATCCAGACGGCAGGTTTTGCCAGTGCCGCATCGGTAACCACGCCAATTCCGACGGGTCGTAGCGAAGCCCCAACAAGTCCATCCTGCCATCGTCGTCCAAGTCGACGGACTGCAGCGTCACAACGTTTAGCTCGGCGATCGTGTTCGACAGAGTAAAGACACCCGCTCCGTTGTTTGCAAAGAGCAGCAAGTCGGTATCCGATGCAGCGGCGAGATCCAGGTCGCCGTCCAGGTCGTGGTCACTCAGAACGACGTCGTTAAAGCCATAGTAGCTCGGCAGCGTTGGGCCAGCGGTTTCCAGCGCGACACCAGCAGCGTTCTGAACGAAGACACTCACCCTGCCCGGAAACGAGCTGTTGGAATAGCCGCGACTAAACACAATGTCGAGGTCGCCATCGCCATCAATGTCACCAACAGCAACACCCGTATTCCGCGTCGGTTGGTTCGGCATCTGCGCCGCAGTCACATCGGTAAAGAACCCAGAACCATCGTTCAGATAGAGACGGTTAATGGGCTGCGGTTGCCCAGACTGCGAACCAATCGTTGGGCTAAACTCGGCGGTGACCATGTCGAGGTCCCCGTCCCCGTCGTAGTCGGTAAACACGATCTCGCTTGGCGAGCCCTCCGGCGTCACCCAATTGGGCGAACCGATATTGGTGAAGCCAGCAGGTCCGTCGTTTCGCAGTAGCACCGGCTGCAAGAAGGATAAGAACGCACGATAGCCGATGGCGATATCCAAATCGCCATCCCCATCGATGTCGCCGACTGCAATGGCAGATTCCCACGGGTAACCAGCTTGACTGCCGGCGTGGAATCGACCCTCGCCGTCATTCCACGCAATCAACTGCGTGCTAGCGGTCACGAGGTCGAGGTCGCCATCGCCATCGAAGTCGCCAGAGGCGACGCCTGAGATCCCATCGCTCGGCAGCAGCCGGTGACGCTCCCAATCAAAGACCTGCCCCACAGCCGCCGAGGTCAGTTGCACCAGGCAAACGCACGTCAGCACAACCGCTCGATCCAGCATGGTGTCTCCTTTGCGAAGAGCACAATGTAGCACTCACGGTGAGTCGTGGGTGATCTACTGGTCCGCGCCCCACATTTTGAGACGTTTGCCGTCGAAAGTCCTGCAGGGCCTATTTCCTTTAGAGGCGTTTCTAGGGGTCTAGGGGCAGTTTTGGCGAACGCGGGGTGCGAGTGTGCAATGGAGTGTGCAATGGGTTCGGGCACAACGTGGCACGAGTAGGCACGGATTGGCACAACCTGGCACAGCGATTCGGGGTGGTTGCAGGGCGAAAACCTGCAAACGGGGTGTTGGCGGTCTGGTGGACGTGGCCGTAGGGGGCGCGGGCACCGTGCCTGCCGGCGTTGGCGCGTCAGGTGACCGCGCCCGGCTGCGACTGACTCCCCAGCCGCCAATTGCAAACTTCGTGAGTCCTTTGGCCTGGCGCGGGGTAGCTAGTTGGCACTACGGATGGCAACCCGAGCGATTAACGAACTGCTGCAGCACAGCAAGGCCCTGCGCCGCCTGGCGCGCGACCTTGTCGGCGCCTCGGATGCCGATGACGTGCTGCAGGATGCGGCCGTCGAGCTCGTGCGTACCCAGTCGCAACCAATCAGCGACGTGTTGCCGTGGCTTCGTGCGGTCATCCGCAACCTTGCCAGCAAGCGGCGACGGGCACTGGCTACCCGCAAGCGGCACGAAGCAATCACAGGTAGGTCAGACAAGGCTCTGCTCGACGCTGGCGCCGAAACGGCCGATACCATGCGTTGGTTGATCGAGCAGGTGGCCAGCTTGCCCGAGCCCTACCGCAGCACGCTGCTCGCTCGCTACGTCAACGATCGCCTACCCGCACAGATCGCAGTCGACAGCGGTACAGCCTTGGCAACCGTGAAGACCCGACTGAAGCGCGGTGTCGCGATGCTGCGTGAACGCTGCGAAGCGCGTGGCAAGGGCTGGCGACCGGCACTGGTTGCAACCTTCGGCATCGAGGCACACCCGTGCACGGCTGTTGCCACGACCACGGTAGGAACCGCAAGAGCATTGATACTGATGAGCGCGACAACCAAGACTGTCCTGGCCATGTTGGCGATTGCCTTCCTCCTGCTCGCTTGGCAACCCTGGCAACCGGCGAAGAACGACGGCGTCGAGCGATCCACGGCGCCTGCGGCCGCAGGCGTAGTGCAGCTAGCGAGTCCGCCAGCGCCGATAGCAGCAGGCGAGGCCGAAGCGACCAGCCAACCGCAGCGATCGTTGGCTCCACCTGTGACAGTGCAGCCGACCAAGGCAACCGCCGAGCAGGTCGTCATCCAGGTTCTCGATGCGCGGACCAGTGCGCCAATCACCGGCTATGGCTTGCGGCAACATCGCTCAGCCAAGCTGAACGTGCTCGCCAAACAAGCACCCCTGCATCACGCGGGCGAACACCCCAACGGGCGGTTGGTGGTGTCGCGTTCCATGTTTGAGGAGGCCAACTTCGTAGTGGAAACCACTGCTGATGCGTATTTGCCCAGCACCTGGTTCGATGTCAACGACATCACGGAAGAAGGCGGCGAGCGCATAGTGCAGGTCCGCTTGGGACGGCCTGTCGAAGTCGTCTTGCGGGTCGTGCTGAAACGAACCCACACGCCCATTGCCGGCGCAAGGGTCGAGCTGCTGCGGCCATGGCCAGGGCATGGCGATGTAACGGTGCGCACGCGGGCGGTGCCCAGTGACCAGATGAGGGCAAAGGCCAACAACGAGTCCCCGCTCATCATCGCCTTCTCAGGGGGACGCGCCCTGTTGCTGCAGACCGGCCAGACTGACGCGCAGGGCCAACTGCAACTGCGCGTTCCGCCCGGCGAGCCGTTGGCCCTGCGCCTGCTCGGCCCGGGCCACACCCCGATCGTGAAGCATCCTTGGAGTGTCGAGCCTGGCGAACAGCCGGTCGAGAGGACCGAAACCGTCACCAGCGGCGGCGCGATCCTCGTCAGGCTGCTGCCCGCCGAAGCACTGCAACGCCTGCAGCTCGAACGGCCTGCCAACACGGATCACGTTCATCCCCAAATGTGGGCTCGGTACGCAACCGGAGTTCGCCTGCGCAACACCCACACCAACCAGCTGCGCCCGCCTGGCGGCGCGATGTTGGGGCCGCCTTTGCCTTTGGACGAGCATGGCCGGGTGCGCATCGATGGGCTGACTGCGGGCGATTGGGAAGTCCGCGTCTGCTACAGCCTGCGCCACTTCGACGAACCTGCGAGTCACCCGTTGTCAGGACTTGGCATGATCCAAGTCGTCTTGCCGGAAGTGCAAAGCCTTGCCGAGCAAGAGCTGCGCATTCTCGATGTCGACTTGACCGGGTGGATGCCTGGCAAGCTCGAGGCATCCCTCGCGCGAGACGACCTAACGCAAGACAACATCATCCGGGTTCGTCCGGTGGCGGCGACCACCGCTGCCATGACACACATCAACTCGGCCAACCTGCGACCAAATGAGCGGGGGACCTTTTCCGCCAGGCTGCCACCTGCACGCTACTTCGCGACGCGGGTACTGCTCGGCAAGGGCAGCCTGCCACTGGGAGAGTTCACCATTCGCGCACTCGAAACGACCCAGGTCCACTTCACATCTGACCACGTTGCCGTACGAGTGCGTGTCGTCGACCATGACGGCACTGCTCCAGCCCCCGGAGTTCTGCAACTGCGTCGTGCCGGCTGGATCGGGGGCGCGAGCCTCGACGAAGCCGGACTCGCAACGATCGAGCACGTGTTGCGAGGCGACAGTCTGACGGCGCACTACCTGCAGCAAACTGGCACGCATCCGAACGGCCAGCCAATCTTCGGCCCTGCCATTCCGATCGGAATCGTGAAGGCCACGGGGCGAGACGCCGCGCCGTTCCGGCTGCAACTACCGCCGCGCTAGCTTGGACCCGCCCGGTCTTGACCGGCACGAGTGCCAGTAGCTCGCTGACTTGTCGGATCCCGCAGTGTCCGAAAAGTGCGCCCACGCGAATTGGTCGCTGCCAACTCGTCGATGACCACGAGTCGATGGCGGCTTTGGCGTGTGCGAGTGTGCAATGGACTCGGGCACAACGTGGCACGAGTAGGCACAGTCTGGCACAACCTGGCACAGCGATTCGGGGTGGTTGCAGGGCGAGAACCTGCAATCGGGGTGCCGGTGGGATTCGCGAGACGGCTGGGGCACCGCCTGTCCGCCGGGGGTGTGAGCGGCGTTAGGTGGGATTCGGGTGGTCTGAGCGGCAGCTTGAATCGCCAATACCCAGAGCGACGATACTTTTCGTGCATCCCCACTCGTCGCCCGGGGGACTAGTTCGTGCTACCGACCCAGCGGAATTGATGCCCCACCCCGACGACGAACACATCGCCCAGCACGCAGCCTCCTTGCGCGCACTTGCCAAGAACCTGATCGGCGCTGGTGACGCGGCCGATCTGCTGCAAGACGTGAACTTGGCCGCACTGCAACAGCGCCCGCGTGATGCTTCCGCCATTGGCTCTTGGCTGCGCGCGGTGTTGCGGCACAAAGCTCACAAGCTGCGTCGCTCGCAAGCACGGCGGCGCGAACGAGAGCCGCAGGCCGCCGCAGCAAGCAGCACGCGCAACGCCCCCGCGGCCATCGATGTGGCCACCCATCGTGAGACCATTGCGCGGTTGCAGTCGGCCCTACTGGAACTTCCCGATCCATATCAGGAAGCGCTCTTCGCCCGCTATTTCGAAGGTTTGACCCCAACGCAGATCGCCGGGCGCACGAACGAGTCCCTGGCCACGGTGAAGAGCCGCCTGCGTCGCGGACTCGAGGACTTGCGGGGCCGGCTGCAATCATCGATCGGCCCAGAATGGCGCGCGGGCTTCATCGTCGCATTCGGATTCGGGAAGGCCATGGCACTGCCGGCTGCTCCCATAACTGCACTCCTACTCATGGCAACCTCGATAAAACTCCTCGTAGCAACGTTGGCAACAGTGATGTTGGCCTGGTGGTTGTGGCCAACCAACCCCACCCCTATTTCACGGACAAGCAACGCGGCCACGAGCACCACGACTGCGTCCCGCGCCGAGATAGCAACGCCCCCACAACGACAAGCAGTCGTCACTGCACCGGCATCGGCAATCGCGAACCAGCCGACGATTACCGCGGCGCAAGGCGTCACGATCATCGGCCGCTGTATCGACGCGCGCGGCATCTCGCTTGCTGGCGTCCGTGCCACGGGCATGCTCTTCGGCCTCAGTGGCGAAGGCGTCACCGAACACGCACAGGTGACCACATCCGCCGATGGCATGTTCGAATTGCTCCTCCCCGCGAGCCCTGGCCAGGGTCACGCGATCACCCTGAACCTAGAGGAGCACTGCAAGCTAGATGGATCGTTTTTCCGTTCGAAGGCGGGCGACCGGATCGAACTAGGTGACCTGACCATTCCGGTCGCTTGTGCTGTCGCTGGCAGCATTTTGGATGCTAAAGGAACCTTGCAACCGGGCGTGCTCGTGGACCTGCGAGTGACCATCGCGAGCTCGGCGAACGTCAAGCCGTTCCAGGCACACATCCGCGCAACGTCTGGATCGGACGGCCGATTCGTCGCCGATCGCAGGCTGCCACCGGGCGACTACACCGCCTGGTTGCTGAATCGAAAGAACCTGACAGGGGGCGACGCGACGTTCACGATCGGACCTGATCAACGCGAATGCTACGTCGAGCTACGTGTCGAGGCAGCACTGCCGCAGTGTCACGGCATCGTCGTCGACGAATCAGGTTTGCCAATCGCATCCGCCGGCGTAACGCTCGAAGGCGCACGCTTCTCTCCGTTCGTAGAGACCGATGCGAACGGTCAATTCACACTCGACCCAGACCCGAACTGGGCGAAGCAATACCGAGTGGCAGCCGGGGAACGTGGTTATCACTCAACCAGCGTCGACTGGGACGTGCAACGTGCCGACGAACCGCTCCGCATTGTCCTTCGTCGTCAACCCGAGCTGCGACTTCGCGTCGCCGATGCGATTACCGGCGATGCCATCACCCGCTTTGCGGCCTGGCGATTGAAGGCCACCAGCCACGGCAACGTGCCCTTGATCAAGGAGTCTGAGCACCCTGGCGGACTCGCATTACTGCCAAGCAAAGCGGGCAAATACTTCGTGGTTGTCGATGCCACAGATGATCGCTACGCGACCTCCGCGATGATCCCCGTAACTGTCCGGGAGACCACCGGCGACGAAGTCCTTGTGCAACTATCCCCGGTGCAAACTCGCCGCCTAGTTGTCCAGGCGCGAGGAAAGCCCGTTGGCGATGCGCATGTCGAACTCGTCGATTGCGGCGGTATCGATGTGGACTTCGAAACCGAGATCTGTCCGATCGGCAAGAGCCGAGTATTCGGCCATCGAGTCGGTTGCTTGCTACAAGAGGGCACGACCGATGCCGATGGCACGCTACTGCTGCGTGGACCAGTAGGCCCGTTGACGCTGAGGATTTCCAAAGGCGGCCTCGCTCTGCAATTCGTGCAACCAATCAGCCTCGCTGGCGACGGCGACATCATCGTGCAAGCCGTCACAGGCGCTGTGCTCGCGGGCCGAATCGAACCGCTGCCTGTTGCGCGACGCCTGTGGGCCGCGCACCGTGACGAGGCCGATCGAGCGTTCGGCAGGGCTGGGCTACAACTGCGCAGTGTCGAGGGCATCCCGCTGCAACGCTCGATCGACGACAATCTGCCAATCACCGAAGATGGCAGCTTTCGCATCGAGGGCATCCCGGCAGGCACGTGGGATTTAGTGTTCGTTGGCGACGTGCGATTCGCAATCGACAGCTTCACCGTCACTGAAGGCGAAGAACTCGAGAAGGTCTTCGACGCCAACGTTCTAATCAAGCGGACCGTAGACCTGCGTGTAATGATCGACGGGCAGCCGGTGAGTAAACGCATTCGCTATCACGGCGTGCACGCCATCGACGCACGCGGTCAACGTTTCCGCAGCAACGGCAAGGGCACCCCAGACGACTCGGGCCGGCTGACGGTGAGCACGTTTGCCGGCGAGTTGTTCGTCGACATTCCATGGACCGATGCCGCCGGCGACAGCCACTCGTTGCGCGGCCACGTCGTCGTGCCGGCCGAGTCCGTAGGCGAACTGCTTCTCGATCTGCGCACCGGTGCGCTCAACCTTCTTTGCGTCGGCCCCAAAGGCAAGCCAGCGGCAGGCGCCACGCTACGTCTGTCGTTCTCTCCATTCTTGCCGCCGCGCCAATTCGACGCGGATGCGGCAGGACGTCTGCGCTTGCCGCTGGCAGATGGCCGTTATTCTCTGTTCGCGCTGCCGCAACGACTCAGCACGCTCGAAGCTCGGCAGCAGTTGGTTGACGCGGATGGCTACGAGGCGCTTGAGGCTGCCTGGCTACCGATTACAGAACTGACGGTTGCGGGCAAAGACGAGGCGGCTCGTATCGTGCACATGCCAGTCGACTGGTCGCACTAAGAGCCAGGATCGTGAGGACCGCCCTATCCGCAAACTCAGTCGGCACGATTCAGGCGCGAATTGGTCGCTGCGAACTCGTCGATGACCAATGAGCAGATGGCGATCTTGGTATGTGCGAGTGTGCAACGGACTCGAGCACAATGCGGCATGAGTAGGCACGGTTGCGAGGATGGGCTCGTTGGATAGCGTATTCCGGGCATTCGCCAGCGAGACTGGCAACGGTTGCGCGTGAATCGCGAGGGGATGTCACTTGCCAGCTTCGCGAGCGGATGGTGGTGATTCTGGTATCTCGACCACGCAGCTTTGGGCCGCGCCCGTGACGTTCACCTGCTGCTTTGCCACTGTGCTGTAGCGGCTTGGAACTGCTCGATGATCCAAGCTAGCTAGTGTCCGGCGTGCGCGGATCACTACGTTGCCCTCTGGCATCAACCAATGGTGTAGCGTCTCTCCAATGGCCACCGGGAAGCTCGCGGTGTCGCCTCCACTGCCGAGGATGCGAGGCAAATAGGCGTTGTCCCGATGTGCTGCAAATTGGATGTCGAGGTGGCTCACTAGGATTGGAGTTATGCCGGCACTCGAAGCGCGTTGGAGCCGTGTGTCGAGCCAATGCAGTTCCGGGCGTAGTACGAGTGGTGTGTCGCTTGGCTCGAACTCCGCGCTCTCGGTGTGAAACACGATGCCAGTGGCGAGGTCGACGAGCTGCAGACGATAGCGGGCGTTCAAGAGGTCGAGCGTGAACGAGCCGGTGCCGGTCAAGCCGGCGAGTTGGGGCGCTTCGCGGTGGCTCAGTCGGCCCCCGGTGCCGCCAACCCGGTAGGCCGCTACCGCGATGCGTTCGGTTGGCAGCGGGCCGCCCTTGCCACTGCCGCCGATTTCGACCTTGCCCGTGACAATCGTGCTGCGAAGCGTCGAAAGATTGATACTTGGGTTGTTGCTCACAAGGCCGACGTCGATCTGCGTGCCGCAACCAGAGCGGATTCGAGAAGGGAGCATCAGTTTCAGCGTGCCCCGTGATGAAGGCATCGGCCCAAGTTGATACTTGCCGGCAGCGTCGATTGCCCGCGGAGGTGGGATTGGCAAGAAGTGTTGGAAGTAGCCTTTGGAAGAGACGCGACCACGGCGATCTGGGCTCCAGGACTTGGCGCCCACCATTGGGGCTGGTCTCTGATCAAGTTTGCCGGTCACGGTGAGCGGCCAGCGTTGGATCGGTGGTGCCACCAGGTCCAACGTAGTCATCCGCTCGCTGCGCAACCGGACTGCCTCCGGCTGGCCTGCTGGGCGATTAGGTGCATGTGTTTGCACGAGGTAGTTGCCGGGTCGCAGACCGCCAATGTGATAGCGACCTGCTGCGTCGGTGCGCGGTAGGCGTTCTGGAAAGACACCGTTCGTCCCGCTTGAGCCACCTTTTGGAAGTGCGCGCACTGGAATTCCTGCGAGCGGTGCGCCCGTTGCTGAATCCGTGACGGACCCAGTTAGCACGCATTCGATGTCTAGGTTGACGACGGTCTCTTCGCCGTTCGGATGAAGCGCCGCAATTGCGAACGCATGTCCCGGAGCTTCGACCAGTAAGGACTTCGTCCACGTCGGCACCTCAAGCTCGCAGCGACCCGGAAGTAATGACCCTGCGTCCGAGCGAAACGCCAATGCAGATTGCGCGTTCTCGGGCGTGTCACCCAGCCATGAAACTCGTACCTGCGGCAGCAGTGCGCCCGTCTTGGTGTCTTGCACGCGCAGTTTCTGGGTGCGACTTGGATCTGTAGGAGTCGAGACCGGCGTAACGAGAACTCCGCTTGCTGCGCCATGTAGCAGGTCGCTGCTGTATTGCGTGAACGGGGGCACCAACTTGTGGTGGCGCACGCGAAACCTCGTTCCTGATGGCACGTCGATTGCGAAGTAGCCCTCGGCTCCGCTCGTCGCTGGGGCCAGAGGTGGTGCCAAGCCGACCATCGCAAGGTACAGCGACACGTCGGCGACTCCCCTGCCCTCGCGGTCTACAATCTGGCCGCGTACCACTTCCGCAGTTTGAAGAGTCAGGTCAAGGGGGCTCTCATGTGAGGCCAACAGGCTGCGGCCGACATAGCCCGGACAGATGACTGTTAGCCGGAGGCCGGTGCGCGGTACGCACGGCACGACAAACATCCCTTGAGCATTGCTAGTAGCTCCGCTCTGGACCGTTAGCTGCCCTGGATCGCGGTTGCCAACCGCGCACTGGACTGACACGCGGGCGCCAGCGATGTTGCCGCCTTCTGAGTTGCGCACGCGGCCGATGATTTGACCGCCGGGAACCATGACGATGTCCGAGAAATCGACGTTCCAGCGTGCCCCCGGCGCATCGGCGATACGCAAGGTAAGAGACTGCCGGCCTTCGCTGGCGAGAAAGAGCATTCCGCCGGCAAACTTGTCGCCAACCATTACCCGGAATCGTCCGTCAGCATCGGTCTTGGTCGCTGATTTCTTCAAGAGCTCTCGCGTGTCAAGGAATGCCGTCAACGGCATCGGGGCGATTGATACCGCGGGAATCGGTCGCCCGTTCTCATCAACGACGCGGCCTAGGATGTGCGTCTGCGCTTTCGTCCCAGCATCTCCCTTGAGATCCTGGGCGGGCAGAGCCTCGCCGCCGAGTCCGACAGCGAACAGGAGCAGGCACGCGATGACCGTTGGATTGATTGCATCAAGGCTTGATCGGCAACGTTTGTTGCGCTCGGACTCTTCCATCACGGCACGATATCGTGGTGAGGATCGAGTAGATAGCGGGCCGCCGGTCCAGGTAGATGGCCTTTGGCGTGTGCTAGTGTGCAATGGACTCGGGCACAACGTGGCACGAGGGGGCACGGTCTGGCACAACCTGGCACAGTTGGGAGCGCGCTGAAGGGGTCGAAGATCGGCTGGTTGCAGGGTGTTGCCTGCAGGTCCTACTCGACGCCGGGCGTGATTCTGGCCGTGCTGTGGTTGACAGGTCGAGTACCGTCTTTGGTCGCGGTACTGACCGGTTGACCGCCGCGGCGATCGCGGTGACCATCATCCGCGGTCGTAGCCCACCCCTCGAGCCGCTCTCCGGAGTGCATGGAACAAGGAGATTGTCATGATCGCGCGTCTTGCTCTCTTGTGTGCCCTCGAAGGCGCGGTCGTCGTGCTGCTCGCGTTTGCGGTCTTTCGGGATCGGCCGCCATGGAGCCCAGTGGCGGCGCCGCTGCCAGAGCGGACCGCCGACGTCGGCCGCGAAGGCGACGCTGCCGATGCCGGGGAGCGGCCCGAAGCATCACCGCGGCCATCCCCTGCGGTCGGTGCGCCGGCACGGCAGGAGGTTCTCGCCAAGTGGAGCGACGACGATCCCGTTGGCGTGCTGCTAGTCGGCTCCCTCATGTTGCGCGATGGCAGCCCCGCCGATGCGTCGATCAAGGCGACCCTAGACAAGGAGCGAGAATACGCCTACCCGACTGCCGACGGCTCGTTTGCGTTGCTCGGGCTGCGACCCGGCGATTGGCAGGTGACGCTAGCCGGCAACTCGGTTGTCGAGTCTCAGCAGACCGTGACGATTACCGACGCCGCCGTCCAGCATCGTGACTTCGTGCTCGACTCCTCGTTCGCGGTGCGAGTGATGATTGTGACGTCGACCGGCGAGGACGCAGCGATGGCGATGCGTGGGGCGAAGATGTTCGGCTGGGGTGACTTCTCGGCAGCCGGGCAACGCGACCGCTTTCCCGACCGGCTTGCCCCGAGCGACTACGGACGGATATTCATCGGCGACGCAAAGTGGGACGGCGAAATGAATCCCAAGGACGGCTTTGCCGGCACGCTGCATCTAACCTCGGCTCCAGCGCACGTCGCACTGATGCAACGTCATCTTGTTCTCGAACAGCAGGTCGTGCAACCGGGCCAGCAGGAAGTCAAGTTCACCGTCGACATCGAGGCGCTGCAAAAACTCGCGGCGACAGCGACCGTGCGAGTTGTCGATGCCCAGAGCGGCGCGCCGATCGCGAATGCGAGGGTCTCGCTTGCCACCTCCAATCGCATGGGCGGCGGCCAGCCCGTCGATGAACAAGGCAAGGCCGTCATTGCGGGGGTGTCGCCCGGACTGTTGCGATGCCAGGTGTCCGCACCCGAACACGAGAGTTACTGGCACATCGTGCGGATCGAACCCGGTCAACGCCTCGATCTCGGCGAGATCCGCCTCGGTCCGAAGTTGCCGCTCACTGGCACTGTGCTCAACGCCGACGGTCAGCCGGCCGGTGCCGAGCTGCGGTGGACAGAACTGAAGTGGCGCAGTAGCCCCGCCGAGTTCTACTTCAATCGTAGCGCCCGCACCGAAGCCGATGGCACGTTCAAGCTATGGGGCAGCGGTGCAGGCACGATTGCGGTGCAGGCGCGCGGCAGCGACGGTTTGATGGCTGCGGGCGTGTTCGCCAACCCGTCGACAACACCGATCGTGCTGCAACTGGCTGCCGCGAGCGAATGCATCGTAACGCGCCCTGCCGATCCGACGCGCGCGTTCACCCTGACGATCTACGACGCGCAGAAGCGCCCGATCACGGCCCATGCGATCGGGTCGCGCACGACGAAGACGACGATCCGCCTGCCAGCTGGTGAATACAGCTTCGACGTACACGACAGCCAGGACCGCATCGTTCAAACCGGTCAGCTTGTGTTCGGTGCAACGCCTTGCAACTTGGAGATCCGATGAACGCGCCACTGCCTTGGTATCGTCCGCTACAAGTTCTCGCGCTGGCGCTGGGCGTCGCGATCATCGTGCTGTTGTTCGCGTGGCTACGAAGCGAGCGGGTCACGCCGCCCGCCGACAATCCTGATATGCAGCAGCGCGCGGTCGACCTCGAGCCGGCGCCGGCGGTGGGGCAAGGCGGCGTGCACGATCCCATTGCGGCCGACGAGTTGCCGCAACCGGTCATCCCCCGCGAGGCATCGGTGGCCAACGACGGCAAGGCGACCCTATTCGGCACGGTCCGCAGCGCCGACGGCACGCTGGTGAGCGGTGGCTACTTCTGGCTCCACAGCGGCAGCAGCCTGCTCGGCACCGCTTCCCTGCGCGCGGCGACGTTTGCTTTTCCTGGTCTCACGCCAGGTCGTTACCGGCTGACATCGCGCATTCCCGACGAGTTGCCTATCGATCGTGAGGTCGAGGTGCGCGCGCCGCACACGCGGCTCGACATCGAACTGCCGGGACGTTGGCTGCTGACAGTGAACGCCGTGACGAGCGATGGCACGCCCCTCGTCGAGGCCATGTCCGATGGCCAAAATCCGATAGGGCTTGGCCGCAACTTCAGGGCACTTGGATTCGCGACAGAGCAGCAGGGCGATCTGCCGCCGACCGACCACGCGGAGTTCGCGGCGGGGCTCGGACCGTTCCGCGCCAACGACCCATTCCGCGGTCGCCGCCAACCGACCCTGCCGAAGCAGACGGTCGGCATCCTAACCCTGCCGTCCGATCGACCCGTGCACGTTGTGCTAGTGGTGGGCACCGCGGTGATCGCGCAGCAAGCCGCCACCCCGGGACAAGCCGAGCTGACCTTCGTGCTCGGCGCCGACGCGCTGGCGTCGAAGATGGGCACTCTGCGGTTCCGCTGCATCGATCCGTCCGGCGCACCGGTGGCCGGCGCCAAGGTCTCGATTCGGAGCCTGGGGGGGACGCAGTTCGGCGGCCGCGGCGCTTCTAAGATGGAGACCGACGAGGATGGCCGTTACGTCGCCAAGAATCTGGTGCCGGGCATGGTTTCGTTTTCGGCCCGCAACGAAACGCTGCGCATGCCGCCGATTGAGTTCGTCGTTCAAGGCGGCGCCGACCTCGACGTCGGCAACGTGACACTGCGCGCCGGGGCCGAGCTCGAGTTCGACCTCGACAACTTCGGCGGCTCCGGTAGCGTGCGGGTGTTCTGGCTTGGTGACGCAGCTGGCGCGCGGTCGGGCGGCACCTACATCAGCCCGCAGAACGGCGCATCGCAGAAGGTCCGCTGGTTTCCGGGTCGCTACAGCCTCGCGGCCCGCGGCAAGAACGGCGTCGCGCTGCTCGAATTCGACACCGCGGCGGCGCCGCCGCAACCGATCCGATTCGACCTGCGGCCGGGCGCATCCCTCCGCATCGTGCCCAGGGTGCCGGGCGAGTTCGCCACGTTCGAGGTCGCGACTTTAGGGGGCGCCCCGGTCTATCGCGGTGAGACGCGCGGCGGCACCGGCAACACCACCGAACTGCCGGCCGGCGACTACACCTTGACGATCACCGACCTGACCGGCGCCGTTACCCGTCGCCAGTTCGCACTGCCACAGTCCGGAACGTCGATCACGATCCCGTGAGTCGGTTCATCGTCGGCCGGTGCACCGAGCAAGTGTTGGCCGTTGTCGCAACTGCGCCCCATCCACAATGCCGCCGAGTTCGTTTGGGTTGAGTTGGTCGCGTCGAAGTCGTCGGCGACCAATGAGTGATCGGTGGTTTGCGCCGAGTGCGCCGCCCGATTGCTGGTTCGAGGCGGACACGAGCCCGTCAATCAGATCGGCGGCAGGCTGCGAAGCTGTCCGCCGAGTCGCTCGGCTGCACGTCACATGCTGCAGGTGATGCGACGTTGTGCGCGCCACGATGATCACACGAGTGCCCTGATCAGTTCGATTCGGCGCGCAACGCAGGTCATCCTATCACCCGCCCGCTGAACGAGGGGTGTAGAAGGACGGGGCTTGCGACCATGCGGTTAGCGGCTTGGCATCCTGTGGCCGCTGGGTAGGATGGCAGTGAGGCCACTGCATTCGGGTGTCGAACGTAGTTTTGCCGAAGTCTAGTTGGACGGACTGCCATATGTCGATACGTGGGATCAGATGGGTCACAGTTGGAATCGTGTTTGCATGGCTGCATCCTGGTTCTTGCTTGGGTCAGGAGGAGCATCGGAGACCCAAGCCGGCGAGTCCTGCCGACTACGCGGGCGATTGTGATATTGCGCGGGCCTACTACCGGGCCCGCATCAACGACACCGCCACCCTACAGCTGTCGCCAGACGTTGCCGTGGATGGACTGCTCGCTGCAGCACTTGCTACCGCGCACTTGGCCAGCGATCGCACGTTGTTGGCGCTCCGTAGGTCGCCGCCGGACCAAAGAGGTGCGTGGGCCAGCGTAGATGTTTCTACGAGCGAGGCGCGTCGTAGTGTTTGTGGAGCTGCCTACACCCCGGTGTGGGGCGACGTTGACGCCGTGCGCCTTGAGGAGTTGGTCGCGCGCCGAGTAGGGCGTGGCACTGATCCTTGGATTAGTGTGCCCGATGATCTACCCGTTGCTGGGCGGGCTCTTTGGGGACGGCACGGTGGCTTGCACGTGGGACTCTCCCCTTTGCCTGGCGGGTTCTCGGACGAGCGTGCAGCGCTGGAGGCGTGGCGTGCTCGTTGCCGAGTCGATGACCTCGCGGTGGCACTTGATGGTGGGGGCATCGTTGGAGTTCTACTTTTTCGGGCGCTTCGGTCTGATTTGGCAACTGAGCGACAGTTGATTCGTGTCGTGCGCCAGTCAAACCCGTGGCGGTACAATCCTGCCATCTTGCCGTTGAAGAGCGTGTCTCGTGACCGTGATCCAGCGACCTTCGTTGGAGACCGCGCGCAGTGGCGTGCTGCTCATGCGGCTGCCAGGAGCTTGCTGGCCATAAATCTTCAGCTGCGTGATGGAGTTAGCGCCAAGCTCGATCCCCGGCGATCAAAGAGCTCGCCATTCTTCGCCGATCTGACGCGTTGGCTTGAGGCAGTGTTGCCGCTATTGGATGCTGGAGCCAATGGAGAGACTGTTGACGCTCTTCTCCTTTCGCGATTGGATCAGCTGTTCCAGCCATCGGTTTACCTTGCTTGGTATGTGCCCAAGGGTGTGGCTTTGGCGGTTGATGAGACTTCGGATGGCAAGACGTTCGTCGCCAAGTTTGTGTCCAAGTAGGCGGTCGAGAGCCGTCCAACTACACAATGCAGCAGACGATGCTGCGCATCGCAGCTGATCGTGACAGACGTTGGGC
>CALCZA010000123.1 GCA_937906475.1 uncultured bacterium
CTGCGCTCGTCGAACTGGCTGGCGGCAATGCCGAGCAAGCACTCGGTGCAGCTAGCCACGCCCTACAAAACGTTCTCGGCCTCGTCTGCGATCCAATCGCCAACCGCGTCGAAGCTCCATGCCTCGGTCGCAACATCGCCGGCGCTGCCAACTCCATCGCATCGGCCAACATTACACTCAGTGGCTACCTGCATCTGATTCCACTCGATGAGGTTCTCGATGCCCACCGCCAGATCAGCCAGAACATGGCCCGCGAACTTCGCTGCACGGCGCTCGGTGGCTTATCGATCACGAAGACCTCCAAGGAATTTGAAGCGCGGCTTTGCAAGCCGGACGGCGGTTGCGGTAGTTGCGGGTAAGCGCACGGCTAGTATGCCGACCGCGCGAGGTATGCTGGCTGGCGTCATGTCAGCACTTCGTTTCGCATTGATCGTTCTACTGGTCCTCGCAGCCTCTTGCACCGGCGTGCAACAAGCCGCTTGGCCAATGGGCTCAGGACCCAACGGCAACTGGGCCACAACCGGCCCACAACCACCGACGTCGTTCTCGGTCACAACCGGCGAGAACATAGTCTGGCGAACGCCCATGCCCGAAACCGGCCAAGGCGGCATCGCGATCGCGAACGGCCGCTTGTTCATAACGACAATGGCGCCATGGACGGGCGAAGGCCTCAATGAGTTCGACGCCAAGAAGTACAGCCATGCAATCGAGAAGCGCCAAGTTGTCGGCAAACTGATCGACGCGCACTGTCTCGACCAAGCCACCGGCAAACTCCTGTGGACGCGACGTATCGCTGGCGAAGTGCCGTCGATCTACAGTTACCCGTTCTCGGACGCGACCGCCGCCTCGCCGGTAGCTAACAACACGCACGTTTGGTTCACCAACGCTGGCGGCACGCTGTGCTGCTACACACACACAGGCGACCTCGTCTGGCAACGCCAATGGGCCGCGACGTTTGACGGACCATTCAACAAGCAGTTCGAACCGTTCCTGGTCGACGACCCATCACGTCAGGCACAAACGATCGTGCACATGGAACCGTTCGACACCGAAGGCAAGGACGCGCGCTGGCACTACCTCGTCGGCCTCGACGCGTTGACTGGCGAACAACTGTGGCGCAGTGAAGATGCGCTGACGCAGTACAACGCGCCAACTCTGGTCGCGACCGACGAAGGCCCATGCGTGCTGCACGCGCGCGGCGGCCCGCACCAAGTTCCCGAACGCCCCGTCGGCCTGACGTTGACGCGTGCAACCGGCGCCAACGCCGGCAGCAAGGTGTGGCGCTACGAAGACCCGCGCGGCAATCACGAAGGTGCCCTGCAAACGATGGCCTGCGATGACCGCTACGCCTACTGGCTACTCCGCGAACCGCGCAACCTGCTGGTCGTGATCGACCGCAACAGCGGCGAACAAGTCCGCGAGATCTCGCTGCTCAAGGGCGTCCGCATGACCAAGCCAACGGCTGACCTGAGCGGCATGTACATGAGTCCCAAGACCCAGGACATCGACAAGGGCGTGTTCCCAATGCGCTATTCGATGATCCCGGCAAACGGCCGCCTCTACTTTCAGTGCTACGCGACCTCCTGGGGCAAACCCGTGCTCGGCGCGCCATTCTGTTTCGCCTGTATCGACCCCGATGCAGCAAATGATGCGCCTGCGGTTCGCTACCTCGAAGTCCCAACCGCCGTCGAATACGGACCGTCCGGCAAACGACTCAGCTACCGGACCCGACTTTCCGCCAAGGCCATCAACAGCCAAGGCGTCGAGGTCACCGGCGACGATCGCAGCCGATGGGACGGCTGGGATTGGGTCTTCAACGGCACCCCGACGCGCGTCAACGACCTGCTCTACTTCACCCTTGCCAGCGGCGTTGTCTACGTCATCGACGCCAGCCAACCGGCCTTCCAAGCGACGGCGTTTGTCGGGCTCAACGACTTGGGCACCATCGGCGAAACCTGGAGCGCCAACTCGGTTTCATATGCCTCTGGACGGCTCTATCACCGAACGGCCGCCGAAATCATCTGCGTAGGAACGCGCACGGCCCATTAACGCCGAAGCGCAGTTCCATGCCACCAAGGGCCGATCAGCGGCGAGATTAAACCCTGGGCAAGGGAGCCAACTCGGCGAGCAACGCCACCGGATCCGTGCCGACCTGCAGCATGCCAAGATGAGGAGGGCGCACGTAGCCATCGGCCGCACCTTGGTCGAGCCACTGCAGCAGGCCGTCGAAGTAGCCCTTCACGTTGAGTAGCCCCATCGGCTTGTCGTGGTATTGCAGCTGCGCCCAGGTCCAAGTCTCGAACAGTTCTTCCAACGTTCCGAGCCCACCCGGCATCGCGACGAACGCATCGCTAAGGTCCGCCATCAACGCCTTGCGCTCATGCATTCCCTTGGTGACATGCATCTTGGTCACGCCGGCATGCGCGACTTCGGCACGCATTAACGATTCGGGGATCACGCCAATGACCTCGCCGCCGCGCGCCAAAACCTGATCAGCAATCTGCCCCATCATGCCGATGCCGCCACCGCCGTAGATCAGGCGCATGCCCCGATCGACCAGCGCGTCGCCCATGGCCCGAGCCGCCACCGCGTGGGCAGGATCGCGCCCATCCTGAGAACCACAGTAGACACACACCGACTTCACTTCGCGGACCGCTTCAGACATGCGAGCAGAGGACCGGATTGCCGGACCTTTTGAAAGGACTCGCTCGGACCAAGAATATTAGCGCCCTTTGCGGAACGTCGAGCATTGGGCCGACGCCCATGATTCACGTCATCGCAAAGCCTCAGAACAGTTCCTGATCTAGCGGCGGTTCAAGGAGAACTCGATCAACTTCACGATCGAGAAGGGCAAAGCCAAAGTCGAGCGGAACATCGACCTGAAGTAGTGGTACCCTCGCGACGTCTCCCACCCAAACGCCCCGCACCATGCACCTAGTCGTCATGACCGGAGCCGGTATCTCAGCTGACTCCGGCGTCCGCACGTTCCGAGATTCCGATGGCCTCTGGGAAGGCCAACGGCCAGAAGACGTCGCAACGCCCGAAGCCTGGGCTCGCGATCCGGCACTCGTCTGGCGCTTCTACCAAGAGCGCCGCGCGCAATTGGCAACGGTCAACCCCAACCCAGCGCACACCGCGCTGGCCGAAGCAGCGGACCGACTTGCATGCCGCGGTGACGACCTGACCTTGGTCACCCAAAACGTCGACGACCTCCACGAACGCGCCGGCAGCACCGCCATCCATATGCACGGCGAACTCGCGGTGCTGCGCTGCGAACAATGTGGCAACAAGGAACGCGGTCTCGATCGCGTGCAAGCAGACGCGTTCCTCAACTGCGCCTCCTGCAATCACCAACTGCGCCCCGACATTGTCTGGTTTGGGGAGGTCCCGTTCCACTTGGAGCAGATCGAAACCGCGCTGCTCGGCTGCAGCCACTTCCTGGCGATCGGCACCAGCGGCCATGTGTATCCGGCGGCTAGCATGCTGCAGATCGCGCGCGAGCGCGGTGCCAAGACCTACGTGCAAGCACTCGAATTGCCGAGCAATGCCGATGCACGTGACGCGTTCACGGCCGGGCGCGCCGCACAGATTGTGCCAGAATTACTCACCAGCATTACCGAAGCAAGATGAAGCACACGCAACCACACCCGCGAGCATGGACTGCCGCCTTGCTCACGTTCTTGCTCGCCTCGACCGCTTGCATTGCCCAACACGATAGTCCGCTGCCGAAAGGTTGGAGCAAGTTGAACAACGTGTTGATTGGCACGCCAATGGCACAGCGACTCGATAGCGGTTGGAGCCTTACCGATGCAACTTGTAGCGTCGAGGTCGAACTATCGCTGGCCACTGCCACGACCACGGCTGCGTCGCTGGTTATCGGCAGCAGTCACATTGGTTTCTGTGGCCGCAATGGCAAGCCGTTCCTCGAAGGCACGCTGTTCGGCGGCCGAGCGCGCACTCTCGATGCAACCCCCCTGCGTGCCGGCAAGCGCTTCCGCCTCAAGCTAACCCGCGCGAACCAGCAACTGCAAATCGACTGGAACGGCACCGCCCTGCCAGCCCTGCCCGATCCCGGCGGTGACTTGGGTAGCGTCACGATTCGCCCCCATCGCGACACGATGACCGTGCATAGTTTCGTGGTCACTGGCGGCACGCGGCGGCCACAACCTAGCGGCCAGGCCTCGACGGTTTGGCAAGCCGGCGAGGACAAGATCGACACCTACCGCATCCCGGCGCTGGTCATCGCAAAGAACGGAGACCTGCTCGCGTTCGCCGAAGCGCGACATCGCAGTAGTAGCGACACTGGCGACATCGACCTGGTGATGAAGCGATCGCGCGATGGCGGCAAAACATGGTCCAAGTCGCAACTCATCTGGGACGACGCCAGCAATACCTGCGGCAATCCATGCCCAGTAGTCACGTCCAACGGCGAGATCCTGTTGCTGGCGACACACAACCTAGGCGTTGACCATGAACCACGCATCATCGCAGGCACGTCAAAGAGCACGCGCACTGTCAAGGTGCTGCGCAGTTCTGACCACGGCAAGACCTGGTCCGATCCCGAAGACATCACCAAGACGACCAAACAGCCGAACTGGACGTGGTATGCAACCGGCCCAGGTGCTGGCATCGAACTATCGCGCGGCAAGCACAAGGGACGACTGGTCATCCCGTGCGACCACATCGAAGCCAAAACGCAGCACTACTACTCGCACGTCATCTTCAGCGACGACCACGGCGTCACTTGGCAACTCGGCGGCAGCACGCCAGAGCACCAAGTCAACGAATGCGAAGTCGTCGAACTCGACAACGGCGACTTACTGCTCAACATGCGCAACTACGACCGCAAGCAGCGCACGCGTCAACAAGCTACCAGTAGCGACGGCGGCGCGACCTGGCACAACCAGCAGCACGTGCCGGACCTGATCGAGCCCATTTGTCAGGCGAGCATTCGACGCCTGCGGGACGGCGTCTTGTTGTTTAGCAATCCGGCCAGCAAAACTGGGCGTGAACGAATGACACTGCGCGCGTCGTTCGATCAGGGCAAGACCTGGCCGTGGTCGGCACTGCTCGACTCGGGTCCATCGGCCTACTCGTGCCTACAGGTTCTCGCCGATGGCACCGCGGTCTGCCTTTACGAAGCGGCGGGATATCGCGAGATACGGGCGCTTCGCATCCCGTCCCGCAACCTGCCTAAGTAGTCGCAACGCAACGCTTCTCGGTGCGGGCCAAGCAATTCGCTTGTGGACGCCGCGGTACACATCGATAGGCTGAGGGGTTCGCCAGACTCGACAGAACTCAAAATCCGCCGCGCGCCGCCTTGTTCAACCTACTCAGTACCCGCCCTCAAAACCTCCGCACCGACGTCCTATCGGGCATTACGGTCGCCCTAGCGCTCGTTCCCGAAGCCGTCGCGTTTGCCTTCGTTGCGGGCGTCGATCCAATCGTCGGCTTGCATGCCGCGTTCATGGTCGGCTTGATCACCGCAGTATTCGGCGGCCGCCCCGGAATGATTTCGGGAGCGACTGGCGCGTTGGCCGTCGTGCTCGTCAGCCTAGTTTCTGCGCACGGTATCCAATACATGTTCGCCGCGGTGCTACTGATGGGCTGCATCCAAATCGGCGCTGGCGTGCTGCGACTGGGCAAGTTCATCCGGATGGTACCGCACCCCGTGATGCTCGGGTTCGTCAACGGTCTGGCGATCGTGATCTTCCTGGCGCAACTAGGGCAATTCAAAACGCCGGGACCGGCTGGCGAACCGGTTTGGATGACCGGCATGCCGATGTACACAATGTGCGGTCTCGCCGCGGTGACGATGGGCATCATCCACATGCTGCCGAAGCTGACGCGCGCGGTACCCGCTTCACTGGTCGCGATCGTGGTCGTCACCGGCTCGTCATTGTTATTCAGCATCGACACGCCCACGGTCGTCGACTTCCTGCGCACGATGACGAAGGACTCGACCGCAACGCTAGCTGGTGGCCTGCCGACCTTCGCACTGCCGATGGTCCCGTTCAACTTTGAAACGCTGCGCATCATCCTGCCCTATTCGATCATCCTGGCAGCTGTCGGCCTGATCGAATCGCTACTGACACTAACGCTAGTCGACGAACTGACCGAGACTCGCGGCCGTGGCAACAAGGAATGCGTCGCTCAAGGCGCGTCCAACATGTTCTGTGGCGTCTTTGGCGGCATGGGCGGCTGCGCGATGATTGGTCAGAGCATGATCAACATCAACTCGGGTGGTCGTGGCCGCACGTCTGGCATCACCGCCGCGCTCGTGTTGCTGGCGTTCGTATTGGTCGCCGCGCCACTAATCGAAATGGTGCCGCTGGCGGCACTGGTCGGCGTGATGTTCATGGTCGTGCTCGGCACGTTCGAATGGTCAAGCCTACGCGTGCTCAACAAGGTGCCGGTCACTGACGCGCTGGTGATCGTGCTCGTGTCAGCGGTCACAGTGAAGTACGACCTCGCCATCGCGGTCTTCGTCGGCGTGATCGTGTCCGCGCTGGTGTTCGCATGGAAGCACGCCAAGGTGGTGCACGTCATCGAACAAACCGACGATAGCGGCGCCCGCATCTACTCGCTGCGCGGCCCGCTGTTCTTCGGCTCGTGCACAAGCTTCCTCGACCTGTTCCACCCGGCCGAAGACCCGAAGGACGTCATCATCGACTTCCAACACGCGCGCGTCTCCGACCACTCGGCAATCGAAGCAATCGATACGCTCGCCGAACGCTACCTCGCGCTCGACAAGGAACTGCACCTTCGCCACCTCAGCCCTGACTGCCGCAAACTCCTGCGCAAGGCAGGCACCATGGTCGAAGTCAACGTGATCGAAGACCCGCAATACCACGTCGCGGCTGACGAGTTGGCTTAGCAAATCGAGCGGATCGTCGTTACTCCGCTAGTGCTTCGAGGAACTGTGGGCCGAACGAATCGAGCTTCTTAGGTCCGACGCCCTTGATGTCGAGCATCTGCGAACGGGTCGTCGGACGTTCGCGCGCCAGTTCTTCGAGCGTCGCATCCGAGAACACGACATAGGGCGGCACCCCGAGGTCGCTGGCAAGCTTGCGCCGCACAGCGCGCAAGCGATCGAACACCTCGTGCTCGGAGCCGTTCAATTCACGCGCGACACTGGTGCCTGCCGCACTACGGCGACGGCGCGGTTTCTGGTCGAGTCCCCCCTTCGGCGAACGCAACTCGATCTGCCGCGTGCTGCGCATTACTTCCGCCGAAGCTTCATTGAGCACCAGTACCGGATACTCACCATCGGTGCGAACCAGCACGCTTTCGTCGATCAACTGGTCAATGAAGTTGCCGAGTCGCATCGCGGGCAGATCCTTCAACAGCCCAAACGTCGGGATCTCGTTGTGGCCGCGCTGCATCACCTTCTCGTTCTTACTGCCGCGCAGCACATCGATGACGTAGCTCGCGCCATAGCGTTGGCCAGTGCGCGCGACCGCGGACAAGATCTTCTGCGCGGTTACATGGCTATCCGGGACGAGGTCGAGTTCGTTGAGGCAGACGTCGCAGGCACCGCAACTTGGCTCGTTGTAGTCCTGGCCGAAGTATTCGCTCAGCGAACGATGGCGGCAGCGCGCGCGACCGGCAAAGCGCTGCATATGATTTAGCAACGCCAACTGCGCCCGCACGGTTTCGTCGTCGCCGTATTCTTCCCCGCCGCGCTGCACGATCATGCGCCACTTCGCAGCATCGGCACCGGAGTAGAGCAACAAGCACTCCGACGGCAAGCCATCACGACCAGCACGCCCCGTCTCTTGCTGGTAGTGCTCGATGCTCTTCGGCATCGCAGCATGCACCACTAGGCGAACGTCACTTCGATCGATGCCCATGCCGAACGCAACCGTTGCGCACACGACGTTCAATCGTTCTGCACGGAAGTCGGCACTGATGCGCGTTCGCTCACCGGCAGAGAGGCCAGCGTGGTAGGCCTCGGCTTCGATCTTGCGCGACTTCAGTTGCTTGGCGAGAGTCTCGGTGTCCTTGCGCGAAATGCAGTAGATGATCGTCGCCGTATCGCCGTGACGACCGATGCCTTCGACGACCTGATCAATCAAGCCTTGGCGAGGCAACACGCGGTAGGTCAGTTCGGGGCGATCGAACGTGCCGATCAACACGGCCGGATCCTGCAACTGCAACTGTTCGCAAATGTCTTCGCGAACTTGTGGTGTCGCCGTCGCCGTGTAGGCATGCATCGGCACTCCGGGAAAGCGCTCGCGCAACTCAGAGATGCGCCGATACTCGGGCCGGAAGTCATGCCCCCACTGGCTGATGCAGTGCGCTTCGTCGATCGCGATCGCAGCGACGTCTTGCTGGGTCAACCACTGCAGGAAGTCCTCGCGGAACAATCGCTCGGGCGCGACAAACAGAATGCGTAGTTCGCCACTGTCGATCAGTTGATTGAGTTCGCGCCGACCCGCCGCACTGAGGTTGCTGTGCGACGCGGCCGCCGGCACGCCATTTAGGCGCAGGCCGTCGACCTGGTCCTGCATCAACGCGATCAATGGCGACACGACGACCGTCAAGCGATCGAGCACCAACGCGGGCAATTGGTAGCACAACGACTTACCGCCACCGGTCGGCAACACGACCAGCGCATCCCGGCCATCGAGTGCCGCATCAACCGCTTCTTTTTGCAGAGGGCGTAGCGACGAGAACCCGAACCAGCGTTCGAGGGACTCGTGCAGCAGACGGTTGCGATCTTCTAGGTTCACAGGCAATGCAGTGTGCGAAAGGGGGTGGCACGATTCGACTACACTTCGCGCCGTTGGCAAGAACTCGCTGATGTTCTTCACACGGTTCCTGATGGTCTTCTTGTTGGTCGGAATCGGCGCTGCGCCAGCAAAGGCGTCTCCAGGGGACCTGGCGGGCGCTGACACCAGTGGTCAGGGCAAGCGCACGTAGGGCACGGCCTGGCCAAATAGCGGGCTAAGCGTGTCGATCAATTGCAAGTTGGCTACGGTGAGCAAGATCGCTTCGCCGAAACCAACAGGCTGATCGCAACCCAGTTGCCGACAGCCCAAGTGCTGCCGCAACTAAGTGGAATCAAGCAGCCCGCGTGGAAACGGCTGTTTGCCGAACTGACGGTGCTCGCGCTCCGCAATCTGCGGTAGCGTGGAGCATGATGCGATTCGCTTGTGCCCTCGCAACCACTCTGTCGCTAGCCACGTCTGCTGCAACTGCACAGGTTGTTGCAGCTAGGCCAGAGGTTTCGTTCGCTCGCGACGTATTGCCAATTCTGTCCGACCGATGCTTCACGTGTCACGGACCCGATGCCGCTGCTCGAAAAGCTGACTTGCGGCTCGACGAGAAGGGCAGTGTGTTTGCGAGGCGTGACGGAGCGTCGATCGTCGTCGCCGGCAAGCCTGAGCAAAGCGAACTGATCCACCGCATCACGGCGTCAGATGACGACGTCATGCCGCCGCGCGATTCCAAGCAGCAACTGTCGACCGCAGAGATTGCTACGCTGCACCAATGGATCGCCGAAGGTGCTGAGTGGACGGAGCACTGGGCGTTCGCCAATCCAACCACAATCACCGCGCCTAAAGCGCGCCAGGCAACCTGGGCGCGCAACCCAATCGACTCCTTCGTGCTGCGCAAACTCGAGTCAGTCGGCATACCACCCGGCACCGCCGCCGCACCCGCGGCGCTGCTACGCCGGGTGTCGCTGGACCTGACCGGCCTGCCGCCAACGCCGGCGCAACTCGATGCGTTCGTCAACGATCCATCGGATGCCGCTTACGACCGCATCATCGACAATCTGCTCGCATCACCTCACTACGGCGAACGCATGGCGTGGCCGTGGCTCGAGGCGTCTCGCTACGCCGACACCGACGGCTTCCAAAATGACCCGACGCGAACGGCATGGCCGTGGCGTGACTGGTTGGTACGTTCACTAAACGACAACGTGCCATTCGATCAATTCACGCTGCAGGTTCTAGCCGGCGATCAACTGCCAAGTGCCACCAAGGAACAGCGGTTGGCGACAGGTTTCTTGCGCAACAACACACACAACGGCGAAGGTGGCCGCATCCCCGAAGAAACGCGCATCGAGAACATCTTCGACCGAACCGAGACCGTCGGCACGGTGTGGATGGGCATGACATTTGAATGCGCACGGTGTCACGACCACAAATACGACCCCATCTCGCAGAGCGACTACTACAGCCTATTCGCGTTCTTCAACCAAACATCGGAAACCGGACGTGGCCGCAGTGGCGGCAAATTGCCGCCGACGATGCGCTACGTGCACGACAAGCAAGACCGCGCAAGACTGGCAGCACTGACTACGCAGATTGACGAACGCAACAAATCGCAGCGACGTGCCAACCGAGAACTCGATCGCGCCCAAACCAAGTGGGAAACAGCGCAGCAACAGCAACTAACCAAAAGCATCCAATCGCTGCAGCCCGCGACTTTGGGGCCGTGGCTGAGGAGCATCCGATTTGAGCCTGGCAAGGGCGGGCCGAACTCGATGTTCGCCGAACCATTCGTCTCGGAAACAACCTCCGAGATCCGCAAAGGCCCGGACTGGCGGCCCGCCCCCGAACTAGCCGAAGGCGAGGTGATACTCTTCGGCGAAGGCATTTACACAGACTACTTCTATCGCACGATCACAACCGCTAGCCCGCGCCGCATGCGCATCTCGCTCGGTAGTGACGACGCCATCAAGGTCTGGTGCAATGGCAAACTCACGCTGCAGAACAACACGCGCCGAGGCGTGAAGGCAGATCAAGAACGTGCCGAATTGCAGCTTCAGAAGGGCGACAACTACCTACTGATAAAGATCATCAACACCGGCGGTGCGGGCGGCATGTACTTCCGACGGGTCGGTGAGACGGTTGGCGACCTACCGTTCGACGTGGTGCGGGCATTGCTCGCCAAAGCGCCCGAACGAACCGATGCCCAGAGGGCTTCGTTGCAACACTACTACCGCATGGAGCACGTCGATGGATTCGCGACGCGAGCCCAACGACTGCAGACCCTTCGCGACGAACAGAGCAAACTCGAACGCACCGCACTCGAAGTATCTGTGATGGACGACTTGCCGCGAGCAAAGCGGCGAGCGACCCACGTGCTCGAGCGCGGTGACTACCAGCAACAACGCAATGAGGTCAGCGCCAGCACACCGTCGTTCTTGCCGCCACTGAATCGGGAACCGGCGAGCCGTCTCGACCTGGCCCGCTGGCTGGTTTCGGGCAAGCACCCGCTGACTGCGCGAGTCGCCGTCAATCGCGCCTGGCAAACGTTGTTTGGCCGCGGACTGGTTGCGACGACGGAAGACTTCGGTCGGCAAGGCGATCGCCCGACCCACCCCGAGCTACTCGACTGGTTAGCCAACCGCTTGGTCACCGAAGGCTGGGACCTCAAGAGCCTGCATCGCCTGATCGTCTCCAGCAGCACCTACCGACAGTCTGCCGCCACCAACGCCGCAGCCTTCGCAACGGATCCGGACAACAACCTGCTCGCCCGCAGCGCACGCCTACGGTTGCCAGCTTGGATGTTGCGCGACCAAGCACTCGCGCTCAGTGGCCAGCTTGCCCCAACGATTGGCGGCGCGCCGGTGCGCCCTTACCAACCGGATGGCATCTGGGCGGAGGCGACGTTCGGCACGATTCGATACCAGCAAGGCACCGGCGAGGATCTCTACCGCCGCAGCCTTTACGTGTTTTGGCGACGCATCATTGGTCCGACGATGTTGTTCGACACACAATCGCGTCAGGCGTGTGTTGTGAAGCGTTCGATTACCAATACGCCGCTGCATGCCTTGACGACGTTGAACGAAACGGGATTCGTCGAAGCCGCTCGTGGTCTAGCAACACGCGCATGGCACGCTGCCCAAACACCTGACGACCGCATCACGTGGCTATTCCGCGCAGCGACGGCACGCCGCCCCACCAACATAGAACGGCAACTACTAACGTCGCGCCTGCAGCAATGCATCGACCACTTCACCGCTGACCAGAAAGCCGCGGACAGCCTACTAGCCGTCGGCGACACGAAACCGGATGCCACTATGCAACGCGAACAACTGGCAGCGTTCACCGTGATCGCATCGATCGTGCTCAACCTCGACGAGGTACTAACACGGCCATGAACCCACTGCTACAACACGCACGAGACCTAACGCGCAGGTCGCTGCTCGGACACGGAGCAACCGGTCTGGGTGCACTGGGACTGACGGGCATTGGCAGCACGGCACTTGAGACCCTGCTTCGCAACGACCCAACTGGTTGTCACCACGCACCGAAGGCCAAGCGCATCATCTTCCTGCAACAGAACGGCGCGCCATCGCATATCGATCTGTTTGACGACAAGCCGAAATTGCGCGAGATGCACGGCCAGCAGATCCCCAACAGTGTTGTTGGTGGACGCCGCTTCAGCACGATGACCGGCGGGCAGAGCAAGCGCCCATGCCTGGGCGCCATCCGACCACTCCGACAACGCGGCCAGAGTGGCGCGACAGTTTCGGATCTGCTGCCCTACACCGCGGCGATCGCTGACGACCTGTGCTTCATCAAGTCGATGCACACAACCCAGGTCAATCATGCGCCAGCGATCACGTTCTTGATGACGGGCAGCGAACGTCCCGGCCGCCCGTCCATGGGCGCATGGCTTTCGTATGGCCTCGGGCGCAGTTGCGACGACTTGCCAACGTTCGTCGCGATGACCTCGCGCGACAAAGAAGCATCGTGCGGCCAGATTTTCTACGACTACTACTGGGGCAGTGGTTTTCTGCCATCGGTGCACCAAGGAGTGAAGTTCCGCGGCTCCGGAGAACCGGTGCTCTATCTCGAGAACCCTCCGGGCATCGATGCGAGGCTACGGCGCAAGATGCTCGACGACCTGGCGGCGCTCAACCAGCAGCATGCGGAACGCGTGCAAGATCCCGAGATCGATACGCGCATCGCGCAGTATGAGATGGCCTATCAGATGCAGACGTCGGTGCCCGAACTGACGGACTTCTCAGATGAGCCGGAGCACGTGCTCGCGATGTATGGCCCCGATGTGCATCGCAAGGGCTCGTATGCCTACAACTGCCTGATGGCGCGACGCCTGATCGAACGCGGCACGCGCTTCGTGCAAGTGATGCATGCCGGTTGGGACCAACATCGCAACCTCTACACGCAGCTTGAGATCCAGTGCCGCGACACCGATGCGCCGTCGGCCGCATTGGTGCTCGACCTGCAACAGCGGGGACTGCTCGACGACACGCTCGTCATCTGGGCTGGCGAGTTCGGCCGCACGCCATTCTTGCAAGGCGAGATCGACAAGGGCAACAAGGGGCGCGACCACCACCCGTATGCGTTCACGCTGTGGATGGCCGGCGGCGGCAGTAAGCCTGGCAGCTACGGTGCGACCGATGAGTTTGGCTTCTCGGTCATCGAGAACCCAATGACGCCGCACGATCTACAAGCGACCGTGCTGCACCTGATGGGCCTCGACCACGAACGCCTGACCTACCGCTTCCAAGGCCGTCGCTACCGCCTGACCGATGTGCATGGCCAGGTCGTGAAGGCCGTAATGAGCTAGTGCTGTAGCACAGACGATTGCGGGCCGCGCCAGAGCCCTCAGGCTTCCGCATCACACCACTAGTTAGCGAGCGCCGATCGTCATCGTCAAACCGTTCGACGTGTAGAGTCCGATCCAATTGCCGCCGGGGTCGAACTGCAACTCCGCAATTTGCAACTGAATGACGGCACCAGCAAGGGCGGGGTTGTTTGGCAACGCGAACTGAACCGTCGCTTCGCCAGCAATAGAGATGGACGGACCAAGCAGCAGATCAGCCGTGTTCAGCAGGTTGCAGCCGACTGGCGCAATCGACAAAACAACGTTGAGTGGCAGCAATGATTGCGACAGGCCCCAGACTTCCATTGCCAGCGAGGTCGGTCCGAGGTTGCTGCATGTCGCCGTCCAAACGTCTCCCGCCCACGGCGACGACGTTGACGCCAAAGCCAACCCACCGCCGGGTCCCGCACAACCAAGTCCATAGGGAACCGCTGACGGCAGTGCCGTCGTTTGGTATTCCCACGTATCGCCAAGTTGCGGACCACCATAGCCACCGAACAGGAAGGTCTTCTGCAGCCCAATCACATAAGCAAAGGTCGGCCCCGTGCGTGTCAACGGGCCACTGACGGTTCGCTGCTCCCAGTTAGATCCGTCGAACTCCCAGACATCGGAAAGGGTCGGGCCGTTGCGCGTGCCACCAAACAACACATGCCGGTCGCGCAGCAGGTCATAGGTCATGCCATACGCAAAGCGACCGACAACGCCCAACGTCGACGGCGCATTCGCAGTGACGGTCTCACTCCAATTCGAGCCGTCCCAAACCCACGTATCACCCAACGCAACCCCGACACTGCGACCGCCGAAGTAGATCATCTCGTCGCGCGTGAGATCGTAGGAGAGGCGACCGCGACCGCGAATCGACGGACTCGTTACCGGCGATAGCTGCGTCCACGTCGTGCCATCCCAACTCCAAGTTTCGTTGTTGTAGATGCCGAGGTTCTCGCCACCAAACAGGATCGTGACCCCCGTGGCCACGTCGTAAGCCATCGCGCCCCAGCGTCGCGTTGACGGCGAAACTAGCGGCGACATCTGCGTCCACGTCGTGCCATCAAACTCCCAGGTGTCACCAAGGTTGCCACCGGACGCCGTCGAACGACCGCCAAACAACACGTAGCGTCCGCGGCCAATGTCGTATGAGGCTCCATACCAATCGCGCGGCGCCGGCAGCACACCCGTCGATGGGGTGACATCCGTCCAGTTCATGCCATCAAAGATCCACATGTCATTGAGTTCCGTTGTGGAACTCGGCTTGCCGCCGAAGTGGTACAGCAACGCGCCGTCGGAGACGCCGATGGCGCCAGCACGAGGCGATGGACTGAGGACGGGAGTCAGTTGCGTGAACGCGGCCTGCGCCGACAACACGGAACCAAGTAGGGACAGAGTGGCAAGCATCCTGATCATGCTGCGATTATGCCAACTCTCACGGACACGTTCGGCGCGGTACAAATCAGTCTTCTCGATTACGGTCGGGAGGGTCGCCGGCGGCGCATCTTGAGTCAGTTCGCGGCCGCATCAAACTGCCTGGCCAACAAGCGCGGGTCACGCGTTTGTTGGCAGCGGCAGAAGCAGCGATTCTCAGAGGAACGGATCATCGCCACTGGCGACTGCCACATGGCGGTCCTCGCACGCTCGCACCGCGCAAAGAGGGCCGGCGGTTGTTGGCCGACTCGCTCCAATGGCAGCTAAGTAACTAGCCAGAAGACGACTACGTGGATGGCACCAGTTTCTCCTACCCCCTGGACTTTGCAAAGCAAAGCCGATACTTTGCATTGCAAAGACATAGGAATCCAAGGACTGACATGACCAACGACCCCACTGATCCACCGACGCCGCCGCTGCCCAAAACGGCCGCCGCCAACCTGCCAGAGCCAGAGGCTATGCCGTTCGCTAACGGCGAACTGACCGCCTGCCTAAGCCGACCGCATCGCATGCTCGACATCGTGCTCGGCGAGCGGTTGCGCCTCGCGGCCAACCTGCGCACCGGCAACAACATGGCGACACTGGTCGCGGTCCTGCTGCTGTGCAGTGTCGTGTTTGCCGTGCCATTTGCGTTGATCGACGGCCCAAGCCGCGTCGCGCACATCGCCTTGTTGTTCCTCGGTTCGGTGCTGCTGTGCTTCCCGTCGCTGCAGGTGTTTGGTTCGTATCTCGGCGTGCGCATGCACCCCGCACAGAACCTGGCAATCGCGCTGGTGATTCCATCGGCAGCCGCGCTGTTCACGTTTGGCTTTGCGCCGATCTACTGGTTCCTCGATTTCACGATGCCTATTGAAGCTGGCATCCAAGGCAGCACAGCAACCCGAGTGGTCTTGTTGGTGTTCTCGTTGTTGCTGGCCCTCAGTCACCTCAACCGCTGCCTATTCGCAGACAAGAACCTCAAAGCACTGCGCGAGAACTGGCCGCTGTGGGTTGGCTGGCAAGTGCTGTTGGTATTCTTGACCTACCGCATGGCCGAGACGCTGGACATGTTCTCATGATGCGTTCGCTGCTGAGCTTGACGGCGTCGGCAGCGGCGTACGGATTCAGCATCGGGATCAGCAACAGCTGGGTCTACGCGATGCGCAACCTTGTCAAGTTCCCGGTGCTGATCTTGAGCACAGCAGCCATCTGCGCGCTGCTGTATCACGTACTGGCACGCTTTCTCGACGCGCACTTCAACTTCCTGCAGGTGCAACGACTCGTGCTCGGCATCTTCCGCGACATCTCGCGGTTGCTGGCGGCACTGTCGCCAGCCGTGTGCTTTCTGGGCGTGACGATGGAGCGTCCGAATGGGCGTGACCTCGGCGGCTATCCGCAGTTCTTGCTGCTCAACGTCTTCGCGATTGCGATCTGCGGTTGCTTATCGGTCTACCTGCGATCACGCGATCGCATATCGAACAGCATCAAGATGCCCAAACACCGCAACCTACTGATCGTGTGCTGGATGGCCGCATCGCTCGCCGTTGGCGGACAGGTCTGCTGGATGATTCGACCCTTCTTCGGCACTTCGGGAGCTGGCGCGTGGGAGACACCGTGGTTCTCAGGCACCCATCCAGACAAACGCGGCGCGAGCAACTTCTACATCGCCGTCTACTACTTGATCGTGCCGCCAGACGGATGGAAGTAGAGGCGGATGAAAGTAACGCGCTACTCCGGCCAGATCGGCACATCAACTTCGGCACCGCTGATGACCTCAAACTCGCGCGAACGAACTTCGCCGGTCGCTTGCCAAACAAGCACGTGCTTACCCGGCGCCAACAACAGCACGTCACCACTCGGCTGGTAATCCACGTGCACGTCAACAGCCTCGGTACGGCGATAGAACGCATGCGGATACTGCATCAAATCCGGCGCACCCGGCAGCTGCACGATGCGCACGCGACCCGGTGCCGCCAAGAAAACGCCGCCCATGTCCCACAAGCCACGCCCATCGACGTGAACATCTCGCGTCGCCCACGCAAGCCCGGGAGAGCCGATCTGCACGCGATACATCCCCGCTGAGAGCGGCTCGAGCACGAACTCATTGGCGAACCCAAACGCCTTCATCTGCGCAACGCGACCGGTTTCGATCTGCGTAACGCGAGCATCGATGCGGGTCGCATCCTCGCCTGCGGGAAGCGATGCGTGCACCCGTAGGCGACCGCGAATCGGATGATCGTCGCTCAACCCCAACTCGATGGGCGATGCATCGACCAACGCTTCAACGCCGGAGACAACCGGGAACGGTTGGTTCTTGCCACGCGGCCAAAGCAAGCACTCGACCGGGCCAGGCACGCCATACGCCGCGAACGTCCCGGTGGCATCCGTACTAGTCATCGCCGCCCAACCAGCGGCATCGCGCACGAGTTCGACGCGCCAGTTTTTTAGCGGGTCCCCGCCTTCATCGAGCACCTTGCCAACCACAAACTGATTGGTCGACAAGGTGAAGTTAACAACCGTATGATTTTTCGCTGCAACGCTAACACTGCGATCAGCACCGCCGAGTGGTCCAGCTACAACGATCACTCGTTGCTCGCCGCCAGCCATCGGCCCGAGCATGTAGTGGCCGCGTTGATCGGTCGTAGTGGTCTCTAAAACCGCTCCCGTCGCCCCAATCCACGCGACGGTCATGCCGCTCTTCGCCGATCCATCCGGCAACCGGACGCGCCCCGTCAACGCGGCGCGATAGGTTGCCGACTTGCGGCGATACTCCAACTGCCGCTGTTTACGGGCCTTTTCGATCGCCGCCATCCTCTGCTCGGCAGCCTCACCGCGCATTCGCGAACGGCGTAGGTCTTCGAAGTAAGACTGGCCGTGCAGGCCAACGTTCATGGTGCCGCTGCGCGAAACGGAGTGATACGGAGCAATGAAGCTGCGCTCATGACACTCCGTGCAGAGATGCATCTTGAACTCCAACATCGTACGCCCGCACTCGATGTCCAGGGAGTCCATGCGCTTGCGGCGCAGTTTCTGGCGGCTCATGACCTCCATCATCTGCTTCATCTGTTGCCGATCGAGTTTGCCACCGCGCTCGATCGCATGACGCAAGGCCGTCAGCGCGTCGTTGCGTCCGGTAACCGTGAACGCAATATTCGACGCGAGATCGGCCTCGACGACGACACTTCGAATCGGCTGCAACACGCCCCACGCCGTCACGGCAACCTGCACTCGCATGGTTCGCGAACGACCGCGCCAATTGACTAAGACTTTGCCAGCGGAACTGGCAACCGGCCACTCGGAGAAGCCCGTCTTTTCTGGCGACAAGAACACGCGCACGTCATCGACCGGCAACCCGAGCGGTCCGCGCATGTGCACCTGCAACGTGAACGAGTATGGGTGGTCGAGATCCGCATCCGGCGGCTCGACGCCATAGTCGATCGGCAGGTCGACCGGCTGCGAGGACATGTCGCGCTGGATTTCCTCTGGAGCAAACGGCGTCACAGTCGGCGACACATTGTCCGCAGCGTGCACAACTTCGTTGACGGGCGGCGGCACGACATCCTGCGCCAACCACCACCAACACAACAAAGCGACGGCCGCCACGAGGGACACTAGGACACGAATGGGAACTCGCGGATGATCGGACAACTGTGGGGATTCCTGCAGGGTACGCTCGGGACGCGGCTCAGCTCTGGGGTTCTTCCCGGCCGTCCCGACTCTACAATAAGTTGATGCCGATGACTCCCTGTTGCGATCGCGAATCAAGTAGTTGGTTCTCGCCGGCTCGCCAAGCGCGATGGCTCGACTCGTCACATAGTTCGTCGCGCCCGCTACAGGCTGACACTTCGGCGGCTACTTCCTGATGCCAATCCTTATCCTGCTCCTGGGCGCCAAGAATGCATGGGGGCCGGTGCGCTGGCCACTGATTCCAGCGACGATGGTCATCACCTGCCCGATCGGCTGGGGCACGCTCTGGGGCACGTCGTTGATCTGGCTGGCGCAGTTGCGCCATCGTTCATGAGTCCAACAGACCTAAACGAACGGCAGCAGGCGTTCCTTGTCTGGCTTGACCAACAAGAGTTGCCGCGCAGTTCGCTGTACGACTGCCCCTATCTGCCGAATCGCCAGGCGCTGCAATACGGGTTCGCCAGCGAAGCGCTCGATGCGGACCTCTACCACGCATTAATGGACCGCGGCTTTCGCCGCTCGGGGCAGATCTTCTACGGCATGGATTGCCCTGACTGCCAGGCGTGCATGCCGATGCGTGTGCCCGTCGCGACGTTTCGCGCCAGCAAGAGCCAACGCCGCACGGCCCGCAGGAACCAAGATGTACGGGTCGAGTTTGCCGCGCCGAAGTTCCGCGACGACAGCTTTGAGCTCTACCAACGCTATCTACGCCACCAACACCCCGACACGCCTCAAGATGAAAGCGAAGCCAGCTTCCGCGACATGCTCTATGCCGACGTCGTCGATTCACTCGAAGCGCGCTACTTCGTTGACGAGCGCTTGATCGGTGTCAGCCTGCTCGACGTAAGCTCGCAATCGCTATCGGCGGTCTACCACTTCTTCGAACCCGAACTGCGCGAACGACGCATTGGAGTGTTCTCGGTGCTCGCCGAAATCGAACACGCTCGACAGCTCCAGATCCCGCACTACTACATCGGATACTGGGTCAGAAACGCCAAAACGATGCAATACAAGGCCGATTACGGTCCCAATGAGGTTCTGGTTTCAGGCAACTGGGCCGCTGATCACGCGACGCGTGACGGCGATGACATAAACAGCTCGTAGCTACTCACAATCCGCCAATGAGCCGAGCCAGAACGCAGAGCACCTGTTCGCCAGCTGTCGCCATTTTTTGTCGTGGCACTTTGGGCACATCCACAAGGAAACGGCTAGCCTGGGCCTCATTCATGCTTCGGCAGATCCTTAGACGAGTGACCCAGAGAATGACGAAGACGAAGGCGCATGCGCTGCTCGAGGTAGCCCACAAGCATTGGCAGGACGGCGATCAGAAATCTTGCCTTGCCGTCTGCCGCGAGGCTTTGGCAATGCAGCCTGACCGCCCCGTGTTCCATGATGAACTCGGGCACGCCTTGTCGTTCAAACACGACTACTGGCACAACCCCGAACATCGCGACCAACTCGTCAAAGATGGCGTCCTCGACGAAGCCATTGCCTGCTGGAACCGCGCCATAGAGCTCGGCTGGAAAAGCCACTGGACCGAGTTCAATCTTGCTTACGCGCTAACCGCCAAGGGCGATTTCGAAGCTGCCGCAAAGCATCTGGCACGCGCGACGGATCTAAAGACAGCACAGCACTACCCCGACGTCGTGGCGAAGCACGGCTCAGACGGCGAGCGCAAGGGCCCCGATTTCATCATCATTGGCGCGACCAAGTGCGGCACCACGTCGCTCTATGAGTACATGCGCCAACACCC
>CALCZA010000124.1 GCA_937906475.1 uncultured bacterium
GGGTGCAGAGGGTCCACGGCGGATGGCGCTGGCAAGCGCAGATTGGGTGTCGGTGTTCTCCCCATGATTGCGAAGGTGCGAGACATTGTCCGTTCCGGGTGGCTGATCTGCCGATGCCCCGGGGAGCATGCGACATATACTAATTGTCTGTCTAACGTTCGTCTCCGGGCTGCTGCAGTTGCCTGGACAGAACCTCGTTGCGTCGGCTCCGGCCACGCCAGCTCCGTCCTTGGTGAACGAGCTGGAAGGTGTTCGCGAAGCCGCGGACCGGCTCGCCAAGACGCTACATCTCGATGGTGCTGGATTGTCGGTCGTGCGCGCGGACCAAGAACTGCATCGCAGTCTGCACGGGACCTTCTCCGGTGAGCAGGTGGTGCCGATCGCCTCGGCCAGCAAGTGGTTGACGGTCGCGACGATCATGACGTTGGTCGAAGACGGCACGCTTGATCTCGATTTGCCGCTGTCGCGTTACGTCAAGGAGTTCGAGCGCGATGATCGTCGTCGCGTCACGTTGCGTCAGTGCCTGTCGTGCGTCAGTGGCCTGCCGGCTCGCATCAACGATTCGATGCGCAAGTGGGACATGAAGCGCTTTGCCGACGAAGCCGCCGACGAAGCAATGCGGGCCTATCCCGGCACGTCGTTCCTCTATAGTAGCGTTGGCTTTCAGATGGTTGCTGTGGCTGCCGAGCGCGCTACTGGTAAGGACTGGCACAAGCTGTTTGCCGAACGCATTGGCGATCGTCTCGGCATGCGTGACACGCAGTTCGGTTCGTTGAAGCCGATCGGCGGCGACGCTGGTAAGACGCCGTTGCCGTGGGTCGCTGGTGGCGCGGTATCGACGCTCAACGATTACACGCGATTTGTCCGCATGCTACTCGCAGAAGGCAATTGGCACGGCAACCGCGTGCTATCGAAGGAAAGCGTCAAGATGATGCTGCAGAACCAGGTGCCTAAGCGCATCGATGTGAAGACGAACGAGATTGCCTCGCAGGACGTTCGCTACGGCCTCGGAACGTGGATTGCAGAACTTGACAATGAGGTCGTGCGTTTCAGCAATCCCGGTGCGTTTGGGTTCACGCCGTGGATCGATCCGGACCTCGAGATCGGCGGCGTGTTTGCCGTCAAGGATCGTGGCCCGAAGGTGCGGCGCAAACTGAAGCGCGTGCAGGAAGCCGTGCGCACCGCGGTGATGTCACCTGCCGTAGCTGGCACGGTCGAAACCGTGCGGCTACGTCACGGCAGTCGCGATCGCCGCTTTCACCTACACGTCCCGCCATACGAGTCGAGCCATGCTGGTCTGCCGTTGTTGGTCGTGCTGCATGAGGGAGGTGGTAGCGGTGAACAGGCTCGCGAAGCGACCGGCCTCGACAAGCTTGGCGTGCGCCAAGGCTTCGTCGTTGCTTTCCCGGATGCTACAGGCCGCCTGTCGAAGAAGATGCTGACGTGGAACTCGGGTGACACCGATGTTAGCGCGTCGCGCAGCAAGATCGATGACGTCGACTTCCTCAAGAACGTGGTCGTCAACATCCAGAAGAAGGTACCGATTAACTCGGACCGCATCTTCGTCGTCGGCCACAGCAATGGCGGCATGATGTGCCACCGACTCGCTCGCGAAGCGGCGGACGTGTTTGACGGCATTGCCGTGGTTGCAGGTGCGATGAACTTCACCGACGACGGCGTGCACGGACCGATTGCGACGCTGCTCATCCACGGCACCAACGACAAGGACGTGCTCTTGGAAGGTGGTCCGGCTGGCACGCGCGGTAAGAAGCGCATCGACGCTTCGCTGAAGTCTGCGGTCGACTACTACGTCTTGCGCAATGGCCTGGTGGCCTACCCCCAGACCGATGCAGAGGACGGCGTCGAGTTCGCTCGCTACCTTACCGGCAAGGACAAGGTCGGGGTTCCCCCAGTTTGGGTGGTCACGCTCAAGAAGGGTGGCCACGCATGGCCAGGCCAACCGCACCAACCGCGACTGGCTGGCGATCAGCCGCACCCATGGTCGGCATCGCGCGGTGTGGTTGCGTTCTTTGCTGGCCTTAGTGCCGATCTGGTGCCGAGCCAATTGCCAGCAGTGCCTCGTTAACTACCAGAACAGGCGCCAGTGCCAGCGACCGTCGGCAAAGCCGGTGGCGCTGCGCACGAGCCTCAGGCTGTTCGCTTCGAGCAACTTGTGGAATCGCTGCTGCTGTTCTTCCGCTTCATGTGGGTTGACCTGCGGCACGTCCATGAACGGCAACAGGTCGTTCAGCGCATCTATCCACCACTCAATGGGGATGGCTAGCACCGAACCCAGGTTGGCCTGCGTCAAACCGTTGAGGCCAGGCGGCAGGTAGCGCAACAGGTCTTGGTGGGATGCGGCAAGCTCAGTCAGAACGGTAAACGTCTGACCCTTGGCCTTCTGTAGCAGTGCGGTTGCTTCTTCTTCGGCGTCGCGGCCGGCGGCGATGACGAAGACACCATTGCCGACGGCCATCCAGACATCGTAGCTGAACATGTTGCCGTAGCGGCGTAACTCGACGCCGTCGGCATCGACCGTCTCCGAACCGGAGAGCAGCCACTTCATACTCTTGGTCATCGCCTGGAAGCTGTCGCGGAACTTAGTTTCGTCTTTGACGCGGAACCCAACCAACCAGGTCGCTTCATCGAATCGGTCGAAGTTCTGGAACGGGGATCCGACCACCAGCATTTCGTCGCTCAGGTTCGCGAGCAGTTGGCCGTCGACGTCGGTGCCGCATTCTTCGTTGGCCATGGCGAGTATCTCTTCGCGGGTGTCGCCCAAGCCCGCTGCGATCGCGTTGATGCAGCCGTTGAACAGTGCGCGGCAATCGAAGCGGCCGACTTTCCAAGCCGTTGCCTTCTTCGGCAGCAGTTGGCTAAGTCCAGAGACCCCTTGGCTGTCGGAGGCGAACGCCTTCACGGCGCCGCGCGGAGCGCCATCGATCGATGACGAAACGTCGAGTTCCACCCTCGGCCCGGCCGCTCGCACGGCAAAGCTCAGTTCTCGCAACTGCGAGAGTCCGAGTCCCTCGATCATCTTGATGGTGTCGGGGTGGTCGTCCAACGCTAGCAGCGGCTGCATGTCGAGCGAGATGCGTAGCGCGGGGCTCGTTGGCTTGGGGGTTGTTGTCGTGACTGGTCGCGCTAGCAAGTGTGTAACCAGGCCGAGGCCGGTGACAATCGTGTCCGTGGCGCCGGCGACTAGATAGAGGCGGCCGTCTTCGATGACGGGCGCGGTGACCGCGTCGATGTTGCCGCGCAGTGAATACTCCTTGCCGCCGATTGTCTTCTTGGCCCACTCGCCAGGAACGGCACGTCCGATCAGGACTTTGATGTCGGCGGCGATGACCTTGAGGTCGGTGCGGCCGTCAGGCTCCAGCATGACTGCTACGTGCGCAGCTGCCGCTGCGTTGATGACCACGGCAATGCGGATGGTGCCTCCATACGAAAAGATGCGCTTGCTGGCGGCTGCGAATGCTCCTTCGTCGCCGCCCATCATCTGCCACATGCCGAGCAGTGGCTCGAGGCGCGGTTGCCAGACCTTGCGACCTTCCTCCGAGTCCAGCATGGCGGCGACATTGGTCACGCCGAGCCGCGTGCGCCAACCATCCAGTCCGACGGTTTCGATGACGACGTGTGGCTTGGTGGCTGGCGGCCTCTCGGGCGCCGCCTGTTGTTGGCTGGCCGGGTGTGTGCCGAGCAGTAGGGCGGCGAATGCGCCAAGGGCGGCGACGCGGTTGCGAGTCATTCACTGAGCATAGCTGAGGCGCGGGCTTTGGCCGAACGTGCTAGCGAGGCATGATGCCCTTCCTATGGCCGAGGCTTTCAAAGACTGGATCGGGCCCGAACTTATCCGAACGATGGCCAAGCATCTGCGGCGGGTGCACCAGGCATTCCCGCGTGAGCGGTTCGTCAAGGCGGCGACCGACGGGCTTGCCGAGTTGGAGTTGAAGGCGCGGGTTGTGCACGTTGCCGATGCACTGGCTGCCACGCTGCCGCCGTCGTTCTCCCAGGCAGCCAAGGTTCTTGAGCAGTCGCTGGCGCCGGCGCGCAGCGATGAAGATCTATCGAAACTCGTGCCGTGCGATGCTGGCTTGGCGGGTTGGGCCGTGTGGCCGATGACGGACTACGTCGCGCGCTATGGCATCAAGCAACCCAAGCGTGCGTTGCGTTGCTTGCGCGCGCTGACGCAGCGCAACACAGCTGAGTACGCGATCCGCCCGTTCTTGATCGAACATCGAGAACTGACAATGGCGACGTTGCACGACTGGCTAGACGATGCGAGTCCGCACGTGCGGCGTTTAGTCAGCGAAGGCACGCGGCCGCGGCTGCCGTGGGGGATTCAGTTGAAGCACCTGATGGCAGATCCGACGCCTGCCTTCACGTTCTTGCAGCAACTGCAGGATGACGACAGCGAATACGTGCGTCGCAGTGTCGCCAATCATCTCAACGACATCGCTAAGGATCATCCCGAACATGTTGCGGACTGGTTGGAGCGATACCTTCCCGATGCGAGTGCCGAGCGGCGTGCGATGCTGCGTCACGCTAGTCGTACGCTGATCAAGCGCGGTGACCGGCGCGTGCTCAAGGCATGGGGCCTAGCAAAGTCGTTGCGCGGCGAGGTGTCGCTCTCGGTGTCACCAAAGCAGGTTGGTCAGGGCGGTTCTGTGACCCTCTGCGTTGCTTTGCAGTCGTCTGCTAAGAAGGCGCAGCCTTTGATGGTCGACTATGTCGTGCACCACGTGAAGAAGGGTGGCACGACCAATGCCAAGACGTGGAAGGGATGGCAGTTGACGTTGCAGCCTTTGGAGCACCGCGAGTTGCAGAAGAAGCACTCGCTGAAGATCGTGACAACCCGGCGTGATTACCCAGGCTGGCACGCAGTGGATTTGATGATCAACGGCAAGGTCGTCGCGGGTGCTGGGTTTGACTTAGCGACGTGATCATGGATGCGGCTGGCGTGACGTCGGCGATTGGCCCGTCAGCTAGCGAGTTGACGCATTCTGCCGGGGTCGGATGGTGCGGTGTTTGGGGTGGTGGTCCGGACCGCTGCAGTCGGCCCGTGCGTTGTGCCAAGCGCAGCAACAGTAGTGCGAGGGCATAGCCGAGGCTCAGATTGAGAAATTTTTCGAAGTGTCGGTGATGAAAGAGCGTCCCGGCGGTCGATTTACGGCCATGCTGCCGTCGCTCCCTTGTTTCTTGTTTGCCGTGCCTCCGGAGTCGGTCTAGGGTATTTGGAGAGTGGCATCAGGGCCTGCTGAGACTCGAACAGTCGAGCCTCAGCCTTGTTGCCGACATTGCTTACTGCGCTAAGGAAGAATCAAACATGTCTCTTGCATCGATAGTGTGCGTGCCCATCTTCATCTTGGGCGTCTCGTACACGCCAGCTAGCAGTTCTGCTGCGGTGCTTGGTGGTGATCTTGATCTTGGCTCGGTATCTGCTCCGGTGTCCCAGGGGCAGGGTGGTCAAAATACGGGTTCGTCTTCGAAAGCGGAAAAAAAGGCTCAGGCTTGGCGCGCTAGCTGGCTCGTCCGGCGTGCTAACGGGTTTGGTTTCAGTCAAAGTCAACAGATGGGGACGCGCGTAGGCAGGCCAGCCGGCGGCTACTTTAGAGACCGTCGTATCTTTGGTCACGGTGGCGGTGGGGTCTTGCCGCCGGTTTCGCCTGAGCCGATATCGCGGTTCATGCCGTAGTGAGTTTGTGCAGGTAGGTGAGC
>CALCZA010000125.1 GCA_937906475.1 uncultured bacterium
AGTCACGACAAGGACCCGCAGATCCAACCACAGAGAGCAGTGATCAACATACCAAACATCCATATCTAGCTTGGCTGGCCACGGAACATCGTTGCGCCCATTGATCTGCGCCCAACCTGTCAGCCCCGGAGGAACCAAATGGCGGCGCCGATGCTCCGCGCTGTAGAGAGGCAAGTATTCCACCAGCAACGGGCGAGGTCCAACGAGTGTCATGTTGCCCACCAGAATGTTCCACAGTTCCGGGAGCTCGTCCAAGCTGGTAGAACGCAGAAACCTGCCGAGTGAGGTCAAACGATCCTCATCCGGCAGCGGCTCGCCTTGCGCATCGAATGCATCACACATCGTGCGGAACTTGATCATGGTGAACGTCTCGCCGTGCAAGCCGGGTCGCGCCTGACGGAATGTCGCAGGCGCACCGAGGACGACGCGGACCAACAGCCACGTAATCAAGGCGACCGGGACGATGAGCGGGGCTGCGACCAAGCAGAAAAGAAGATCAAGCGGCCGCTTCCACCAACAATGAATCCGCGACTCTGCAGCCTGCTTGCGGCGCACGGCCACGCTACTCACGCACTCCGGCTAGAACTTCGGCGGCAACCGTATCGATCTGTTCGTTGGTCAAATATGCCCCGCTCGGAAGACACAGGCCATCCCGGAACAAACGGTCCGCGACCGCCCCACCGATCATCTCGCACTGCTCGAAGACCGGCTGCAGGTGCATGGGCTTCCACAAATTGCGGGACTCGATGTTCATGCGTTCCAAGCGCAACCGAATACTCTCGGGGGTTGCACGCGTCAACGTCGGATCCAAGGTCAAGCAGGTCAGCCAGTGCGTGTTGGTCGCCCATTCGGGCACTGGCATCATGCGAATGGCCGGTGTGTCGGCGAACGCCATCGAATAGCGATCGAACACGGCTCTCGTGCGCTCGACCAATCCGGCCAGAGCTTCCATCTGCCCAATCCCAATGGCCGCCAGGACATTGCTCAGCCGATAGTTAAACCCTGCTTCGGTGTGCTCGTAGTACGGCAACGGCTGCTTGGCCTGCGTCGAAAGATACCGCGCACGGTCGGCCATGGCCTCGTTGCGAGTCACCAGCATGCCACCACCGCTAGTCGTAATGATCTTGTTGCCGTTGAAGGAGTAGGCGCCAGCAGTGCCGTCGAGCCCCAATGCCCGCCCCTTGTATGTCGCTCCCAGAGCTTCGGCAGCATCCTCAATCACCGGGACGCCGAACTCCCCACATACATCGCGAATAGGATCTACATCTGCTGGCTGCCCGTAGAGATGCACCAAGATCAAGGCCTTGGGCAGCCGATTCGCTTCCGCCCGACTTCGCAGGGAATCGGCGAGCAAATGCGGATCGAGGTTCCACGACGTTGCATCCGAATCGAGGAACGTCATCGTCGCCCCCATATGCACCGCAGCGTTGCAGCTACCGATGAAGGTGAATGACGGGCACCAAACTTCATCGCCACGCTCTACACCCGCTAGGAGCAGGGCGAGATGGATAGCTGCAGTCCCAGACGAGAGGGCAACTGCATGACCACCACCGAGATACTCGGTGAACGCGCCCTCGAATCGAGTGAGATGCGGCCCCACCGGAGCGATCCAATTTTGGGCAAACACTTCCTTCACCAACTCCAACTCACGACCGGTCATGGTCGGAGGAGACAGAAAGATGCGCTCGCGCTGCGACGTGTGCTTGGTCATGCGAAATTTCGTTGTAGGCGGGACGTGACCTAAAGGTCGGTTCGGACGATGGTCCCATGCGCCGACAGACTAACCCGTGATTGGCTTCGAGATTCTAGCGCCTCATTTTTCGCTGCCGGCTCAGCACACTCTAGCTAGCCGCTCCCGTCTCACCGGCGCGATGACTCTCCCCTGGACGATAGCTGGCCACCAACGAACCCAAGACGGCTCGCGGGCTTGCGCCTTCGGGGAGCGCCTCGCGCAGATGCGACCTGATCGCATCCGGCGAATCTTTCTCGGCCGTAGTGCAACACCGCAGGAAGATCCGGGGCGAAGCTGTCGGCACCATACTCTCGTCGGCAAAAGCCAGTTCTTCGAACAGCTTCTCACCCGGCCGGACTCCCGAGAACACGAGCTGCATGTCGACGCCTGGCTCGAAGCCAGACAGCCGAATCATCTGTTCGGCGAGGTCCTTGATGCGAACCGGCTCCCCCATATCCAAGACCATGACCTGCCCACCTTCAGCGATCGATGCGGCCTCGAGCACGAGCTGACATGCTTCGGGAATCGTCATGAAGTAGCGGACCATATCCGGATGCGTCACCGTGACCGGCCCGCCGCGCGCGATCTGCTCCTTGAAGATTGGAATCACACTGCCAGCCGACCCCAACACGTTGCCAAATCGCACGGAGACAAAACGTGTCTTACTAGTTGGCTGAATCGCGCGCAGGTACATCTCCGCAACCCGCTTGGTGCAACCCATAACGGATGTCGGATTGACGGCCTTGTCCGTCGAAATCAGCAGGAAGCACTCCGCGCCAAACTCGCTAGCGAGATCAGCAACGCCGGCGGTTCCGAGAGCGTTGTTCTTGATGGCCTCTCGAGGGTTCGCCTCCATCATCGGGACATGCTTGTGGGCCGCCGCATGCAGAACCACCTCGGGACGATACTGCGTAAACAATTGTCGCATGCGCTCCGCATCGCACACATCCGCGATAGCCGGCACCAGCGTGGTAGCACCCACCAATGGCGCAAGCTCACGGTGGATGTTGAAGAGACTGTTCTCCGCCTGCTCGACAAGGACCAGAGTCTCGGGCTGCGAATGCAGAATCTGGCGACAGAGTTCGCTGCCGATGCTGCCACCCGCACCGGTCACCATGACGGTCTTGCCTTTGACAAGGCGCGATGGCTCCAGACCATCGAGGACCACGGGCTCACGCCCCAGCAAATCCTCGATGGCAACCTCACGGATCTGCGTCCAGCTGACGCGCCCCGTGACGATCTCGTCATACGGCGGAATGATCTTGGCCTTCAGACCAGCCTCCGTACACAACTTCACAATCCGTGCAACCTGCTCACCACGAATCCGAGCAACCGCGATGAGCGCCTGCGTGGCGCCGCTCCGACGAGCAATGTCGACGAGCTTATCCGTAGAGCCCAGGACTTTGAGGCCGTGAATGACCGACCCAAAATTGACTGGGTCGTCGTCGGCGAACCCAACAGCACGCAGGCCTAAATCGGGGCGCTTGGCCAGCTCTTTGG
>CALCZA010000126.1 GCA_937906475.1 uncultured bacterium
GCCGAAGCCGAAGCCCTCCCGCCAGTTGGCGGCAAAGCAGGCCAAGAAGTAGGGTCGAAACTGCGAGGTCTAGGCTGTCAAAATTCCCGCGGCTGCAGTGAACCGTGCAATGGCCATTGTCGTTTCGGCCGGTTCGTTGCTGCAGCAGGACTCTGGAGCCGCTTTCATGGCGTTCGTCAACGGAGTTGTCCCTAGCATTCCCCCTGGTTGCTGTTCCGTTGTTCTCGAACTCGTCGACACGGTGGAACCTTCGGACTACCGATTCACGTTTATGAAGCCTCTGCTCGTCATATGCACGGTTGTCAGTTGCGCGCCAGCCCTGTTCGCGCAAGGCAATGAAGCTGCGCCCGAGACGTCCGCTGGGCAAGACCCGAAGAAGCCGCCGCAAGTCATTGTGACTGCGTCTGGATTCCGCGAGCACGAACTGCGTACGCCATACACGTTCCAGACTCTGGACCAAACAGACCTGTTGCAGACGGGTTCGCGCACGCTGCCCGAAGCGTTGCGATACACGCCGGGCGTGATGATCCAGAAGACCGCGCATGGCCACGGCTCACCGTTCATTCGAGGCTTCACCGGGCGGCGCAACCTGATGATGATCGATGGCATCCGCTTGAATAACTCGACGTTCCGAAGCGGGCCGATCCAATACTGGAACACGATCGATTCGCTGTCGATCGACCGCCTCGAAGTCATTAAGAGTCAGGGCTCGGTGCTGTATGGGTCGGATGCCATCGGTGGTACGGTCAACGTCTTCACCAAGTCGGCGGACTTTCGCGGCGAGGCCGATGGTGGGCGCTTCCATCATGGCAACTCGCTCTATCGGTTTGATAGCAACAGTCTGTCGCATACGGGCCGGTTGGAGATGACCACTGGTGAAGGCGGTTCGTGGGGCTTGCACGTTGGAACGACCTACCGTGACTTCGGTGATATCCGTGACTCCGAGGTCGGGCGTATGCCGAAGACCGGCTACGACGAGTTCGACTACGATCTTCGGTTGGATGTCGCGTTGTCGAATACGGCGACGCTGACGGTCGCGCACCAGTCGGTTAAGCAGGATGACATTTGGCGTTCACATCGCACGGTGTTCTTCGAATCCTGGCACGGCACGTCGCTCGCGTCGCCGGACTTGGCCCGCGTCTACGACCAAGAACGCACCTTGAGCTACCTGCGCCTCGCGGATCATGATCGAGGTGGCGCGCTCAACGCCTACACGCTGACGTTCTCGTTCCAGCAGACGGACGAAGACTTCAACCGCACGCGTCTCAGCGGTGTCAATACGCGCATGGAACTCGATCGCACCGAGGTCGAAACCTTCGGCGCGACTCTTGGCATGGAGAGCGCGGTCGCTGGTGGCACGTTGGTGTATGGCGTTGACTACTACCGCGATCAAGTGGACTCGGCCCGGCGTGAGTTGCTCACCGATCCGATGGGCGACGTTACCGAGACGTTTAAGGTGCAGGGCCCAGTTGGTGACGATGCCACTTACGATCTGCTTGGTTTCTACTTGCAGCATAGGCTGCCGGTAAGTGATGACCTCGAGTTGACGCTCGGTGGCCGCTACACCTATGCCGCTGCTGATATTGGCGTGCTCGATGATGGTGATGGCAACCCAATCTCAGCGGACCGCAGTTGGGACAAGGCGACGTTCCAGGCTCGTGCGACTTACATTCTCGATCAGCACGTGAGCCTCTATGGTGGCGCATCCCAGGCTTTTCGCGCACCTAACGTTGCGGACCTAAGTTCTTTGAAGTCGTCGCGTACCGATCTGATTGAGACCGGTTCACTCGACGTCGATCCCGAAGACTACATCACTTACGAACTAGGATCTCGTTATCGTAGCGATGATGTGAGCTTGAACGCATCAGCGTTCTATACCGACATGGATGGTGCGATTACATCGCGCCCGATTGGCACAGTGCCGGGCACTGGCGAGGTGATTAGTGCCTCGACGAATGGCGCGAACGGTTATCTGTGGGGTGGCGAATTGGAAGGCGCTTGGCGCGTAACCGATTCGCTGACCACGAGCGGATTTGTTGCATATGTCGATGGCGAGGCTGACACGTTTCCGAGCAACTCACTGACGGCGGTGCGTGAGCCAGTATCGCGGTTGATGCCGTTCACCAGTTCGTTGGCGTTGCGTTGGCAGGCACCGCGCAGTCTCTGGTGGTGTGGTGCTCGTGTGACCGCTGTCGTTCGCGGCGGCCGGCTCAGTTCATCCGATCGCTCTGATACTTCGCGTATTCCACCGAGTGGCACGCCGGGCTATCTGCATGTCATGCTCAATGGCGGCTATCAGGCGACGGAGCAACTTGAGCTGTTCGTTACCCTGGATAACTTGACTGACATTGACTACCGCGTGCATGGATCCGGGGTCAATGAGCCCGGAATTAACGCGATTGTCGGCGGTCAGTGGACCTGGTAGCCCTGCTGAAAGGGTGCGGAAGAGACTGAGTTCTGCTGCTTGGCGTTAACGAGATACAGCGGTCCGCCAGGCCTGCATCGATGCCGGCAAGTGCTTGGCAGGAGCTTGCCGAATGCCGTAGGCCTGTAGGCCTACCGGGCCGCGGAATTCTACGTCGTCGAGGGTCTGCAAGAACCCGTTCAGGTCAAAGTCACCGTTGCCTAGAGGCTGGATCAACTCGCTCCAATTGTCCCCCGTTCCCTTGGCACCGTTGATCGTCACCGCGAACAACTGCGGCGCGCATGCGCGCAGTGCCGCTGTCGGATCCGTCTCGGTGTGGTTGCGCAGGAAGTGGCATAGGTTGAAGCAGACGCCGAGGCGGGGGTGTTGGATGCGTTGGCAAAGGCGCTTGGCATCGGCGGCTGTCTCTAGCCAGAAGCCATAGTGCGGATACAGCGCGATCTCGACGCCCGCCGCATCGGCCTTGACCAGTAGCGCTCGCAGGATACGAACGGCGGTGGCATCGCCGGCTGCGTCACGCGGTTTGTGGGTTGGGCTTTGCAGGCCGAGCCAAAGCATGCCGGGGCCACCCGCGAGTGTTGTGATCGCTTCGAAGATGGGGGCCAGGCGTTGTTCGACACCGTCGCCAAGGTCGAGCACCGTGTAGGCTGACCACAGGTCGCAGTCGTTCGCTTCGCACGATGCGCGAGCGGACGCGAGTCGCTCGAAGCTCCAGGCGACTCCATCAAAGCCGTGTTGCGTTGCGCGGGCGATGCGTTGCGCAATATCTCCGCCGCCAAGTGCGTTGTGCAGCGGCACGAACGCCCGCGAACTGCCGTGGGCGTAGCTGTGAGCTTGTCGCCGGCGAATCGATTGCACCGCCCAGCGCCCCAAAGCATCTTCTTGCAACACGACCTGGTCGCGATCATCAGAGAGGCTTGTGCCGTCCTTGTGTTGCAGTTCGGCGATCAGCCGTTGTCCTTCACCAGCGCGAAGTTCTCCGCGCACATCCGCGGGCAGCACCGGCAGATCCTTTGTTGATGAGCCCGCGGTCAAGAACGGCCGCACCTGCAGCGGCTGCTGGTTCTGCATTTCGGCAAGGAATGCGTCGAGGAACTGTCGCGCTGCGAAGCGCTTGCCGGTGCTCTTACTCGCCGTGAACGCCATCGCGTGTTGCCACGGCAAATCGTCGAACTGCGATTGCAGCGATAAGCCGTGCGCGGCCATCTCGCGCACCACTTGCGCCTTGCTCATCGTGTGCTCTGGCTTGATCGGGACGTTCTTGTCCTCTTGGCGAAACTCAACGAGCACGATGCGGCCACCTGGCTTCAGGGCGCGCCGCAAGTGAGCCATGACTCGTACGGGGTGGGAGAGTTCGTGGTAGACGTCGACTAATAGGATCAGATCGCAACTTGCTGCGTCGAGCTTCGGGTCGTCGATCGTTGCGGTGATGTAGGTGACGTTGTGGAGTTGTTGTTGCTCGCATCGCTTGCGAAGCATCGTCAGCATCTGCGGCTGTAGATCGACCGCCAGCACTTTGCCGTGCGTGCCGACCGAAGTTGCGAGCGGCAGCGTGTGGTAGCCATTGCCGCAACCGAAATCGCACGCCGATTGGCCGGGTTGCACCGCCAGCCACTTGCGCAACAATACGCCGTTCTCTTCGTCTTCGCGTGTGCGGCGCATCAGCCACGATGCGCCCTTCCAGTGCATCGTCTGCGCGACTTCGCGGCCGAGATAGGCCGACCGTCCATTTGCAGTTGCCTCAGGGTCCTGGATGCGCTCTGGCGCTTGAGGGGCGGCGAGCAAGACGGCAGCCGAGAGGCTGAGTAGGGCGGACATGGTCACGCCCTGCACGATAGCAGATCCTGCGAAGCGACCCCGCGCAGTTCCTACTTAGCGGCTGCCGCCGGTCGCACGTAGCAATGAATACTGGGCAACATTGTGGCTACCGACCGCAGCTAGCAGGTTGATGCGTGCCCGGCTCTGTGCCGCTTGCGCATCGAGCACCTGTAGTAGCAAACCTGCACCTTGCGTGTGCTGGGCGGTGACCAAGCGCAGTGATTCGCTAGCGGCCTCGACTTCGCGGCGACCTGCATCGACGCGTGCCGCAGCGGTCTTGATTTGCGCCCGCAACCGATGAATCGTCGTGACCAACTGGTTGCGGACGTTCGTTGCCTGTAGCTCTGCTTGGCGTTGCCGTTCGACGTTGGCCGAGTGTCGAGCCGTCATACCGAAGTCCAGCCGCCACGAAACCCCGGCGTAGTAGTTCTCGCGATCGTTGGTATTGCCGAACGTGCTGCCGAACTCGTCGAGCGTGACGCCCGCCCGGAGTTCGGGCAGTAGCCATCCCCAGCGAGTCAGGTCGGCTTCGGAGGCCGCGGCGGCTATCCTGCTGGTCGCGGCTTGCAGTTCTGGGTTGAGGTGTAGTGCGAGAGCGATCAGCCCTTCATTGCTCTGTTTGGCGTCGACCAGTTCGATCAAGGCGACGGCGTCGGCAATCTGTGGGGTGAGTTGCGCTGCTGTGCGTAGGTTAAGCAGTCCGGCGAGTTCCGCGGAGTTGCCGGTGACCTCGCCGATCGCTGCCTGCAGTCGGCCTTCGGCTTCGGCTAAGCGCGCCCGAGCGCGGGCAACCGATGCCGGCAATGAGACGCCAGCGGTTTCACGCGCTTGTTCTATGCGCAGCAGTTCTTGAGCGGCGCGCAGATCGTCGCCGGCGATTGCTTGTTGCGCCGCACTCGTTGCTAGCGCGAAGTAGGTGCGGGCGGCGCGCACCAAGGTCGCGTCGACGCGCGCGCGGTAGGATGCACTTGCGGCACTGGCGCGTTGCGCGGCTGCGAGCGAACGGTAAATCGCTTCGGACGGCTGCAGCACGAGGTCGGCGCCAGCACCGGCCGTGGCCGTTTGGCGGTCGACATCGAACATCAAGCCCGAGTTGTTCTGGTTGTAGCCCTCGTGGCGAAAGAACCGGGCGCGCGGCGTCAAGAACGGCAAAGCTTGCGCTTGCTGGACCTTGGCTTCGTGGGCTGCTTCTTTGGCGCGCGAACGGGCCAGGTCGATCTCTACGGCGCCTGAGCCGGCGAGTTTCAGCACCGCTGCCAAGTCGATTGGGTGGCTTTGGCCTGCGGCGTGCGCGCCCGTTACATCGGAGTTGGGCGCCTCTTCCGACCCGGTTGGATCACTCGATGGCTGGCTCGTTATAATCGGTGTCAGCAATGCTGGATCGACTAGCGCTTCGCCGCCTTCTGGGTGCAGCCATGGGGTGATGTCGACGGGCTTCATCAGATACGATGTGTCCGCGGAACAGCCGGAGCAGGCTAGTGACAGCAGCAGCAGCAGCAGCAGGTTGATCTTCAAGCGGTTCACTTCTTGGCCTCTTGGATGCGTACCGCGGCGCCGGGCTTGACGAGTCCGGCGATGATGACTTGCTCGTCGCCCTGCAGTCCGGACTCGATCTGCACGGTGATGCCGTTGTCGAGCGCCAGTTCGAGCGGCACCTTCTTGGCGATGCCGTTCGCTGCGACCAGCACATAGTGCTTGCCCGGCCCATCGGTGTGCAGTGCCGAAGCCGGCAAGGTCAGCACACCGTCCTTGGCATCGAGCAGGATCGACGCATAGACGAACATGCCGGGTAGCAACTTGCCTGCCGAATTGTCGATGTCGACTTGTGCGATCATCTTGTTGGACTTGCTCAGCGCACCGGTCGTGCGGCTGATGGTCGCCGGGATGACTTCCTTCGATAGTGCGTCGATCTTTAGGTTGACCTTGGTGCCTATTTTGATCAGCGCCGCATCGCGCTCGGGCACGTGGAACTCGGCGCGCAGCGTGGCGACGCTCGACAGTTCCAGTAGGACCGTTTCATCCTTCTTGATGAGTGCGCCGGGATCGAGATGGCGCCTAGTTACGACCGCTGTCGGGAACGGGCAGGTGAGTTGGCCAAAGGCGACCATGGTCTCGGCTGCCGCGACCTCGGCTTTGCGGCTGGCGACGCGTGCATTGGCACTGCCGAGCATCGCAGTCGCAGCCGAGACTGACGCGCGCGCCGTCTCGAGCATTGCGCGGGCGACCTCGCCACGGGCGGTAGCCATGGCGACCTGTGCTTCGGCTTCGTCCAACGCTTGGTTGGTTGCGCCGCCTTGCGCAACCAGTTGGGTGATTCGTTGCAGGCTGACCTCGGCTAGTTTCTGTTCGGCCTTGCAGACGGCGATGCCACCCTCGGTTTCGGCGACCTTGCTGCGTGCCAATTGTCGTTGGGCTTCGGCGTTGGTCACCGCTGCGTTGGCTTCGCTGAGTGTCGCGTTGGCGGTGGCCAGTTTGGCGATCAGTTCTGGTGTATCAATGCGAGCCAGCAACGCGCCTTTGGTGACTTTGCTGCCGTGGTCGACGGCGATTTCGGTGACGTAACCGGTGACGCGCGCGCGCAACGACAAACTCAGGTCCGCTACCAAGCGGCCTGGCAAACTCGTGCGCAAGTCGGAAGAAGTGCGCACCGGTTGCATAACCCGGCAAGCTGTTTGAGAAGCGACTGCTGCCGTCAACATGAGCGCCACTGTGGTGGCGAGGACGTGAGTAGGGGACTTCATGGCGTAGGGGTTCAAAGGGGAGGGTCTCACGTCAGCGACGGGGCGGTCTCGGTCTCAGGGCGAATATTAAGATGCTTGCCGACGACGGCATACAGGGCTGGCACGACCAGCAACGCTAGGACGCTGCCGCCGGCGACCGCGCCGAGCATGGCGCGCGCGAGCGGCACGTTGGATTCGCTGCCTGGGATCACACCGAGTGCGAGTGGTAGCAAGGCCAGCGCTGTAGTCGACGCGGTCATCAGCACCGGCCGCAGACGTTGGCGTGCCGCTTCGCGAACGGCTTCGCCAATCTCGACGCCTTCACGCTGTAAGCGCACCGCGAAGTCGACTAGCAACACCGAATACTGCACGACAATGCCGACCATCAGGATCAGGCCCATGAGGGCTGGGATGCCAAAGTTGGTGCCGGTAAGCCACAGCGCGAGCACGACGCCGATCAAGCCGAGCGGCACGGTGCCCATGATGACGAGCGGCAGCAAGAACGAGCGCAGTTGCGCGACCATGACTAGGTAGACCAGGATCGCCGCAGTCAGGAAGCCGAACAGCAACTGCTGGAACGAATCGCGCATGCTGGCGACTTCGCCGTAGAACTCGTAGCGATAGCCGCGCGACTCGAAGTCTTCCTTGAGCTTGAGGAAGTCGGGCGACGTCGCGAGTAGCGCTTCCATGTCTTGTGCCACCGAGCCGACGGCGCGGCCTTCAACGTTGGCATAGACATCGATCGTGCGCGTGATGTTGCGGTGGTCGATGACGGCGGGGGCCTTGGTGCGCTCGATCCGGGCGATGTCCTTCAGTAGCGCCGTTTGGGGCACGCCACTCTTGTTCATCATCGAGATCGGGATGTCCTCAAGGGTCTCGACGGACTCGATCTCGTCTTCGCGATACTGCGCGCCCATGAAGTAGTGGTTGCCGTTCTTGGGACTGATCCAGAACGCGGGCGCGAAGTTCACCGACGAGTTCAGCGCCGTGACGATGTTCTTGATGACCTCGTCTTGGGTGATGCCGAGGAAGCCCGCTTTGACGCGATCGACTTCGATGCGCAATGCAGGGTAGTCAAGTGGTTGCGCGACGCGCACGTCGACGGCACCGGCCACATTCTTGACGGTTGCCGCGATCGCCTTCGCGATCGAGTGTGCTTCTTCCAGCTTGGTGCCTTGCACCTTGATATTGATTGGCGAGGGCAAGCCAAGGTTGAGCGCAGCCGTCAACATGCCGCCGGTATCGAATGAGAACTCGATGCCGGGGAATCTGTCGGGCAGCACCGTGCGCAAATGGTTGGCGTGCTCCTGTGCCGATTTCTGCCGGTCTTCCTTGAGTTGCACCAACAAGAACGAATCCATCGGACCCGTGTTGGGCGTGTAGGCCGCGGGCCAGTCGTAGAGCACACCGATGTTGGCGAGCAGTAGGCGCAAGTCCGAGTCGGGGTTCTTGCCCTCTTGGTCGATTGCGCCGATCTCTTGCTGGATGACCTTTTCGACTTCGGCGGTCATCTTCTCGGTGATCTCGATGCGAGTGCCGGCGCGGCCGCGCATCAGCACGGTGAACTGGCCGGAGTCGACTGGTGGGAACAGTTCCGTGCCGAGCCCTCGGGCTAACAGCAGCGACAGGCCAAAGACGACGATGGTGACCAGGATTACCGGCCAGCGCAGGCGTTGGATCTTGGTAACGACGCCGCCGTAGCTGTTTGCCATACGATCGAACGAACCTTCCTTCTTGGCTTTCGCCTTGAGCAGGATCGAACAGGCGACGGGCACGAGTGTTGTCGCGACCAGGTAGGACGTGACCGTTGCTGCAACCACTGCCAGCGCCAGCGGCCGGAACAGGAATCCGGCCATGCCCGTCAAGAACACGACGGGATAGAACACGACGACGAACGTCACCGACGCAACGAAGATCGGCAGCGCGACTTCCTTGGTGCCGTCCAGTGCGGCCTTCAGCGGCGTCTTGCCCATGCCGATGTGACGCGTGACGTTTTCGACGACGACGATGGCTTGGTCGATCAGGATGCCGATCGCCAATGCTAGGCCGCCGAGCGTCATCGCATTGAGCGTGCTGCCAGTGAAGTAAAGCGCGGTTAGCGAGCCGAGAATGGCCATCGGGATGGCCGCCAGCACGATCAGGCTACTGCGCACGCTGCGTAGGAAGAGCAGCACGATCAATACGACCAGGATGCCGCCGATGATTGCCGACCACGTGATGCCGCCGATCGAGTCGCGCACCATTACGGATTGGTCCATAACCACGTCCATGCTGAGGTCGTGGGCTTTGGGGTCGAGTTCGCGGATGCGTTGCAGGATGCGCTGCGAACGCGCCTTGACTTCGTCAACGATGGCGAGCGTATTGGCGCCGGGCTGGCGGTAGACCGGGATGTAGACCTGACGGCGACCGTTGATGCGAACGATGTTTGACTGGATCTGGTTGGTGTCCTTCATCTCGGCCACATCGCCGAGGAACACCGGGCCATCTTCGTCGACGCGTAGCGGCGCGTTGTTGAGTTCGGTGATCTCCTGGACCATCGCGTTGCTCAAGATCAGATAGTCGGTATCGCCGATCTTGGCGTTGCCGGTCGGCACGAACACGTTTTGGTCGCGTAGGCCGCGCACGACATCCATCGGCGACATGTTGAGCGCGTGCAGTTTGTCGCGGTCGACGTAGGCCAGGATGCGACGCAGCACCCCGCCATACACGGCCGGCGCGATGACGCCTTGGATGGCCTGTAGGCGGTTGCGCATCTCGTAGTATGCAACGTCGTAGAGTTCCTTCTCGGTCATCGTCGGGGACGACACCGACAACAAGCACAGTGGTACCGAAGCCGTTGGGTCGAACGGCATCACCATCGGCGGCAGCGTTCCCGGCGGTAGGTAGAACATGTCCGACACGGCCAGCGAGGTGACCTGCGACATGGCGCTGTTGGGGTCGATGTCCTCGCGGAAGAAGTCCTTCACGATCGAGACACCGAGCATCGAGCGTGCTTCTTGGTGTTCGATGCCGACCGACTGTCCGGTCCATCGTTCGAGTCGGGACGTGATGTCCTTTTCGACGACTTCCGGCGGCATTCCTGGGTAGAGCGTCACGATCTGCACGGCCGGAGCCTTGAAGATCGGCAGCAGGTCAGTGGACAAGCCGGTCAGGGCGGTGACACCCAAGACGACCAGGCCGAGGGCGGCCACTGCGACGAGGTAGGGGTTGCGGAGGGATGCGGCAACGAGGTTCATGCGCGGGGGGTCTCTCTGCGGGCGCCGGGTGCTTTCGCGAGCGTAGTTCCGAAGGCAAAGAGATCGCCTTCGAATAACAAGTAAGCAGCCTAGCACGCACGCGTACTATCTCTGCCAAAGACCTCTTGTTCCGGTCGGTTGCCGCGAACAACTGTGAGCATCAGTTGTCACGGTAGATGGTCCGCGAGATCTCGCTCCACCAGCACGCCTTGGCGAGGTGCCACCGGGGGTGATGTGGCGCAAATAGCGGGCGTTCTTATGGGGGGGCGGCAAAGAAGTTCGTCGCTTTGCCTGGGGCGACCACTTCGCAACTCTTGTCGCGTGCCATGCCTGACGCCATTGTGACAGATGCAGCGAGCCAACGTCCACAGTTCCTGTGGCAACGAACGAGATCTTCATCCATGCGCGTCGTTCTGATTATCATCGCTGCGCTGCTGCTGGCCGCCTGCGAGGTTTCGTTAGGGCCGACCCGTTCGCGGGTGTTCTTGCCGGCGATGCGACTCGGGGATTTGGGTGGCTTAGCGAACGTCGCCCGCATCACGCCGGAGTTGTATCGAGGCGCGCAGCCAACCGCAGCAGGCTACTCGCAACTCAAAGCGATGGGCGTCAAGACGGTGGTCAGCTTTCGGCGATTCAACGATTCACGCGCCGAGGTCGAAGCAGCCGGTCTGGCGTTCGTGCGCATCCCGATTTACGCCAGCATTGGCTCGAACCCGCCGACCGACGAGCAACTGCGGGTGTTCTTCGACACTGTCCTAGATCCGGCGAAGCAGCCCGTGTTCATGCACTGCAAACACGGCAAGGACCGCACCGGCATGATGGTGGGCTTGTTTCGGATCGAGCGGCAATGCTGGACCAACCAAGAAGCCATCGAGGAGATGCAGGCGTTCGGCTACCACGATGTGTTCCGCGACTTGATTGGGTTCGTGCGCGACTACGAGGCGCGCAACTTTGAACCGCCGCAGGCGGGGCCGTTGAACTAGCTGGCGACGTGCTAGCTCGGGGGGGGGCGGCGCCGTAGAAGTGTCGCCCCGAACCGATGCGCAGCAAAGCGCTGCTGCCAGGCCACACTGGTTAGTAAACTCTGTTACTTCGTGGCGAGCGCCCTGGTGAAGAACGCGTCGACGCGCGTTTCGAACTCTTTCGGTATGTGCAGCCATGGCGTGAAATGGCGGGCGCCGGGCACAACCCACAGTTCCTTTGGTTCGTTGGCCGCTTCGTACAGTTGGCGACCTAGGGCCACCGGTACGATGTGGTCGTCTTCGCCGTGGATCACGAGCAGTGGGCGATTCTTCAGCGCGGCCAGGTAGTCGATTGGGTCCTGGCCAGCGGAGATGAACAGCGGCACCAGCGCGCCGAATGCCGGCGCAGTGGCTGCGGCGATGGCGCGATAACTTGGGAAGGTCGATTCGGCGACGACCGCACGCACCGCTTCTCGCCGCGCGCTGGCGACGATGGCGATGGCGCCGCCGAGACTGTGACCGAAGACTATGGTGCGTTTGGGATCGCGAGCCAGTGCGTAGTCGATGGCGGCTAGGGCGTCGGCGACGGTGCCGTCACGGGTTGCAGATCCTTCGCTCTTGCCATAGCCGCGGTAGTCGAACACGAGCACGGCAAAGCCCTTCTTCGACATCCACTCGGCATAGCGCGCATGCAACGTCAGGTTGGCTGCGTTGCCGTGGCAGTAGACGACCGTGCCGCGATGCTTGCCGTGCGGCGCCAGCCACCAACCGTGTAGGCGCGGGCCGTTGGGGCTTGCGAAGTTGACGTTGGCAGGGTGCACGTCGAGTTCTTCCCCGGTGGCGTAGATGTGTTGGCTCGGGTAGTAGAACAGGCTGTCCGCGACGCTCCACAACACCATGTAGCCGGTCACTGATAAGGCGAGCAGTAGGCTGATCACAATCCGTAGCCTTGGAGACGACGATGGCACGCGTGGCTGAGTTGCGGCAGAGTCAGTGACTGCTGCGGAGTGGCGGTTCGGGCTCACAGGCCGATGGTCGTCGCCAACGAGTTGGTTGAGACGTAGCCGCCAGGATTGTTGGGTGCGGTTGTGTCGATGATGACGCCTGCCGTAAACAACTGTTGACCAACCAGTGCTGCGTTACCGGGCACGTTGACGAGTTGCGTGGCGTTACCGGTGAACCCGGTAATGGCCAGCAGCATGACGTCCGCTGATGACGATAGAATACAGCCCTGGTGCGCGCCGATCACCGATAGGTTGAGCGGCAACGCGAAGCCACCGGAGTTAGTGTAGGAGTAGCCGAATGCAAACAGCGTGAACGACAGCGGCTTGCCACCTTGGATCGCGATCGTGTAGTTGCCGCCAAGCGTTGGGTTGCCGGTGGCGGAGATCGTGGGGATGCCAGTAGTGCCGACGCACGCGCCGTTACCAAAGACGGCGAAGTTGCTCCCGCTGCCAGAACCTCGCAAGCGGTTGATCTCATCGAGCAAGACTGTGCGTGCCTGCTGAATCGCCGGGTTACCGCTGTTGTTGAGGTTGGTCGTTTCCCACGGGTCGTTAACCAAGTCGAATAGCTGATCGCTACCGCCGGAGTAGCGATGAATCAGTTTGTATTGCGCATCGCGAATGGTGGCGTGGCCATTGGTGTTGGGCGCGGGCCAACTCGTGCCGGTGAACTGCTCGGTGTAGGCAAACTGGCGCAGCGGTGCTTGCGTGGCGTTGCTCAGATACGGTTCGAGGCTGACACTGTCATGCACCGAAAATGGTGGTAGTCCCGACGTTGCGCTGGTCAGGTCGATCACGGTGGAGAACACATCAACCGCGCACGCGAGCGCCGTGACTTCGCGCCCCGGTTGTTGCACGGCCGGACCCGAGATGATCAGCGGCACGTTGACGCCGCCTTCATACGGCGTGCCCTTTGCGCGCAGGCCATTGAACGGCGCCACGGACTGGCGTTGCACCGTGCCGTTATCGCCGATGAATACCACGTTCGTATCGTTCATGACACCGGTGCCCAGCGTCGAGAACAAGCGGCCCATTTCAGTGTCGAGCGACTCGACCATGGCGCGATAGAACGGGATGTTTGCTGGCGTATGCGTTGTGGCTTGCGGCGTCAGGCCAGTGAGGTTCTGGGTGTGCAGGCTGGCCGGTGGTGCGTGATACGGAATGTGTGGTGCCTGGTAGGTTAATACGCAAACCCACGGACTCGTCTGCGTCTGGATCCATGCGAGCGCGTCGTTGGTGTTCTGCGTCGTGCAGTAGTTGGTCGTCGGAGTTGAGACTCCGTTGATGACGCGCAGCCAATTCGTGTAGCTCGGGATTTGGCCTTCGAGTGAACCTGCGTGATACGAGTAACCGCCAACTGTCCGCGGTGAGTCCGGCGACGCGAACGCATTGTGCAAGTGCCACTTGCCGATCAACGCGTGGGCGTAGCCGGACTGCGCGGCGTCGAGTACTTCGGCCAAGGTGCGCTCTTCTGGCTGTAGCAAACCGACCGTCGGCGGGTTGGCGCTGTGTGAGATCCAGCGGCCTACTAACGTGCGGAACGGGTAGCGGCCGGTCATGATGCAGGCGCGCGTCGGCGAGCAGCTTGGGTTCGCCCAGGCATTGCGGAACAGCACCCCGTTGTTTGCCAGCGAGTCGATGTTGGGAGTCGGTGGCGGATTGCTGCCTTCTTGATAAGCGCCCACGTAGTCGACACCGATGTCGTCGGCGACGATCAGTAGCACATTGTGACTCTGTGCGAAGGCGGCATTGCAGGCGATCAGCGAGAGGAGGAGCGTACGCATGGCACGGTAACTCTAACCTTCGGACGATTTTCGGCACGCTAGAGAGTGACTCTGATGCCGTTTGTGATGCTGCCGGAGGGTGTGTTTAGTCGCTCGCAACAGGCTTTCCGCCTCCTACCGCGGAATACGGAACGCGTTCTAGGTAGCGCCAATCCAGTCGCGTGATGGTTCGAGCGTCAGTCATTGCGCGATCAGAGTCAGGCCGCCCGGGGCCGATTTGTTCAGAGCCGGGTTGTTCCGGGGGCCGGTAGTGGCGGGTTGGTCTGTGCGATGGCCGGCGTCACGAACCAGCAGCGACGGACTGCTGGCGCGCAAGCAATCAGCGTGCCTCGACGGCCATCGCGTCTGCCAGTTCTTCCATGCGTGCGACCATGCGGAATTGCACCCGGGCGCGATCGAGGTTGTGGTTTTCGCGGCTGACCTTGAAGTAGACGTCGCCTGCCAAGTGGTCGGCGAGGAACCGCAGGCCGATGGTGTAGGTCACTAGGCGTGCGGCAAACGGCATTAGTTCCACTTCCACTTTCGATAGAGTGCCGTTAGTGCCATCGAGGTAGCCGTCGACGATGGCTCGATACAGATTCAGGTCGGTGCCAACCTTGCTCAGGTCGCGCTCATCTTCGTCGCTGGTTGCGGCGGTAAATCGCACCAGATCACCGAAGTCATACAGCGAGTAGCCCGGCATGCAGGTGTCGAGATCGACGATGCATTCGGCGCGGCCGGTGCGATCACAGAACAACACGTTATTCAGTTTGGTGTCGCCGTGCACAGTGCGGGTCGGGATTTCGCCGCTCTGCAACATCCGATCGATGACGAACGCCATCTCGCTGCGCGCCGTCGCAAACTTGATGTCTTCGGCGCAGTCCTTGGCGCGATTGCGTGGGTCCTCGTTGAGTGCGTCTTGGAACTGCTGCAGTCGATACGGCGTGCTAAAGAACTTGGGCAGCGTTTCGCGCAGGTTGCTCGCGTCGAGATCTGCGAGTTGTGACTGGAACCATCCAAATGCCCTGGCGGCTTCAAAGGCCTGTTTTGTGCCGCTGCATTGGTCGAAGGTTGTGGTGTTCTCGATGAACCAATACGTGCGCCACTGGCCTGCGTCGCCGACCAGGTAAGAACGGTCTTCGTTGGTGTTGACGAGGTCGAGCACTCGGAAGCCGTCGAGCGTTCTGTTGCCGGCCATCTTCTTCCGCAAGTGCTTGCTGACGGTCTCGATGTTGTGCATGACCGCGGGGATGTCGTGAAACACCTTGTCGTTCATGCGTTGGTGTAGGAAGCGCACGTCCCTACCACGCTCGGACCAGGTCGAGACAAACGTGTCGTGGATGTGACCGCGCTGCAGCGATCTCACCTCCTTGAGTTCTCCGGAGATCGCAAACTGTTGCACGACATGGCGCAGTTCTTCGGACTTGGGCTGACGGTCTTTCATCGCAGGGGCTCTCCCGAATTAACGTGGAAGTGCAGGTGCTTGCTGTCTTGGTATTCGCCGAGGTTGGTGAGCACACGCGCGCGGCCATGCTCGGCTTCGATATCGCGCGCTACCTCGCGGACGACCGCCATCAATTGATGCAGCATTGACTCGTCGGCGTTACCTAGATTCGTCAGTGACGGTATGTGGCTCTTCGGGATTACCACGATATGCACGGGCCAATAGGGCCGCGTGTGGTGGTAGGCGAGCACCGTCGCTGTCTCGGTGACGACCTTGACGTCGGTGCGCCCGCTCAGCACCTCGTCGCAATAGAAATCCGAACTCATCTACAGCCATCGAACGCCGGTCGGCCTGTCAACTCAAGTACCGACATAGGTTGCGAGTCGCCGAGGCTCGGCCCGGAGGCGAGCGCGGGGTGGGGGCGGCGATGCAGAGGAGCGCTGGCACGACTTGGCCAGCGCTCCTGCTCGGCCAAAGCCTCTACTTGGCCAGCGCGTCGTTGATGACCGCGCTGATCTTCTCAAGCGCAGCGCGCATCTGCAATCGCTCGATCTCAGCGTTCTTGACAGCAGTCAAGATGGCGCCGAGGTCGCTGCCGCCAATCGACGGTGCTGCAGCCTTGCGGCCTGGCTTACGGCCCGGCTTAGCGCCCGCCTTGGCTTTCGCGGTGCCGCCGCCGGCATCCTTGGACTTGATGTTATATACCAGCGCGACAGTGCAGCCGACCTTCTTGGCGATGTCTGCTGCCGTCAATCCTGAGCTCAGCAGTCCGCGAATCTTACCTGATTTCGAGCTTGGGTCGGTTTTGCGACCTCTACGTTTCTTAGTTACCATATTGGGGATTCTGCCGACACCTCAACGGAAGCGAAAGGATAAAAGTATGCATTAGTTTAATTCTTTGCTCGGTCATCGCTCTGTCATTGCGTGGTCCGCACGTCGAATAGGTATGGCATTGCAGAGATTGCCTGCTCCATGCAATGCATGGTTTTGAGTGACTTGCCGCGATATACTGTTCAGTCGCACTGGCTTCGCGTGCTCTCTAGCCTGCCCTGCCGATGGGCGTTGGGGCATTTTGCTCCGGCAATGGCAATGGCAATTATCCAAGCATCCTGGTCGGCCCGTGGACATCTCGTTCGTCGCCAATGATCGGCACCGAGTATTTGTGCTTTGTGTCTGCGTTAGCGAAGGCTTCGTGTTTCGCCAGGGCGTCGATACCGTCAATGCTGCGTTGGAATCATTGCTTGGGATCAAGGAAGCCGTTGCCCATCGATAAGTTCAAAATTCAGGCGGGGTTCGATGCGTTGGGTGGCGTGTGCGCGGCGATCTACCTGTCGGTTCGCAAGGCTAAGCGCAATCCGCGTTTACCGATCGTGGCAGGTGCGATGGCCAGCGTCGTCGCGGTCATCGATGACTACGCTAGCCGTCAAAGTCGGCATTCGGAGAATCCTGAAACGTGAGTTGCGAGTTGTTGTGTGTGCTGTGCGGTGAGACTGCTACTCGAGTTGCCGACGGAGATGTTCGCGACGTTGCTGGCGTGGCCTCAGGTATTGCGAGTGACCTGCGCGTGCTTTGCCCAGCGTGTCTGTCGGGGGATGTGCCGTCGCCATGCGTGAGTCTGTGCACGCTCGACGCCGCTCAGCAATCGTGCCGAGGGTGCGGTCGTTCGGTTACGGAGATCACTCTTTGGCACGACATGGAACCGGCCGCCCGCGTCGCCGTGCTGTTGCGTGTGCGTGGCTTTAGGTAGTTGCCGGCCCCAGAGTCGTTTACCAGCAGAGTCGTTTACCAGCAGAGTCGTTTACCTCCCGGGTCGTTTGCTTCCCGAGTTGTTGCATGCCCTGTGGAATTGCTGGGAGGTGCGCGCCAGGAGCGTGACGATAACCGGTTCAAAGCGCCGCCGGTTGCTGTGCCAGCGTGCCAGAAGAGTTCGTTTTTGCGTGCCCTTGTCGCTGTCGTGGCCGTCGCCCGCCAGACCCGCTCGACTAGCGCCGCTTCTTTTTTACTGGCGGCAGTAGTGAGAACTCGGCGAGGCCGATCTTGTTGGTCTTGGTAACACGGCCGACGAACCGAATCTTGATTGCCCGCATCTTACGCGGCTTGGGTAACTCAAAGATAACCGGCGCCAACTTGTCCTTGCCCATTGGGATGCGCAGCCAGCGGTCTTTCGAATTGCCGATGAGCACTTCGATAGCTGTGAACTCGTCGAACTTAGCCAGTTCGTCATCGTGCTGTGCCGGCGGCGCAAACATGATGCGGCCAACGTTGATTGCACGCCGCCACGACATCGTGATGCTGGGTGACTTGTCATCAGGCGACGCGATCCAGCGTTTGCTGTCGAGTCCGTCGATGATATGGGTGCCAGGGTTCTGTTCGTTGATGGCGCTGCTGGCGAACAGTTTGACCTCTTTGCCGCGCAGCAGGTTGCCGTGGTAGCTAGCGTTGGCGGACTCCATCCAATCCTCGAACACGTCGCGGATCTTTACGGTCATCAGTTCGGACTCAATGACTTCGACTGGGCCGGTCGCACCTGGCTCTGCATCATTAGCTAGCAGCGTGACGCGCGCATGCAACTTGTGCTCTCCGCGGATCATCGCCTTGTCGCGGTGCAGGAACGTCTCGCCCTGGCCGGGTTTGGTTTGCCAGGTCTTGGTGGGGTCGCCGGTGATCTTGGCTAGCACGTTGCCGGCCGCATCGAGGTATTCGACCGAGATGACGCGCACGCCAAAGTCACTGTGCAAGTCGATCAGCGCGTTGCCAAAGCCATCGATCCAAATTGACAGAGGCTGCTGGCCGGCACCGCGCAGGCGCAAATCAGAGTTCTCATCTCCGGCCGCAAAAATGTGTCTATTGCCGCCGCCGCCACCAGTTGTTGGGGCGTGGCCGCTGGTTGCTCGTCGCAGGAACAGCAGCGAAAAACAGGTGTCGTTGACACTACCCCAGTTGCCATCCGTCTTGTCCTGGGTCGCGAGCAGATGCTTAGCGCCCATGATATACCACCAGTGTGGCCCGAACTGCTCGCGCTTGGTCAGCGCGCCAATGCGTTCGAGTCCGTAGAGGTAGTAATAGTCGTGGCCGCCGTTCGGGTTGCGCGTCACCGTGAACCGTTGCGCTAACCAGCGCAGAGCAGCTTCGATGCGATCGTCGGTCTTATTGCGATTGCGGCGCGACATCTTGCGACCGAGACCTGCCTTGCAGACCTCCATGATCGTGATCGCGGCTGAAGTCATCGAACCGGTTGGCTTCTGATTACTATCGCTCGTTGGTCGATAGGCGTAGCCGGCGGACTCGAGTTTGGTAGCGCCGGTGCGGCCGGCCTCCAGCTTATTGTCGAGCATCTCGACTTCGCCGCGGAATGCTTCGACCGATTCGAGCAGTTTCTCCCAGACGCGTTGATCGATCTTGATGCCGCGCTTGTGGCCGATCCACAAGCCGAGCGCGGCGTATTGCGTGCACGACAGATCGGCCCCACCGGTTGGGTAGGCCCAGTCGCCGCGCGGCCGTTGCCACGACACCAGCTTCTCAATGAGTTCTTCGATGCGACTTTCACGGCCGTCGCGCAGCGCATCGAGCGCCATGATCATGCAGGTCGTCGAGTAGGTGCGATCGGGTTCGGCGCCATCACAGAAGGCAATCGCCCGGCGCATGGCTGGATGGTTCCGCGACACTCCGCATTGAAGCAGTGTGTAGAGACAAAGGCCGCCACGACCGCCGGTGTAGTCGCCATGCAGACCCCAAGAGCCATCACGGAACTGTCTATCGAAAAGCGACTCGACGCCCCTATTGATGGCGGCGTCAATCTTGCTTCGGAGTTGTAATTCCTCCGGGTGGGTTTTCCCCTGTGCTGGTAACCAGCAACACGATAGCCAGCACCACGCGGAGAGAACACGTTGCCACAAGGGCGAAATTGCGAGCGGTGGGGTCATGAAATCGCTTGCTGCTTGACGAGCGGCGAAGCTTGGGGCTGCGGTTCAGGCCTCGCCGCGACGGTTCTTGGTGTTGGCCAAGGCACGGCTGAGGCGCGGCATCGGATAGTGCCTCAAATGCTCGGTGTAATTGCTTGCCGCGTCAACGCCATGCCCAGTTGTCCTGCGGATTCTGGGCACCAAATCGGGAGAGTTATGGTCTTTATTGATGCGTTGACTGTGACTGACGGCCATTGCGGGTTGCTGCCTGGGGCGGCGTAACGGGCACGATGAAGAGCCTGTCCCCGTATCGCCGCTTCAACTTTCGGAACGCTGGCTACAACCGGCGCGCCAATTCACGCATTGGTGGCATCGAGTTGATGCGCTCGTGGTGGGCCGGCGTCAAATAGATGGCGACGCAACTGGTCCGCTCTAAGCTCGGGTGCAGATGATTCGCCTCGAAGACTGCAGCCGATTGCCCGCGACCGGGGACAACGTGGCAATTGCCGTTCGCCGGATCGAGGCAGGCACCGTGATCGAACACGCTGGACTTCGCTTTGAGGCCGCTCACACCGTGTTGGAAGGTCACCGGTTTGTATTTGAGGCGATTGCCAATGGGCAGCCGTTGTTGTCATGGGGGCTGCCGTTTGGCGATGCGACCCGCGACCTCGAACCGGGTGAATATCTCTGCAACGAGCGCATTCTCAGGGCTCTCGGCGAGCGCGACATCGACTTCGCGTTGCCGGAGCACGCGAACTTTGTTGATCGCTTCGAACCGTGCGAACTGGATCCCGCGAGCATCGTGCCCGGCCAGCAAGTGGCGTTGACTGATCTGCCCGGCACCTTCCAGGGCTATCTGCGGGATGGCCATCGCGGCATTGGCACCCGCAACTTTCTCGTTGTGCTTGCCTTGACGTCGGCGGACGCGGCGTTGGCGACAGCGGTCGCAGAACGTGCGCGGCAAACGCATGGCGGCCAAACTGGTCACGGGGCTCAATCGACTTGTGAAATCGTCGCGGTCACGCACACCGAGGGCGGCGGCAAGCAGCGCCCGCACAATCTGGATTTCGTGCTGCGCACGCTTTCCGGGTTTGTGGTTCATGCGAACAGCGGTGCCGTGTTGGTGTTGGACCACGGCACGGGTTCGTTTGTGAACCGCGACTTGCAGACGTTCTTGCGAGCTGAAGGCTACGCACTCGATTCAGTACCGCACCAGATGTTGACGGTGTCCGGATCGTTCCAGGATTCACTCACGCAGGCGATGACCGCCGTGTCCGAACTGCTGCCGGTGGCCGCACGTTCGGAACGTTCGGAACAGCCGTTGTCTGGGCTGCGGTTGGCCTTGCAGTGTGGCGGATCGGATGCATTCTCGGGAGTGTCCGGCAACTCGCTCGCCGGTTGGGTTGCCAAGGAGTTGATCCGCCATGGTGGTGGCGCCAACCTGGCCGAGACCGATGAATTGATCGGGGCGGAGTCGTATGTGCTTGCCAACGTGCGCGACCGCGATGTTGCCGTGCGCTTCCTCGACAAGGTGGCAACGTTCAAGGAACGCGCCGAACGCCATGGCGCGAGTGCTGAAGGCAACCCGTCGGGCGGCAATAACTTCCGCGGCCTCTACAACATCGCGTTGAAGTCGCTCGGCGCCGCGCGCAAGAAGGATCCCGAGGTGCGTCTGGATCATGTGCTCGACTACGGCGCGCCAATGCATGAGCGTGGCTATTACTTCATGGATAGCCCCGGCAATGACCTGGAGTCGATCGCTGGGCAGGTCGCGTCAGGATGCAACCTGATCCTGTTCATTACCGGCAATGGTTCGATCACGAACTTCCCGTTCGTTCCGACCCTCAAGTTCGTTACCACGACCGGCCGGTTTGAGTTGATGTCGAATGAGATGGACGTCAACGCCGGTCGCTACAACGACGGCATGTCGATGCCTGATCTCGGGGCCGAAACGTTCGAGTTGGTGCGCCGCGTCGCGTCCGGTGAACGCAGCAAGGGTGAGGCTGCGGGTCATTCACAGGTGTCGATTTGGCGTGAGTGGCGGCAGCAGGATGCATCGCAATTACACGCGCTGCAGAATCAGCCAACCCCGACCGGAGAACCGTTGCCAGCGGTTGCAGCGGTTGCTGCACAGATCACCTTCGAAGCCTTCGAGACCGAGCGCGGCATCGCCTGTGAGCGCATCGGCTTGATCATGCCGACCAGTTTGTGTTCCGGCCAAGTGGCTGAGTTAATCGCCTCAGATCTCAACGCGCGCGGCGGCTTGCCGGGTGGCTTGTCTCGCTTCGTGGCGCTGGCGCACACCGAAGGCTGCGGTGCGGCCAATTCCGAAGAACTCTACCTGCAAACGATGGTGGGCCACCTTCGTCATCCGTTCACACAGCGTGCGCTGCTGTTGGAGCATGGCTGTGAGAAGACCCACAATGATGCCGTGCGCCATTGGTTTGGCGAGCAAGGTGAGGTCGTCGACGACTTCGGCTTCGCCAGCGTGCAGTTGGATGGAGGTATTGAGAATGTGCGCAAGCGAGTTGTCGCTTGGTTTGCCAAGGCGCTAGCCGAGATGCCGGCGGCAAGGCGTGTGACCGCTTCGGGCAAGCACGTGCGCATCGCTGTGATGTCGTCCGGTTCGTTGGACGATACGATGCAAGGTGCGTTGGCAGCATTGTGCGTCGGCATAGTTGCTGCGGGCGGCACCGTGGTACTTGCGGATAACGATGGTTTGCTGGCCAGCGATTCCTTCCGGACTGCGGTGTTGAAGCGCCCCGGTTCCTGGCAACCGTCGCTTGCCTATGGCCAGACGGCCAAAAATCCAGGTCTGCATGTCATGCGCGCACCAACCGAAGATGCCAGCGAGACAGTGACCGGTTTCGGTGGCACAGGCGTCGAGTTGATGCTCGCTGGAATCGGCGGTTCGGTGCTGCAAGGCCATCCGATGATCCCGATGTTGCAGGTCAGCGCGAATAGCAACGTTGGCAATTGCCACGAGCACGACCTGGATGTCGTTCTGGGGCAAGACCAGGATCAAGAGCAAGCGGTCGCGGCATTGCTTGATTGCATCACGCAGACGTTGTCGCAGCGCTATCAACCGAAGCTAGTCGCTTTGGGCAATGTGCGCTTTCAGTTGACGCGCGGTGAGCTTGGCGTGTCGCTGTAGCGGTGCGTTAGCTCGCACCGCGTAACTACGCCTCGAACGATTCGACGCCCGTCTCCGTCCATTGGCCTGAACGCGCCGAGGCCAACACGGCATCGCAGACTTTCTGGGTTTGCAACGCGCTGCGGAAATCTGGTTGCGCGGGTTTGCCAGATTCGACGCCGGCGAGGAAGTCGGCGAGCGCATTTACGAACGTGTGCTCGTAGCCAATCGTGCAGCCTGGGACCCACCAGTGGTCCATGTAGGGGTGCTCGAAGTTGGTCGTATGGATGCGGCGCCAGCCGGTCAGGTGGTCTTCAACCTTCTGATCACTGCCTGGCTTCTTGTGCTCGTAGAAATCGAGATACTGCGGGTCTTCGAGGTCGAAGTGCAGGGAGCCGTCCGCGCCGTTGAGTTCGAACGTGTTGTAGTTCTTGCGGCCGCGTGCGTAGCGAGTCGATTCGAACGTGCCCATGGAGCCATTGGCGAAGCGCGCCAAGAACATGCACGCATCATCGATCGACACGGCTTGGCTCTTACCAGTCTCTTGGTGCACACGTTGCTTGACGAACGTTTCCGTGTCGGCGACCACCCTTACGATTGGACCGTTGAGCCACATCGCCGTGTCGATCGAGTGGGCCAGCAAATCGCCAGTTACACCCGAACCAGCGACGGCGGCATCGAGTCGCCAGAGTGTCTGGCCACCTTGCGGCACGTCTTCGGCGATCGTCCAATCTTGCAGGTAGGTGGCGCGGTAGTGGAACGGCTTGCCGGTGCGACCTTCTTCGACCAGTTGCCGAGCTAGCGCGATTGAAGGCACGCGGCGGTAGTTAAACCAGACCATGTTGGGCTGGCCCGATTTCTCGAGCGCGGCCGTCATGCGTTCGGCTTCGGCAGTGTCCATCGACAACGGCTTCTCGCACAGAACCCACTTGCCAGCTTCGGCTGCCGCGATCGCGAGATCGTGGTGGGTATTGTTGGGCGAACAGATGTCGATGACGTCAATGTCGTCGCGTTCGATGACCTTGCGCCAGTCCGTTTCGATCGAGTCGAAGCCCCAAGTGTCGGCGAACGATTTGGCCTTGTCGGCGTCGCGCGCGCACAAACAGCTGAGGTTCGGACGGTATTCGAGCTCAGGGTAGAAGTTGTTGACCTTCTTGTAGGCGTTGGCGTGGGCCTTGCCCATGAAGCCGTAGCCGATGACGGCAACGTTGAGTGGTTTGCTCATTCCAAGGTTCCGATTGGTGTGTAGAGGAGTCTCTAGGGCCTAGGTGTATTCGGCGACGAACGCGTCCATCGCCTGCTTGCACGATGCCGTCGCTTCCCAAGCATCTGGCCAGAAGCACAGGTCGACCGTCCACCAGTCGTGCGACAGTTGCACCGCGGCGAGCTTCTTTAGGATCGGTGGGAAGTCGACGACGCCCTTGCCGAATGGCAGGTGCATTGACGTCTCATCGTCGCCGTTGTCATCCTTGTGGCAGGTGTTGTCGGAGTCGATCAAGTGGATGTGGTTGATGCGGCCCGCGAGCTTATCCAAGAACCCACATTGGCCGCCTTCGACAACTTCCTTCTCGCCGTGCTGACGCGCGCCGACGACCGCGACCATGTGGCCGTGGCTGGTGTCATACATGACGCCGAAGTTGTCGTCGGGAATCTCGTCCAGGACGCGCAGCACGTCGCTCGGCTTGTTGAGCACGAAGCCGGGTTCGAACTCCCAGGTCATGTAGAGGCCGTGGTCCTTGGCAATCTGGTTGCACGTCTTCCACGTTGACGTGACGCGCCGGAACACGGTGTCGTAGTCGGTGTCCTTGAGGATCGTCGGTGGTTGCACCGCGTCAACGCGGATACCTGGGATGCCAAGGTCGCGACAGAACGCCGCGTTCTTGGTGAACTCCGCGACATACTTGCTGTTGTCGTCGGTGTTCGCCAACTGCTCGCCCCAAAGGTTGGCGGCGAGGCCGCTGAACGACAGGCCCCACTGCTTCATTTTGGCGACGATTTCGTCGCGCTGTGACTTTTCTGGGCAGTCATCGGGATTGGGGTGCGGCGCGAAGCCGCCGAGTTCTACGCCGTCGTAGCCGAGTTCCTTGAGCTTCGTGCAGACGGTGTCGAAGTCGATGGGTTTGCCTGCGTATGGGCCAATCGTGTAGGCCCAAGAACCGATGGAGATGCGTCGCATGGGGGATTCGTTCGTGATGGAGGGTTGAGGGTTGTGTTAGTAGGTGGCGCGGCCACCGGAGATGTCGAAGCAGGCGCCGGTGCTGAAGCCACACTCATCGCTGGCGAGGTAGTGCACTAGGGCGGCGACTTCCTCGGTCTTGCCGGTGCGGCCGACCGGGATCTTCGAGACCATGTAGTCGATGGTTTCTTGGCTCACTTGGTCGAGCATCGGCGTCTGGATGACGGCCGGCGCGATCGAGTTGATGCGGATCTCAGTGTCGGCGACTTCCTTAGCCAGTGACTTGGTCATGCCGATTACGCCAGCCTTCGATGCCGAGTATGGGCCGAGCTTCGGATTGCCCTCTTTGCCGGCGATCGATGCGATGTTGACGATGCGGCCGCGGTTCTGCTTGCGCATCGGACGCAACGCTTCGCGGTTGCACAACCACAGCGCCGTCAGGTTGACATCGAGAACCTTGCGCCACTCGTCGACGCTGGTCTCCCAAGCGAACGCGTTTTGGCCAACGATGCCGGCGGCGCAAACCAGGATGTCGTAGCTGCCGAGTTTGGCGCAGACTTCATCGGTCATCGCGATCACCGCTTGCTCGTCGGTCAAATCGATCGAGCATGCGATGGCCTTTTGACCGCGCTGCTCGATGTTCTTGACGGCAGCTTGTGATGCCTCGGCATCGATGTCGACGATGGCGATCGACGCGCCGGCGTCGGCTAAGCGTTCGGCGGCGCTGAGGCCAATGCCGCGGGCGCCGCCGGTGATGACTGCCACGCGGCCCGTAAGATCAAAGTGGTTGCTCATTCTAAGTAGATTGTAGTCTCTGTGGATTACAGCTGGATCAGATCACAACTGGATGATTCGTTGCTCGGCGATCGATGCTTCGCAGCCTTCGATGATGCGTTGCGCGTCGTAGGCGTCTTGCATGCTCGACAACGGCGGTTGCCCGTTGCGGACACACTTTGTTAGGAAGTGGTGCACTGTGCGCTCGATCGAGAATGGGTAGGCACTGTAGGTGTGTGAGTGCACATGGGCGCGTTTGTTCTCGACCCAATCGCGGTAGCTGAAGCGTGTCGCGCCATCGGTTCCGATGACCTTGATCAGGCACGTCCACGGATCCCCCGAGTGGTCGTCGGCGGCAAAGCTGGCGTGTAGGTGCGCGATCGCGCCGTTCTGCATTTGCAGCGTTGCCACGGCGAGGTTCTCATGCTCGACCGAGCCGTCGTTGACGGTTGCCTTCATCGCCGCCACCGTCTTTGGGGCGCCTGCCAGATAGAGCAGGATGTAGGCGTGGTGCGTCATGATCTGCCGGATGACGCCCGGGTAGCGCGCGGCGACCGATTCTGGGTGGTGGATGTTGTAGAGCACGTGCACCGACACGAGTTTGCCTAGCTTTTGGCGTTCCAATAGATCGCGGGTGCGCTCGATCGACGGTTCGTAGATGTAATTGTGCACCGGCACGCACTGCACCTTGTGCTGCTTTGCTACTTCGCGCATCGAGGCGATTTCCTCGAGGTTGCAGCCGGCCGGCTTTTCGACCAGCACGTGCTTGCCGTTTTGCATTGCGAGTTCGGCATATTCGCGGTGGGTCTCGAGGTTGGTCAGCACGAAGACTGCGTCAAGCGTCGGGTCTTGGACCAGTTCTTCGGCCGTCTCATACCAACGGCAGTCGTATTGCTCTGCCTTGCGTTGGCCACGACCGGGGGTGCGATTCCAGACCCCGTGGAGCCGTGCGCCCGGGCACGACATGATGGCGTCCGCGTGCAGATCTGCGACATCGCCTGCGCCGAGGAAGCCAACCGATATTTCTGTCATGTCTGAAGCCATGCGTATCGCGCCCGCCGTGCTTCATGCAACCATGCATTCGGCACTGACTTGGCTCGGCATGGTAGGTCGAGCGGGGCTCTCGGGCTACGCTCTTCGTATGCGAAGTCTGATTGTCGCGTTGGCGATATTGGTGGTTGCCTTGGTTGGGTCCGAGCGGTTGGCGGCGCAAACGCCGCCGCACGTCGTATTCCTGGTGGGAGAGGGCGAATACGGCTCTGGCGAAACCATGCCGAAGTTCGCCAAGCGCCTCGAAGATGAATTGAATCTGCGTGTCACCTACTTGCAAAGCGAGGGCAACCAGCTGCCGTCACTCGAATCGCTCGACTCGGCGGATTTGTTGGTGATGTTCTTGCGCTTCCGGACGGCCACTGAAGACCAGTTCGCGCGCCTGAAGAAGTGGTTCGACGATGGCAAGCCGTGCGTCGCCTTGCGCACCACGAGCCACGCGTTCGTCGCCGACAAGGGGTGGTTTCCACCGTTCTTTGGGGGCCACTACAAGTCGCATGCGCCGAACGGCGAGGGCACCCTCAGCGTGGTGCCGCCGTGGGCGGACGGCCATGCACTTGTCAATGGCGTCGATCTGGCTGTCGAGATGGGGCACGGCGGAACCTACAATGCGCAACCGTTGGCTGACAGTGCCAGTGTTGTGCTGTTGGGGCGCACCGGTCGTCTGCCCACAGAACCGATTGCTTGGACGAACCGCTACCGCAAGGAGTCGCGCATCTTCTACACGTCGCTGGGCAGCCGTGAGAACTTCGAGCGGCCAGGCTTCCAGACGTTGCTGGGCAACGCCGTTCTGTGGGGGCTTCAGCGTGAGGTTCCAGAGCAGGGCGCGTTCGGCACTGGCCAAGCGCTGTTTCGGCTGCATAAAGCCGAACCCCAGAAGCCGCCGGCATTGCAGGCGCCGGCGGATGCGACGGTGTTGTTCGATGGTTCGGATCTGAGCCAATGGCGGCATTGGGATCCAAGCGTCGAACCGCGCGCGATTGGCATTGACCAGCGTGCCGATTCGAGCAGCGGTGGTGCCAAGCACGAGGCTGCGCGTTGGTTGACGGATGGGCGCGCCCTGGTTGCGCGTCCCGGCTTTGGTGACTTGGTGACGGCGCAGTCATTTAGCAATTTTCACCTGCACGTCGATGTCGCCGTCCCGTTCGTGCCCGGGCCGCCGCACTCGCCGTGGGTTCCAGATGCGTTCCGTGGCCGCAGTGGCATCTACCTCGCGGGTCGCTACGAGATTGAAATCGCGGACTCCTTCGAGCGGGCGCCGAGTAAAACGTCGATGGGCGCGATCAACGGCCAGAAGGCGCCGGATCAGAATGCTTCGCGTGGCTTAGGCGATTGGCAGTCGCTCGACATCTACTACCGCCACCAGCAGGACGAGCAACCGGTGGTCAGTGCCTGGCTCAACGGCAAGCAGATCCACGACGCGGTGACGTTGCGCGAACGCACGGTCTACGGCTTCCAGAGGCAGGAACCGGGTGCGCGTTCGGTTGCCTCGGGTGGCGGCGTGCGCATGGCACGTTCGGCCGGCGAGTCGTTTGCGTTCGGTTCGGGCGAGTTCACAATTGCCGCACGGTTCCGAACCAAGGGCAACGGCACGCTTGCGTCGAAGTGTCCACCGTCGGGCAAGTGGCGGCCGGACAGCAAGGCGTTGTTCTTGCGTGATGGTCGGTTGGTCTACGACATCGGTTGGGTCGGCGAGATGCAAAGCTCGCGTCGCTACAACGACGGCAAGTGGCATCGTGTGTTGTTGACGCACCGCAATGGGGCGGCCCGCATGTATGTCGATGGCGCGCTGGTTTGCGATAAGGATGATTTCACCGCCAGGGATCGCTCGGAGGATGTTTTTAAGATCGGTGCGGCCGCTGACGACTTCGCTGGCAGCTACAGCGGCGACATTTCTGATGTGACGGTTTTCGAACACAACGTGCCCGACGGCAAGGCGCAGCAGTGGACGCGTGGCGAGGTGGTCAACATGGGCGAGCATGCGTTGCAGTGGCAGCCCAAGAAGCAGGACGTTCAGCTAAACCAGCCCGAGCCGAAACAGTCCTCTGTGCGCGGCCCAATTCGGCTGCAGGCCGATAGCTCGCAAGTTCGCTTTGCGAACATCTGGGTGCGTGCGCTTAGTGACGTGGACCATCGTGGTCTCGCGCTGCAGGACCCGGCCAGTGTTGCGCGTGGTGCGCATGTGTGGTCGGCGCTATGCCACAGTTGCCATGCGCAGCCAGCGACGCAGTTCGCGGGCGGCTTGAAGAACGGTTCCGATCCACGTTCGATCTTCGCGACGCTGGCGACAGGGGTTGCTCACCAACAACCGATGGCTGGGATCCCGGCGCCGGCGCGCTACGACGCGATCCATTACCTGCGGCAGCAGTTGTCCTTGCCCGCAGTCAATGCCGACTACGTGGCGGCGCTGCCAGCAGGTATGCCGGCTGCCAAGTCGTCGGGGCCGATGCCCGACGCGGACTGGCCAGGCTATCGTCGCATGGACTACGGCAACGCACTGCATTGGACCTACGAAGTCCAAAAGCAGAACATCGTGCAGAAGGGCATCGCGGTGCGCGTCGACGATGGCCCGGGTGGCGTTTCGCGCGGTCGCGCTTTTGTTGTCTACGACGAAGATACGATGCGCCTAGCTGCCGCGTGGACTGGCAACGGCTTCATTGATTGGAAGGGTGTCGCCTTCGATGGCTCGCACAACTCGCATGCACATGTTCGCGGCAAATTGTTGTTTGCTGCGCCCAACGAGCCGGGCTGGGCCAATCCGGCGACGGGGTCTTGGGCCGACGAGCGCATCGTTGGCCGCGACGGCAAACGCTATGGGCCGTTGCCGAAGTCGTGGGTGCGGTTCCTTGGTCGCCAGCAACTTGGTGAGGATTCGATCCTCGAATATTCGGTTGGCACCGTCACCGTGCGGGAGATGCCCGGTCTCGAATCGGTCTACGGCACGGAGATTGTGACGCGTCGACTAGAAGTTGAGGCGTCGGACCAGGAACTGTTGGTGCGGCTTGCGCCGAAGTCGGATGACCTGCGCGTCAGCTTGTTGTCACGCAATCGATCTGGCTTGGTGATGGCGATCGATGGTTGGTGGGTGATGCGCATTCCTCAGAGCAAGGTTGTCGGTCACTACATGCTGCGCCTCAGCAGCGGTGACCAGCGCATCCTCGAACTCGCGAACTCGCTGCATGGCGTGCCTGACATGCCAACTCGCGTAGCGACCAGCGCGGCGCAGTGGACCGAGACCTGCACGACCACGGCGCGGGCCGGCGAAGCGTCGTCTGGTTATGCGGTCGACGAGTTGCCGGTTCCCGATCTTGCGGCCAATCCGTTCCACAGTTGGATGCGGCTAGGTGGCTTCGATTTCTTCGCCGACGGCAAGCGCGCGGCGGTTTGCACGTGGAGTGGTGATGTGTGGATCGTGTCTGGCTTGCAGGATGAACTAGGCGAACTCTCTTGGCGACGCATTGGCGCCGGTCTGTTCCAGCCGTTGGGCGTGCGCATCCTCGACGACGTTATCTACGTCGGTTGTCGCGATCAGATCTGCGTGCTCGAAGATCACAACGGCGATGGCGAGACCGACTACTACCGGTGCTTCAACAACGACCATCAGGTCACGGAGCACTTCCATGAGTTCGCGATGGGGCTACAGAGCGACAAGGATCGCAACTTCTACTACGCGAAGTCCGCGCGCCACGCGTTGACGGCGTTGGTGCCGCATCACGGCACGTTATTGAAGGTGTCGAGCGACGGCCAGACCACCGAGATCCTGGCCAACGGCTTCCGTGCCGCCAACGGTGTCTGCGTCAACGACGACGGTTCGTTCTACGTCACCGATCAAGAAGGTCACTGGACGCCGAAGAACCGGATCAACCGCGTCGTCCCGGGTGGCTTCTACGGCAACATGTTTGGTTACCACGAGCGAGCCAGCAACAAGGACGAGGATATGGAGCAGCCGCTGTGTTGGCTGACCAACGCGTTCGATCGCTCGCCAGCCGAACTGGTGCGTGTGGTTGGCTCGAAGTGGGGGCTGCCCCAGGGTTCGTTGTTGCAGTTGTCATACGGCATGGGGCGCGCCTACTTGGTGCTCGAAGACCAAGTCGACGGCGTGCACCAAGGCGGCATGGTCGCGCTACCGATTGCGCAGTTCGCGACCGGCGTTATGCGCGGCCGGTTCCATGAAGCTAGTGGTCAGCTTTATTGCTGTGGCCTGTATGGCTGGTCGGGGGCGCGAACGCGGCCAGGTGGCCTGTATCGGGTGCGCTACGTTGGCGGTGCCACGTTGATGCCAACCGCGATGAAGGTGGTTACCGGCGGCTTACAATTGACCTTCGGTGCCGAACTAGATCCAGAGCTGGCGGCGGACCTCGATAGCTACAGCATCAAGACGTGGTCTCTACGCCGCACCAAGAATTACGGCAGCAAGCACTACGACGAGAAGGCGTTGCAGGTTAGCAAGGCGGAGCTGTCTACTGATCGAAAGACGGTGCGGTTGCATCTTCCTGATCTGGTGCCAACGATGTGCATTGAGATTGCTTGCGATCTCGAAACGACGGCTGGCGAAGTGCTGCGTGCCAAGATTCACGGCACGGTGCACAAGGTCCGGTAGGTGCGAAGGAACAATATGATGATGACGACTCGCTGGTTGCTGCAGTGTCTGCTCGTGCTGTCTGGGGTTCTGGTGCCGTTGTCGGCTCAGGACGAAGACGACAAGACGGTGCGAGTGTTCATTTTCGCCGGCCAATCGAACATGGTTGGCTCCGATTCCAAAGTGAAGGACATCGCGCGGTTTCCGCCGTTCGTAGGCGTGGGCGAACCACAAGCCAAGGTGCGCTACTCATACTGCATCGGCCGCGAGGACAAGAAGCGTTCCGAAGGTTGGACGGAGTTGCAGCCGGTCAACAACACCGTCGGCCCGGAGTTGAGCTTCGCGCGCGATGTCACCAACGCGATCAAGGCACCGATTGCCATCATCAAGATCGCGGCCGGTGGCACGACCATTGGTGCCGACTGGAATCCTGATGAGCCGAGCGGCTTCAAGCTCTACCCGATCGCGCTCGAGACGGTGCGTACCTCGCTTGCGGCGCTCGACAAGAAGCGCATTCGTTGGCGCCTCGAAGGCTTCATGTGGCATCAGGGCGAGAACGATATGTTCAACGATGAGTACCGTCAGAACTACGGTGCCAACCTGAAGAACTTCATCGCGAGTTGGCGTCGTGACCTGAAGGTGCCGAAGTTGCCGTTCTACATCGGCGAGTTGTGCACGAAGACGGTGTGGGGCATGGATCTGCGGCCGCGCATGTATGAGATTAGCGTCGGCCAGCGCGCCGTGACGGAGACGGATCCGCTAGCGCAATTCGTCGCGACGTCGCACGTTGGCGTCGAGGTCGGTGGTGGCGCGGGCTTGCACTATCACTACGGCACGCTTGGCCAATTAGAGCATGGGGTCAACTACGCCGACGCCTACTTGCGATCGATTGGCAAACTGCCGGAGTCGCCGCGGCCGCTAAAGAAGTGGCCCTATAAGCGAGGCCGCAAGATTGACCTCTATGTGCTCGCCGGTCATCGCAACATGGAGGGTGAGCGCGCCTTCGTGCAGGAATTGAGCACGCTGAAGGGCAAACGCCCGATGCTCAAGGATAAGCAGGGCATTGCCTATCGCTACAATGTTGGCGGCGCGGCGAAGCAGTCGGCCGACTGGGAACCGTTAGGTCCCGCGGGCCTCTATGACACGTTCGGCCCGGAGGTGAGCTTCGGGCATGCGCTGCAGAAGGCCGGCCACAAGGACTTTGCGATCGCGAAGTTTACGCATAGCGGGTCGCAGATTATCGACTGGACCGAGGCCGGCAGTGTCGCGAAGTCGCGCAACCTGTATCCGAAGTTCTTGGCCTTCGTGAAGGAGTCGGTGGCGTCGCTCAAGAAGAAGGGTCATCGCGTCAACCTCAAGGGTATCTACTACCACGTTGGTGAGAATGACATGTCGTGGCATCCGTTCCGCAAGGGCGCACCGGAGCGTCTGGCCTCGGTCATCGAGCAACTGCGACAGGATTTGAAAATGCCGAAGTTGGCTTGGGTGGTCAGCCAACAGAAGCCGACTGATCACGACGGCCTGGCCAAGGTCGATGTTGTCGCCGAAATTGAAGAGCTACTCAAAGCCGACCAGCACGCGATCCACGTCAAGGCTTTTGACTTGCCTGCGCAGGAGAAGCAACTGGTGCTTGATACGGCGGGTGTCGTTGCGCTCGGTGAACTGTTGGCGGAAGTGGCGGCCCGCAAGTAGCCACACGACCGGTGAGTGTGGTCCTCGGCGTCGCCATGCCTGACGCCATGCCTGACTAAGCGGCACGCCGCAATGGGTTGGTCGCTGCGCTTGCTGGCCTACTTTGGCCACGCGAACGTGTATTCGTGCCGTTCGATCTGTTCTTCCGGTTTGTCGGAGCCAGTCTTTTTGAGCGTGGTCCGCATTTCGAATCGCGCCCACGCTGGTTGCAGCGTGTCGATTCGCGTGATGACTTCGAGGTGGCGGACCATCGTCGCATTCTCAAGCTGGTCGCGCATTTCTTGAACCGACTGCTTGTCGTTGACCTTGGCGAACAAGGCCACCATGGCGTCCACGGCTTCTTGGCCATTGACGATTGCGCGTAGGCTCAAGCGCACGTGGCCTGGGTGATCCGGTGCCCCACCGTGGTGGGTGCGTCGCAGGACGCACGGCACCTTCACCCCGAACGCATCCGCCTCGCTCATCTGCTCGACGGTCTTGCCGGCCGCGACGTCCCAGCCGATCCACTCACCGACCCAACTGTTCCAATACTTCGACAGCGTGCCCTGCATCAGTTCGTTGAACTCTGGGCGACGGAACTGGGCGCGGATGCGTGTGACTTGTTCATCTGAGTCGCCCATGCGCTTTGTTAGCAGCGGCATGATGCGATCCAACATCTCTTCGATGTCGATGGTCTCCAGGTAGCGACCGGACTGATGGATGCGGTAGTCCGGGATGACGGCGGCCATGGCTTCTGCGCTTGCTACCAGCTTCTGCATGCGCTCGGTCTTTGCGTTTTGGCCCTCGATCTCGAGGAACTCGTAGTCCTCGTGCCGCACGCGCATGCTTTTGCCGTCTTCGTGTCGGAAAAAATTCATCGTGTAGCGCGACTTGGCGGTGCGCTGCTTCTTGGTCGTGGTGTCGATGATCACGACGCTGCCTGGCACGGGCCACGCAAATGTTGATAGCACGGTCGCTGCGTCTTGTGGCAACGGCGCGCTGCGCCCGGATGCCTTGGTCGCCTTGAGCTTCGTCTGCCGCTCACGAACGATATCTGGATGCTGGTCATTGGGAGTCGTGATGCGACTCTCTGAATGGTCGCAACTGACATCGCCGTAGCCGAGATCGCCAGCGAGGATCTGTGTGATCTTCGGTTGCTGCGTGCGTGGCACGCTTGCGAAGACCAGGCCAACAGCAAGAGTTGCGAGTGCGGCGCGCATGCGAACATAGTAAGCACTCAGCGCGTTGCCGCTAGCGCTTCAGTGGATCGTTATGGCCCGGCGGTGGCGGAGTGAGCATCTCGAGACGGTGCGCGGACTCCGGGATGCAGATGATTTGGGTGGTGACTGCTAATACTCGGCCGTCGCGATGTGGTTTGGGCGTATGGCACGCGAAATACGCCCTTTGCTGCCGGTGGGTGCCGGAGCAAATCACGATCCATGTCGTTCCCGACGCGGTATCCTTTGGTCGCGACAGTCATGCGCTTAACCTGGACGCCTATGCAATCCGTTCGAATGCTTGGCCTAATCCTGTTCGTATGCGCATTGCCGGCGCAGGCTCTCGATGCTGGGCAGGATCTGCCGAACGTCGTCATTATCTACGGTGATGACGTGGGCTACGCCGATGTTGGCTGCTACGGCGCCGAGAAAATCCCGACGCCGAATGTCGATCGTTTGGCGAAGCAGGCGCTGCGCTTTACCGATGGCCATTGCTCGGCGGCGACGTGCACGCCATCGCGCTTCTCGATGCTGACCGGTACCCATGGCTTCCGTCATGGCGTGCGTATCCTGGCGCCGAACGCGCCGATGACGATCAAGCCAGACATGTTGACGTTGCCCGGCGTCTTCAAGCAGCGTGGCTACCGGACGGCGGTGGTTGGCAAGTGGCACCTCGGCATTGGCGACGGCAAGACGCCAGTTGATTGGAACGGCAAGGTCGCGCCTGGTCCGCTTGAGGTGGGCTTCGACTACTCGTATCTGATGCCGTCGACCAACGACCGCGTGCCGTGTGTCTACCTCGATGGCCACACGGTCGTCGGGCTCGACCCCAAAGACCCGCTGTATCTCGGCAAGCGCCCGGCAGGCTTCACGGGCACCGTGTATCCGGACGGCAAGAAGGACCGTGCTGCGATGACCTACTACCAGAGTAGTCACGGCCACAACAACTCGGTGATCAACGGCATTGGCCGGATCGGCTACCAGTGGGGCGGCAAGTCGGCGCTGTGGAACGATGAGACGATGGCCGATGAGTTTATCGCCAAGACCAAGCGCTGGTTGGCGCAGCAAAAGCAGGGCAAGCCGTTCTTCCTCTACTTCAGCTCGCAAGACATCCACGTGCCGCGCGCGCCGCATCCGCGCTTTAAGGGCAAGAGCCAGCTCGGCTTTCGAGGTGACGCGATGGTGCAGTTTGATTGGGCCACCGGTGAGATCCTCGACGCGCTAGATCAGCATGGGCTCGCCGACAATACGATCGTGATCTGGTCGAGTGACAACGGCCCGGTCTACGACGATGGCTACGACGATGGCACGACGGTTCAAACGTCGACCAAGGAGGTCGATCGCGGCCACGATGGTTCGGGCCCGTATCGCGGCGGCAAATACCAGATCTTCGAAGGCGGCACGCGCGTGCCGCTACTGGTGCGCTGGCCCGGTCACATCAAGCCTGGTGTGTCGAATGCGTTGGTCAACCAGATTGACTTCGTTGCGTCGTTCGCTTCGTTGCTCAAGGTCGAACTGCAAAAGGACCAAGCGATCGACAGTCGCGACAACCTGCGGGCGTTGTTAGGCGAAGACGAGGTTGGCTTGCCCTACATGATTGAAGAAGCGCGTCGGCTTGCTGTGCGCGTTGGTCAGTGGAAGTTCGTTAAGCCGCGCGGCAAGAAGGGCCAGGAGCTACTGTTCGACTTGCAATCGGATGTTGGCGAACAGAACAACGTGGCGGCCAGTCACCCCGACAAGGTGCGCCAACTGCGGGCGTTACTGGAGCAGTTACAGCTCAGTAAATACGGCGTGCGCGGCAACGGCTAGTCGTTGCCGAGTTGCATCGTCAGGGGCGGCGATTCGTTGGTGCCGATCGTCAGCGTCGCCTCCGCGCGCAGCTTGCCGCGCAATGTGACCCGGTAGGTGCCGGGTAGCAGCCAGAGGTCGTAGCCCCAATCCTCAGAAGGCCTGGTCGACAGCCATTTGTCGACGATCTTGTCGTCGCCCTTGTAGACCGCCAGCGTCGCGCCTTGGGTGGTCTCGGTCTCCCGGTCGTAGACGAACTCCAGGCGTTGCTTGGTGCCGACTTGCGTGTGCAGCAGGATCTCGGTTTGTTGACCACCGATGATGGTGAAGCGCACGACTTGCGCAGCCGCGCGTTTGCCCCATGCCTGTAGCAGGTAGTCACCGGCTCGCAGCGTGGCCGTGACCGGTTCGTTTTTGGAGTGAAGGCTCCATCGTGCCGTCGATTGCGTGTCGGCGACCATGAAGTAGAGATCGGTGCCGGGTACGGATTGCGGCTTGATGACTGCCGTGCCGCCGAGTGTCAGCGCGACGTTACCCATGTCCCAGCGTTCGTCACCGCCAAGGTGGTGCGACGTGATGGTCTGTGATGGGTGTTTTTCATGGCTGATCGCCAGCTTCCAAATGCCTTCCGGTAGTGGTCCGAAGGCGAACGCACCGTCTTCCTTGGTCGTGACCGACGAAATGTGTTGGTTGCGTGCTTCGCTGCGCGGGCTGACGCGTACTCCGGCCAGTGGCTTGCCATGCGGGTCGACGATGTAGCCGACAATGTGCACATCGTTGCCGACGCCCTTCACCGTGACGTCGAGCGCGCCCTTCTGCGGATCGAGGTCTTTGACTACGTGCGGCGCAATCAACTTGCTGGAGAACTTGACGCGCAATGGACGGTCCACGGGGCAGTTCGGGATCAGGTAGTGGCCAGCTTCGTCAGTGCGGCAGGAACCCATCCAGTGTTTTTGCGTCGGCGTGCGATCTGCGGTGGCTTCAACGTAGACCTTGGCGACCGGCTTGCCATTTTGGTCGACCACCTTGCCGCGCAACTCGAGCCCACGTGATAGCACGAGATCGTGTTCGAGTGCTTTGCCGGGCGCGAGATGCACGGTTGCCGTCTTGCGCCCTTCGCGGTCGTGTTCGGCCCGCACCTCGATGGCACCTAGAGGCAGGCTGCGCAGTTCGAACGCGCCGCTGGCATCGCTGTAGGTGCGTACGTTCTCGACTTGTTGCCACTCGCCGTGGATCACCTCGGCCTTGGGCACCGGGTCGCCAGTCGCTGTGCGAACAAAGCCGCGCAAGATTCCGCCGCGCTGCATGGTGATGCGCAACGCGGAGGTCCCATAGTTGGCGACGGAGCATGTGCCACGCCATGGCGACTTGTTGACAGCGCGCGCCCACACTTCTGCGTTGCCCGGTGGGATCGCCAACGCGCGGAACTTTCCTTCCTGGTTGCTGCGCACCAACGCTGGCAGTGGCAGCGGCGTTGAGCCGTCCATCGCAGCGATGCCGAGGCCTTGCAGTTTGCCTGCACCGATGCAGACCAAGGCATCGGCAATTGGATCACCTTGTTCGTCGACAACCGTTCCGTCGACCGTGCCGCCGCCCGGAACGAGTTGGAACTTCACCTCGATGTCGGTGCCCATTGCCGGGTACTGCAATGGCGCCGCCAAGAATCCTTGGGCCCGCGCTCCGACCAAGCACGGGCGGAACGCAGAACGGATTTCGAACCGCCCATCGCCGCCAGAGATTGCCAGAACATGGGGGTCGCGGCCTACCAGCATAGGCATCGCGGTTTCGATCAGCGCACCGGCGATCGGGTGTTCGTTGTCATCGATGACGATGCCACGCAGCAGCATGCCTGCTGGGTAGGTGATCTCGACTGTTGTCGTCTTGCCGGCTTCGATCTCAACGCGTTGACCGCGCTCGTGGCGATCGCCATGCACGACCATGCGACCTGGTGCGAGGTCGGCGATGATGGCGATGCCCGCCTGGTTGGTCTTGCAGCGCGGTGCGAGCCGGCGATCTCCACCGGACGTCCGGTAGGTAATGGTGGAGTGCGCGGCCGGGCCAGGGTTCTCGCCACCGAAGCGCACCGTCACTTCGAGGGTGCCGGTCAACGCCTGCTCGATTGCGTTGCCGGTGGCTATTTCGCGGTGGGCGTTCGCCTGGTCTTTGTGACCAGTGCCTGTGCCATCGGCCAATTTGGTTCCGGTTGCCGCATCGATGTCTCCGGACGCGGTGTTTTGGTTCGTCATCGGCACCGGCACAGCGGTGCCAGGCCAGTAGACAGCCAGCGCGCCGGCGGCCAGCACGGCGGTTGCCGCAAGGATCTTCGTCTTCATGGTGATGGCCTATCTCACTGCGCGCTACTTGCGCGGCTGGTTCCACATTCGGTAGGGGTCATCAAGTCGCTCCATTTCGGCCAATAATAGCGCCTCCATCTCGGCGCGTTTGGCTGCGAACTTCGGGTCGTTGGCGAGGTTGATCTGGTTCCGCTTAGGGTCGTTGTGGGTCAGCGCCTCGACGCTGTCGACGTGGTGTTGTTCGAGTAGTTCGTCGGGGTTGTTAGTCAGGTCGAACAGTTGCGTCTTGCGAACGAAGCCCTTGATGGCGTCGTACTGAATCAGCTTCCAGTTGTCCTTGCGCACACAGCGCATGCCAGGCTTGGTGCCGCCTGCGTAGACACCATAGAGAACTTCACGAAGGTTCGCCTGCTTGCCCTCGAGCACCGGCCGCATGCTGCGACCTTCCACCGTTGCCGGCGGCTTGATGGCGGCGAAGTCGCAGAGCGTTGGCAGCACATCGAGCAAGTAGACGTTGCCGTGCACACGCTTGCCTTTTGGGATGCCGGGGCCCTTGACGATCATCGGGACACGCCACGTGTGCTCGTAGAGGTTCTGCTTGCCTTGCAAGCCGTGGCGGCCGATCGCCATGCCGTGGTCCGACGTGTAGATGATGATCGTATTATCGAGTTCGCCCATGGCGCGCAGCTTGTTGAGCACGCGGCCAATTTGCATGTCGATGTTCTCGTTGCAGGCGAACTGGCGACCAATTTCGTTGCGGATCGTCGCCTCGTCGCGCTTGCGCTTGACGCCTTGCACATTGACTTCGTCGCGCAGGCCCGGTTGACCATGGTGAAATGGATGCGCGGGCAGGTAGTTGTGCGGCAGCGGCGGCGCCAGTTCGCTCGGCGGGTGGCTTACTTCTCGGTTGTTGGCGCCGTAGTGGGCGAGCAGTTCGTCTGGGGCGTGACGCGGGTCGTGCGGATGCGAGAAGCCGAAGTAGATCAAGAATGGTTTGTGGTCCGACTCCTGCTCGCGGCCCAGCAGGTATTCGAGCACGCGCTCTGCGTGCCAGGGCGAACCATGCTCCGGGTCTGCCTGGCGGTTGGTCCGGTCGCGCACTGTGGTGAACTGGTTGTTGGCCGCTTGGTAGCTGTTGCCCTTCTTGCAGGTCCGCATCGTCTCGTAGCCAGCGCGGTTGAAGATGGCCGCCATGGTGTTGTTGGCGAGATCCTTTGGGCACAACGGGTTCTGCTTTTCGTTGCGGATGCCACGGCGCGGCAAGTGCCAGACCGTGCGGCCGCTCATGATCATGTGGCGCGACGGCGTGCATACTGCGCCGGACCAAGA
>CALCZA010000127.1 GCA_937906475.1 uncultured bacterium
AGCCGGATTCGCGCAGCGATCCGGCCAGGTAAGCCGGATTCGCGCAGCGATCCGGTGCTCCCCGATCTCCCATCCAGGTAGAGATCCACCCGCCCGGCGCCCCGCTTACCCCAGCACGCCTAGGCACGCACCACAGCATTCGCCTGACTGTGTGCCGCACAAGCATTGAGCGCGCCACCACCCCCGGCTACCATTAGGGCCGCTATCTCACGTGAGACAGCGTGCCCATGACTGGCAGGTCGGAACGATCCGCCGCATGGAACCCTTGAACTACCCCATGCCCGTCGCTCCGACGCTCCTTCGGCAAGACCACAAAACGCAGCACCCGCTGCGTTCCATGTGTTATTGCCATAAAGGTTTGCGTCAAATCCGACTCGGCGTGGATTTCCGTTTCCTACCCTGTTCGCCATTCCCGCCGACAACAACACGGGCACTACCGCCCGTGAAAGAGGCTCTGGCGTGAGGTCTCGCCGCTTTCTTAGCAGCACGACCCGCCACACGAGCCTAGTCGACCGCCGGAATAGACAGGGGGTCGCCGCATGTAGCGGCGATCATCAAGCAAAGGTCCCCCGTGAAAAGGATGCTCATCAACGCCATCGATCCGGAAGAAAGCCGGATCGCAGTGGTGGAAGATGGCGTGTTGCAAGAGCTGCACGTCGAGTTGGCCAACCGAGATGCGTATCTCGGTAACATCTACAAAGGCAAAGTCGTCAACATCGAACCGTCTATCGGGGCGGCGTTTGTGGCGTTTGGAGGTCGAGTCAACGGCTTCCTGCACGTCAGCGATGTGTTGCCCGCGTACGGTCGCCCAGAGTTCAGGCTCGAAGATGTGATCGAAGGCCGTGCCCGCGTCGATGTCGACGATGGCCCGGAGTCCATGCAGCAAGCGCTGTCGGACGACGACGATGACGATCATGACGATGACGCCGGCGAGGCGAAGTCAGGACCGGAGAAATCCGGTCCCAAGCGCGGCGTTCGCAAGCCGCGCAAGGCTGTCGCCAGCGGTGAAACTGCCGACGGTGAAACTGCCGACGGTGAATCTGTCGACGGTGAATCTGCTGGCGGTGATGCGGAAGCGTCTGCCGAATCCGAAGCTCAGGCTGATGGCGAAGTGTCGACTGGCGATGTTACGTCGCACGATCCTGCCGACCACGCGGCAGGCCATGCCGATGGTTCTCACGACGCCGACGCCGCGCCGGTCATTGAGCCCGTCGATGGCGTGCAGGTCGTAGAGCCTGATCCTGTTGACGACGATCACGACGACGATCATCACGGTGGCTTTGGCCACGGCCTAGATGACGAACGTCCGATGGCGATGGCTGCCGCGGATCCGGATGATGAAGACGGCCGTGGCGATGACGAAGGTGCCAGCGCGAGCGTCGAAGATGCTTCTCCGGCACCGGCTGGGCCAGTTGCTGACCAACGCGATAATGCCGCTGGCAGTGTTAGCGATGCTGATGCTGGCAGCGGTGAAGGCGGAGAAGACGAAGGCGCACCGCGTCGCCGTCGCTCGCGCTCACGTCGTTCCCGTTCCCGCAAGTCCGCGGATCGCGCCGATGGCGAACGTCCGGAAGGCGAAACGGCCGAGGGCGGTGACGCCGAGGCTGTGACGCAAGGCGAGTCTCAGGGCGATAAGGACGCCGATGGCGAAGCCCAACCGTCAGGTCGCAAGAAGCGTTCGCGCCGCAGCAGCAACCGCGAAGGCAGCAGCAGCCGCGAAGGTAGCACAAGCCGCGAAGGCAGCGGCAGTGGCAATCGCGCGACCAACGATCGGCGCGCGCCGCGTAGCAACCGTCCGACGATTGACCAGTTGCTCAAGAGGGGGCAGGAAGTCGTCGTTCAGATCACTAAGGAAGGCATTGGCACCAAGGGCCCGACGCTGACGACCTACGTGTCGTTGCCTGGCCGTTGCCTAGTGTTGATGCCGAGCCTGCCGAAGTGCGGCGTTTCGCGAAAGATCGAGGACGGCCGCGAACGACGCCGTTTGAAGCGGATCGTTAAGGAACTCGATGAGACCGGTAGCGGTGGCATTGGCTTCATCGTGCGCACTGCGGGCATCGATAAGAGCCTCGAGGATGTGAAGCGCGACCGCGACTACCTGAATAAGATCTGGGAGATGGTTGCCCAGCGCTTGAAGGTGACCAAGGCCCCGGCGCTGCTCTACCAAGAGTCCGATCTGGTATTGAAGGCGATGCGTGACCAGTTCACGCCGGACATCGCGGACGTCGTTGTCGATAGCGAAGACGTCTACATGCGCATCCGCGACTTCGCCGAGAAGTTGATGCCGGTCATGGCCGATCGCATTAAGCGTCACTCGGTGACGACGCCGTTGTTCCATTCGTTCGGCATCGAGAAGGACGTCGAAGAGCTCTACGAGCCGCAAGTCAACCTTTCGAACGGTGCGTCGATCGTTATCGACCAGGCCGAGGCGCTGGTTGCCATCGATGTCAACTCCGGCAAGTTCAAGGCCGGTAGTCACGGGTCCGACGAGACGGCGTATCGCACCAACCTCGAGTCGATCACCGAGATCGTTCGCCAGTTGCGCCTGCGCGATCTTGGCGGCCTGATCATCATCGACTTCATCGACATGTCGCTCGAGAAGCACCGCCGCAACGTGGAGCGCAAGATGATTGAGTCGCTGCGTGGCGACCGCGCTCGCATCAAGGTCGGCCGCATCTCGCCGTTCGGCATGATGGAGATCACGCGTCAGCGCGTTGGTCCCGGCCTGAAGCGCACGGTGTTCATGCAGTGCCCGCACTGCAAGGGCGCCGGTTGGTCGCGCACGGTGCAGTCGAAGGCATTGTCGGTGCTTCGCGAAGCGCGTGCTCTGGTCAACCTCAAGGGTTACTCGATGCTGCAGGTGTTCGTGGCACCGGCCGTTTCGGACTACCTGGTCAACTACAAGCGGCGTGCGGTGCTTGAAGTGGAGGATGCGGTCGGCAAGTCGATCGTGTTCCGACCGGAAGTGAGCTACCCGATCGATGTCGTGCACTACCGCTTCCTCACCGGGGACGGTCAAGAAGCGCGCATCGCGATTCCGGCTGGACTGGGCGTCAAAGTCTAGGGTCAGCCAAAAGTCCGTCGGGGGCCTCCCGCCAAAGGCCTCCGGCTGACATCGCCAAGCCCCAACCTTGGGGCCTAACCTTCGGCCCATGCGGCCCTAGGGGCCGATCCGGTGGGGGAGAACCCGGGTTGGCGGGCCCGATTGGCGTGTCGGGCGAGATCTCGCTTGATCGAGCCTCTTGACTCTCGCTCGTGCCCCGCTACTCTCCTTCGCCCTTCCAACCCCAAGCAGACCAATGTACGCCGTTCTCGACGATCGCAATCAGCAGTACCGAGTCGCCGCCGGCGACCGCATCAAGATTCACCTGCGCCGTGGCAGCGCCGAAGGTGAATCGCTCACGTTCGACAAGGTCTGCCTGGTAAGCGGCGAGGGCGACAGCGCGGGCCGTGTTGGCACCCCGTTTGTCGAAGGCGCCAGCGTCTCGGCCAAGGTCGTGCGCAACGTGAAGGATCCGAAGGTCATCATCGGTCACTTTCGCCGCCGTAAGAACAGCCGCAAGCGCAACGGCTTCCGCGCCCAATACACGATGGTCCAGATTGAGGCGATCAACGCTTAGCCCGCATTGGGGCTAACGCCGAAGATCCTCACGGACTCATCAGCAACTGAATAACTGAGTAAGAGCTATGGCACATAAGAAGGGAGTGGGTTCGACCCAGAACGGCCGCGACAGCAACCCGCAATATCGCGGCATCAAGTGCTACGGTGGCCAAGCAGTCCTCGCGGGTTCGATCATCGTCCGCCAGGTCGGTACCAAGTTTCACCCCGGCCGCAACGTTCGTAAGGGCAAGGATCACACCTTGTTCTCCGTCGCTGAAGGCGTCGTTCGCTTCCAATCGAACGGTCGCGTGCACGTCGACGTTCCGGCGAGCAACTAGTCGGCGTCTGACTTTTCCTGGTCCGCCTGATTTCTCGGGCATGTTGGCCGGGCATGACCGCCGACGATCCCCGTAACTCACGATGTTCGTTGACGAATTGGTCATTACCGCGCGCGCTGGCAAAGGCGGCGACGGTTGCATCTCGTTCCTCCGAGACAAGAACACCATCAAGGGTGGTCCGGACGGTGGCGACGGTGGTTCAGGTGGCGATGTCATCTTGCTGGCGACGACCCACGTCAACACGCTCTACCACCTGACTGGTCGCGGCATCATTGGCGCCGGCAATGGAGTGCAGGGCGGCCCCAAGATTTGTTCGGGCAAGGGCGCGGACGACATGGTGATTGAGGTTCCGGTTGGCACTCAGGTGCTAGATGCCGAGCGCGGCAACGTGCTCAAGGACCTCAATGATGCCGACCAACCGTGGGTGTTGGTGCGCGGTGGCTTTGGCGGCCGCGGCAACGTGCACTTCGCTAGTGCCGTTACGCGCACCCCGCGCAAGGCTGAATTGGGGCGTGAGGGTGAGGTTCGTAAGGTCCGTCTTAGCCTCAAGCTGATCGCCGATGTTGGTCTGCTTGGTTTGCCGAACGCTGGCAAGTCGACGTTGCTGTCGACCATGACCAAGGCGCGCCCGAAGATTGCCGACTACCCCTTCACGACGCTCGAGCCGATGCTCGGCATTGCGCAGGGGCCGGGAGAGTCGACGTTTGTCATCGCTGACATCCCCGGGTTGATTGAAGGCGCGAGTGAAGGCAAGGGGCTTGGCGACAAGTTCCTCAAGCACATTGAGCGCACCAGACTGCTGTTGCACCTCGTTGATTGCAGCGCCTTGCCGCTGGATGAGCCGGAGAAAGCCTTCGAGATGCTCAAGCAGGAAGTGGCTAGCTACTCGGAAGATCTTGCCGGTCGTCCGATCATTGTCGTCGCCACCAAGGTCGAAGACGAAGAGTGTCGCAAGCGCGCGCAGCAGTTGGCCACCGCCGTGCAGATGCCGGTGATGCCGATTTCTAGTGCGACTGGACAAGGCTTGCGTGAGTTGGGCAACGCCATCTGGTCGGTGCTGTCGGGACTTCAGGACAGCTGAGCTAATTCTGGGCGTGGGGCATTTCCCGCGGTTCTCAGTGGGGCTTCGGGAGGTGTTCGCAGATGTCGATAGGGAGGTCGAGGACCTATTACTTGTCGACTCCAGATACGCCACCGCCCGCTTCGCCAGCCAGTCGCATGCCCAGGCTGCGAGACTTCCTTCGCATCATGATCAAGGAGAACGCCTCCGACTTGATCTTGAAGGCGAACGGTTGTCCTGCCGTGCGAGTGGCCGGTGTCATCCGGTTCCTTGGCGATCAACCGCTGCCAGCGGAACTGATTCGCAGCTACGTCTCAGAGATCCTCAGTGAGCGTGGCGAGAAGGAATTTGACGAGACTGGTGCGACCGATGCCGCGGTTGCCCTTCCTGGTGTCGGTCGCTTCCGCTGCAATGCGTTCCATCAGTGTGGCGAGCAGGGCCTCGTGTTCCGCGCCATCAAGAGCGAGATCCCATCGTTTAAGGATCTCAACTTGCCGGTTGAGCCGCTCAAGCGTCTGGCTTCGCTGAAGCGCGGTTTGGTGCTCGCGACTGGCATCGCTGGTTCGGGTAAGTCGACGACGCTCGCGTCGATGCTCGAATACATCAACCGCACGATGAACAAGCACATCGTTACGGTTGAGGATCCGGTCGAGTTCCGCTTTGAGGATAAGCGCTCGATCATCAATCAGCGCGAGGTTGGCACTGACGTCAGCTGTTTCCCGCAAGCGCTTCGTCAGTCGCTGCGTCAGTCGCCGGACGTGATCTTGATCGGTGAGATGCGTGATGCCGAGACGGTTGCCGCAGCCATCTCCGCAGCGGAGACCGGCCACTTGGTGTTCTCGACGTTGCACACGGTCAACGCCGTGCAGACCGTCGAACGAATCATCTCTTTTTTCCCGCCGCACCAGCACGACCTAGTGCGCACGCAATTGGCGCTCAACCTCGCCGGTGTTTGTTCGTTGCGTCTGGTTAAGAACAAGGATGGCACGTCGATGGTTCCGGCCGTCGAGTTGATGATCAACACGCCGACCGTGCGCGAACTGCTTGAGAAGGGCGAGACGCGTATGCTGCCCAAGGCGCTAGCCGAAGGCGGTTACTACGGCACGATGACGTTCAATCAGTCGCTGATCCGCCTTTTCCAGGCTGGCAACATCAGTTTGGAAGATGCTCTGGCCGCGTCGGATAATCCGGACGATCTGAAGATGCAGATGCGTGGTATCACGCAGGGCGCGCTGCCACGCGTCAACGCATAGCGAAGCGCTTGACAGCGATGTTGGTCAGGCCATGGCGCCCGGCGCCCTTTGGTCCTAACGTCGGTAATCCATGGATCGGCTGCGCACGTTCGGCATCGTGGCTCACATCGATGCAGGCAAGACCACTCTGACGGAGCGCATCCTTTTTGATACTGGTGCGCAGTCCTGGGTCGGCAGCGTCGACGACGGCACTGCGGCGATGGACTTCATGCCGGCGGAGCGAACCCGCGGCATCTCGATCACATCGGCAGCCAGCCGTGTCGCGTGGGGCAAGCACACCCTGCAAGTTGTCGACACGCCAGGTCACGTCGACTTCGTGGCCGAAGTGGCGCGCTGTCTGCGGGTGATCGATGGCGTGGTGGTGGTCGTTGATGCAGTGCGCGGCGTCGAATCGCAAACCCGCGCGGTCTGGCAGCAGACTGTTTCGGCGGGTCTGCCGAAGCTGGTGTTCGTTAACAAGCTGGATCGCCCCGGGGCCGACTACAAAGCGGTGTTCCGCGAAGTTGGCGAAGAGCTCGACTGCACCGCGGTCGAATTGGTCGTGCCGCTGCTTGATGAGGGCGGCAAGTTCGCCGGCCTGGGTGAAGCGCTGACTGGTTCCGTGCAGTGGTTTGAAGGCCAGCCAGATCAGGCCCTGGTGCCCAAGCTCCAGGCGGAACTCCGCGCGGCGCATGAACGGCTGGTTGAGGTCGCCGCCGATCACGATGACGACGTTATGGCGGCCGTGGTCGCGGGTGACACCCTGGCCCCGGATCAGCTGCGGGCGGCGTTGCGTCGTGCGTTCTTGGCGGGCAACTTGGTGCCGGTGCTCGCCGGTGCAGCTCTCTACAACCGTGGTGTTGATTGGCTGCTTGATGCCGTGGTCGCGTTTTTCCCGGGCGTCGCGGATCTGCCAGCGCGGGGCGTTTGGAGCGTCAAGGGCGCTGGCAATGCTTCGGGTGCGTTCTGCGGCTTCGTCTTCAAGGTTCAGCATTTCAACGAAGTCTGGAACTACGTGCGGGTCGTCCGGGGCCGCGTCGTGGCCGGGGCCGAAGTCATCCGTGGACAGCGCCAGCAAGCAACAGCGGTGGTTGTTCCTGAACTCTGGTCGATGCGTGCGGATCACCACGACGTTGTGGCGAGTGCTGGGCCTGGCGAGATTGTCGTCGTGCCGGGTGATTTAGGGTGGCGCACAGGTGACACTGTCTGTGACCCCGCTGAGCCGGTAGTGCTGCCATCGCCGAAGTTCCCTGCGCCGGTGTTGGCGGTGACATTCGAGCCTGAGCGCGCTGAGCAGGTTGGCGCCGTCTATGCCGCGGTGCGCGACCTTGCGATCGATGATCCGACGCTGCGGGTGGCGCGCGAATACGATCGGATTGTGGTTCGCGGTATGGGGGAGTTGCACCTCGAGATCGTGGCCGACATGGCGCGCCTGCGGGCAGGCATCATCTTCCGGGTCTCGAAGCCGTGGGTCGATCGGCGAGAAACCCTGTCGCGAGCGGCGGTCGGATCCGCCGAAGCGCACGCGTTGATTGCAGGTGTTAAGCAGGTTGCGCGGTGCGAAGTGGTTGTCGAACCGGTGGCCGGCGGAGATCCGGCGACTTTGCACGTTGAGGCCGAGGGACTCATGGTTGCGGTTGCGGAAGCTGACCTCCGGGCCCGTTTGTTGACCGGGGTCCGGGTCGGGGCGCTCCACGGGATGCGACTGCGGTTGGTCGATGTCGGCGGTGATGCCGAGGCTGAAGCACTCGTCGAGCAGGCTGCGGCAAAGGCTCTAGAGGACGCCGTTTCGCGCGCTGGATTGGTAGAGTTGGAGCCATGGGTTTCGTTCGAAGTGCTTGCTCCAGCAGCTAGTTCCGCCGCCGTGCTGGCCGACTTGGGGTCGCGCGGAGGTGAGGTTGCTAACCTTGCCGCCGGTCGCATGGGGGCGCGATTGACGGGGCGGGCACCGCTGGCCAGGATGATCGGCTATGTCACGCGGTTGCGTTCCATCACGAAGGGCTTGGGGCAGGTTGTGATCCGGCCCGCCGGTTTCGCCCCAACAGCCTGATCAGGTGCCAAGTTGCGCTCGTATCTGTGACAAAATCACGGGGATTGGGCAAATAGTGGGGTGGCATGGTTGACCGTCCTTTTGGCGATCGCTAGCATGTCTGCCCACCTGTGCCCCAGGGAGCACACTTTCGAGTGTAACCCCTTGCCGCACAATGGATTGCGATCGAATGGCAGTCTAGACCGTCATTCACGTAACACAGTAGTGCTGCCCTAAACCCTTACCCGACACTTGCCTGAGTCATTTCTCAGGCTTGGTGTTGGACCCGACTGTTATGCAAGAGCGAATCCAAATCCGGATGGAGGCCTACGATCACGAGGCCCTCGACCAGGCGTCACTCGACATTGTCGAGACGAGTAAGCGCACAGGTGCCCGCGTCGCTGGCCCAGTGCCGCTGCCGACTCGCATCGAGCGTTACACGGTCTTGCGTTCGCCGCACGTCGACAAGAAGAGTCGCGAGCAGTTCGAGATACGCACGCACAAGCGTCTCATCTACATCTCGGAGCCGACGACCAAGACGGTCGACGCTCTGAGCAAGCTGAACATGCCAGCCGGCGTGGATATCCGTATTAAGGCCTGCTGATCCCAGCAGCTGCTGGGTCTAGCTGCCGCTAACGCGAGTCAAGAGCCGGAGCAAACCAATCATGGTCGAAGTCAAAGTATACAAGGGTGGATCAGTCGCAACGCGAGACGTTGACGCTGGCGCCTTCGGCACGAAGGTTCTTGGGCGTACGCTCAAAGACGCCGTCGTCATGTATGAGGCGAACCAGCGTCAGGGCACTGTGCGAGCGAAGACTCGCTCGCAGGTCCGCGGTGGTAACAAGAAGCTATACCCGCAGAAGCACACTGGCCGCGCTCGCATGGGCACGACCAAGTCGCCGATCTGGCGTGGTGGTGGTCGTATCCATCCGCCGCAGCCGCGCGACCTCAGCTACGCGATGCCCAAGAAGGCTCGCCGCGTCGCTCTGCGCAACGCAATCTTCACGAAGTTCCGTGACGGCGAGGTCGGCATTGCTGACGGTTGGCCGACGGACGCGCCGAGCACTCAGTCCGCGGTTGCGATCCTGTCGCAACTCGACATGGGTCGCAGTGTCACCGTGGTGACCGATGGCGCCGACAAGACCGTTTACAAGTCGCTGCGTAACGTGCCTTTGGTCGACGTGGCTTGCCTCGATGACCTCAACGCTCGTCAGGTGCTGCTGCGCCGCTACCTGGTGCTGACCCCGGCGGCGTACGAGTCGCTCGAGAAGCGCTTCGCTCAAACTTCGGCTGATCAGAAGCAGGGAGAGACGTCCTAGTCATGGCTAACGCAGAGCAATTCTACGACGTCATCCGTCGCCCGATCATGACTGAGAAGTCCAGCGGCGCGCAGGAAACCGGCAACAAGTTCACCTTCGAGGTCTCTAACGAGTCCAACAAGGTTGAGGTCCGAAAGGCCATCGAGACGCTGTTCTCGGTCAAGGTCGAGTCGGTCAACATTGTGACGATGCCGGCCAAGCGCCGTCGCGTCTTCGGGCGTCCGGGTCACATCCCGGTTTGGAAGAAGGCTGTCGTCACGCTCAAAGCGGGCGACACGATTGACGTCAACTAAGCGCCAGACGCATAGAGGATCCAAAAGATGCCAGTCAAAGTCTACAAACCAACGTCAGCCGGCCGCCGTAACGCGTCCGTGCTCGACTTCAGTCACCTGACTAAGGGCGCACGCCCCGAGAAGTCGCTGACTGAGCGTTTGCCTAAGAGGGCCGGTCGCAACGCGCACGGTCACATCACCAGCCGCTTCCGTGGTGGTGGTGCCAAGAAGATCTACCGGAAGGTCGACTTCCGTCGCAACAAGGACGGCGTCCCTGCGACGGTCAATGCGATCGAGTACGATCCCAACCGCACCGCCGACATTGCCTTGCTCTTCTACGCCGACGGCGAGAAGCGCTACATCCTCGCCCCCAAGGGGCTGAAGGTTGGCGATAAGGTCATGTCCGGTCAGCAGTGCGAGCCGGAAGTCGGCAACTGCATGCCGCTCGAGTCGATCCCGCTCAGCTTGCAGGTTCACAACGTCGAGTTGCAGCCCGGCAAGGGTGGCCAACTCGCTCGTTCGGCCGGTAACTCATGTCGCCTGATGGCGCGCGAGGGTAGCCACGCTACGATCGTGCTCCCGTCCGGTGAGACCCGCAAGGTTCCGGTGACGTGTCGCGCCACGATTGGCGAGATCGGTAACAAGGACTGGCAAAACGTGACCATTGGCAAGGCCGGTCGCAAGCGTCACATGGGTCGTCGTCCGCATAACCGCGGCACGTCGATGAACCCGGTTGCTCACCCAATGGGTGGTGGTGAAGGTCGAACTGGTGGTGGTCGTCACCCCGTTTCGCCGACCGGAGTTTTGGCCAAGGGCGGTCGCACCCGCAAGGGTAAGGCTCGCAGTAATCAATACATCTTGCGTCGTCGCTCGCCAGGCAAGCACGTCGCTGTGGGCAGTGGTAGCTAACGCTAGAAGTAACGCTAGGACATCGATATGAGCCGCAGTACTCACAAGGGACCGTTCGTCCATCCCAGCCTTATCAAAAAGGTTGGCGGTCAGAACTTGAAGGGCACCAAGATCCCAATTCAAACGTGGTCGCGCGCAAGCGTGATCTTGCCGGAGTTCGTTGGACACACGTTCAACGTTCACAACGGCCGCGCCTTCCTCAAGGTCTACGTGACCGAGGATATGGTCGGCCATCGTCTGGGTGAGTTCGCGCCGACGCGAACCTTCCGTGGCCACCAGAAGAAAGACCGATGAGCTTCGAAACGCGAGCAGTGCACCGCCGTGCACGAATGGGGGTCAACAAGGCCCGGCGTGTTCTGGCGCTGGTTCGTGGCCTTACGGCCAACGAGGCCCTCGACCAGTTGCGTCACGACCGGCACCGCGCTGGCAAGGCGATCTACAAGGTTCTGGCTTCGGCAATCGCCAACGCGCTTCAGAACCCGTCGGTTCGTCCGAACCGCTTGGTCATCTCGAAGATCTTCGCGCAAGACGGCCCGCCGCTCCCCGGCGGCAAGCGTATGCGTCCGGGTCCGCAAGGCCGCGCGATGCCGTTCAGGCGTCGTACCTGTCACATCCACGTTCACGTCGCTGACCCGGAAGCAATGCCGGTCGCAGGCGCCGATGCCGTTACGGAAGTCGCTGAGACCGAAGTCGCTGAGTCCGAAGTCGCTGACACAGCTGGGGCTGAGGAATAACCATGGGCCAAAAAGTACATCCAACCGGCTTCCGCATCGCGGTCACCGAGCAGTGGCGCTCGCGTTGGTACGCTAACAAGCGTGACTTCGCGCAGAACCTGATCGAGGACCAGCGCATCCGCAAGTTCATCAAGAGAGAGTGGCAGTTTGCTGCGATCCCGAAGGTGGAGATTGAGCGCGCTGGCGAATTGGTCACCGTGTTCGTGCACACCGCACGTCCCGGCGTTCTGATCGGCAAGAAGGGCACCAAGGTGGACGAGTTCCGCCAGGCGCTCGAGAAGCTGACCAGCAAGCCGGTGCGGATGAAGATCATCGAAGTCCACCGCCCAGAAGTCGAAGCAGTGCTCGTTGCTGAGGCTGTCGCTGAGCAACTTGGCAAGCGCATCAACTACCGTCGCGCCCTCAAGAAGGTCGCTGACGCAACGATGGCTGCCGGTGCCAAGGGCGTGAAGATTCGCGTCGCTGGTCGCCTTCAGGGTGCTGAAATGTCGCGCGTCGGCAACGTCCGTAAGGGCCGAGTCCCGTGTAGCACCCTCCGCGCCCAGATCGACTACGGCTTCGCCCTGGCGAAGACCAAGTCGGGTGTGCTCGGCTGCAAGGTCTGGATCTTCAAGGGTGAGTATGGCCCCGGGGAAACGACCCAAGGTCTGCTTCCTGTGCGCCCGAACACTGTCGAGCGCCCAACGGCCTAGTCGGTCACCGACTAGACATTCAGCAAACACATAAAGCCAAAGCAAACGGATCCCTACCATGTTGATGCCCAAGAGGACCAAGTGGCGCAAGCAAATGCGCGGCCGTATCCGCGGAGAAGCTTGTCGCGGCAATGAGGTCGCGTTCGGCGAGTTTGGCTTGCAGTCTCTTGAGCCAGGCTGGGTGTCGGCGCGCGTGATCGAGGCAGGCCGTGTGGCGTGTGGTCGTAACGCGCCCGAAGGCAAGGTCTTCATTCGGATCTTCCCCCACAAGTCGATCTCCAAGAAGCCGGCCGAAACCCGTCAGGGTTCGGGTAAGGGCGATGTCGATTACTGGGCGGCCGTCGTAAAGCCGGGCACCATCCTATTCGAGCTAGACGGTGTGACGGAGGATGTCGCGAAGCGCGCCTTCAACCGCGTCGCTCACAAGTTGCCGGTGAAGGTCCGTTTGGTCCGTCGCCGCCCTAGCTAACAGGCATAGCAGATACCTTCCTTCACGGGATTCACGATGAACAAGGCCATTGAAGACATTCGCGGGCAAGACTCAGCCGACCTACAGGTCAAGCTAAGCGAGTTGCGCAAAGAACAGTTCGAGTTGCGTTTTCGCGGCGCGGGCGAAGGCTCGAGTGCTGGGCGCGTTCGCAACGTGCGTCGCACGATCGCACGCATCATGACCATCCTCGGTGATCGCGACCGTCAAGCCGCCGCTGCAGCAACTGCTGGAGACAAGAACTAATGAGCACCGAACAATCAGGCTCTGAACAGCCAAGCTCTGAACAGCCAAGCACCGAAACGCCAGAGCGCAAGGTCCTGCAACGCAAGATCATGCGTGGCATGGTTATGTCCACCAAGATGGAGAAGACGATCGTCGTGCAGGTCAACCGCAAGGTCCGCCACCCGCTCTACGAGAAGTTCGTGTCGAAGCGCTCGAAGCTCTACGCACACGATGGGAAGAGTGAGGCTGGCGTTGGCGACATCGTTGAACTCACCCAGACCCGCCCGATGAGCAAGCTCAAGCGCTGGCGTCTGCTCCGCATCGTGCAGAAGGCATCCGTCTAGATCGCATCTAGGCGTCCTTCAAACCCTGCAACAACCGCACACTGATCCCTACCAACAGGTTAGGACACTCAAATGATCCAAGAAATGTCCATGCTCGACGTGGCCGACAACACCGGCGCCAAGCGCGCTATGTGTCTGAAGGTCCTAGGGGGCAGCAAGCGACGCTTCGCGTCCGTCGGTGACGTGATTGTCGCCGTCATCAAGAAGGCGTTGCCAACCGGTGAAGTCAGAGAGCACGAAGTGATCAAGGGCGTGATCGTGCGCACTGCCTACGGGGTTCGTCGCAAGGATGGGTCCTACATCAAGTTTGATCGCAACGCGCTCGTCGTGATCGACAAGGACAACAACCCGCGTGGCACTCGCATCTTCGGTGCAGTCGCCCGTGAGCTCCGCGATCGTAACTTCATGAAGATCGTCTCGCTCGCCGAGGAGGTTGTCTGATGCTCGCCAATAAGCCAAAGCCGCAACGCGCGTCGTTGCACGTCAAGAAGGGCGACAAGATTGTCGTCACCACTGGTCAATACAAGTCCGACGAGGCGCGTGAAGTGCTCAGTGTCGACGCCATCAACCGCCGCGTGGTAGTTGCCGGAGTCAACCTTCGTTGGAAGCACCAGAAGCCTTCACAACAGAATCCCAAGGGCGGTCGAGTGCAGTTTGAGCACCCGATCGATGTCAGCAATGTGTTGTTGTTCAGTGAGAAGCTGAGCAAGGGCACTCGCACCAAGACAGAAGTCGTCGACGGCAAGAAGATCCGTGTCGGCGTACGCTGTGGAACCAAGTTCGATTAACCGAGCTGAAGCCAAAGCCATTTCATGACTACCACGACAGAAACACCCGAAGGCGGAGCGCGCACACTGCCGCGTCGTCAGCAGCGCTACCGCGAAAAGGTAATCGCTGCACTGACTTCGGAGTTCAAGTACCCCAACCCAATGATGGTCCCTCGCCTAGAGAAGATCGTCATCAACATGGGGGTTGGCCAAGCAGTTGAGAACAAGAACCGCATGGATGCCGCGGTCAAGGACTTGACCGCCATCTGTGGCCAGAAGCCCCTGATCCGTAAGGCTCGCGTTGCAGTGTCAGGCTTCCGCCTGCGCATTGGCTACGCAATCGGGGTTGCTGTCACTTTGCGGGGCAACCGCATGTGGGAGTTCCTGGATCGCTTGATCAGCCTTGCGATCCCTCGTATCCGTGACTTCCGAGGTCTGCCGAAGAAGTTTGACGGCCACGGCAATTACACCATGGGCCTTTCCGAGCAGAGCGTCTTCCCGGAGATTCAGCTCGATAAGGTCGAGTTCGTGCAAGGCATGGACATCACGTTTGTCACCGATGCCGCCACCGACAAAGAAGGCTTCGCGTTGCTCACGCAACTCGGAATGCCCTTCCAGAAAGAGGCGGACAAGAACTAGTGGCATTCCCTATGAACCAACCGAACGCATACTGATATGGCCAAAAAGTGCTTGAAGGTAAAGCAGCAGCGGAAGCCGAAGTTCTCAACTCGGCAGTACAACCGTTGTCAGCTTTGCGGACGCCCTAGGGCTTACTACCGCAAGTTCGGCATTTGCCGTTGCTGTTTCCGTACACTCGCATTGCAGGGTGAGATCCCTGGAGTGCGGAAGGCCTCGTGGTAGGAGATTCTTAGCCATGATGACCGATCCGATCGCTGACATGCTGACGCGTATGCGCAACGCTCTTATGAGCGGTGCAAACAACTGCGTTGTGCCAGGTAGTCGTCTGAAGGTAGCCATTCTGGATACCATGAAGCGCGAAGGCTTCATTGACCGCTACGAAGTCGCTGTAACGGGGCCTCGCTCCGCAGTGAATATAGAGTTTCGCGTCGGGCCTGATGGCGAGCGAGTGATTACGTCACTTGCCCGTTTCAGCAAGCCCGGTTGCCGACGCTATCGCTCGTGCCAGGAGTTGCCGAAGGTCCGAGGAGGCCTTGGTATCGCCGTGGTATCCACCAACCAGGGTGTGCTTTCCGACCGTGAGTGTCGGGCACGCAAGGTCGGTGGCGAAGTGCTCTGCACGATTGATTAACGGAGATATCCAATGTCCAAGATTGGCAAACTACCCATCGAAGTGCCGAGTGCAGTGACGGTTAACGTCGCCGCTGACTCGGTCTCCGTTAAGGGACCGAAGGGTGAGCGAACGCTCCCCGTTCGCTCCGAAATCAAACTGTCTCTAGACGGCGCGACCCTGACGGTCGACACGACTGAGGATTCACGATTCGCGCATGCTATGCGCGGCACGATGCGTTCTTTGGTCAGCAACGCGATCACCGGCGTCACTGAGGGCTACGTAAAGAAGCTCGAAGTGAACGGTGTTGGCTTTGAAGTCGACATCAAGGGCAAGACCCTGATCCTCAAGCTCGGCTTCAACATGCCGAAGAAGTTTGAGATCCCGGACACGGTGACCGTTGAGTGCCCAACACTCACGAACATCATCATCTCTGGGGTTGATAACCAGCAAGTGGGCCAGGTCGCAGCCGAGATTCGCAAGTTGCGTAAGCCGGAGCCATACAAGGGCAAGGGCATCAAATACGAAGACGAAGTCATCAAGCGCAAGGCTGGTAAGGCCTTCGGCTCAGGTGGCTAGTAACCCGGGATAGCAATATGACTTCTATTAAGAAAAAGCACAAAGCTCGCCGGGGCAAGGCAACGTCGCTGCGAAAGCGTCTGCGCAACGTGTCTGACCGACCGCGTCTGTCCGTTTGCCGCAGCCTGACCAACATTTCGGTTCAGCTCATCGATGACCTTCAAGGTCGTACGCTGGCTTCGGCCTCGTCGCTCGAGAAGGACGTTAAGGGGTCGACCGATGGCATGAACAAGACCGACGTCGCCAAGAAGATTGGCACCTTGGTTGGCGAACGTGCCAAGAAGGCTGGCGTTACTCAGGCTGCGTTTGATCGCGGCGCCTACAAATACCACGGTCGCATCAAGGCACTTGCCGAAGGCGCCCGCGAAGCCGGACTGGAGTTCTAAAAAGGCACGACATGTCTAAGGGCACATTTAATCTCATCCCGATCAACGAGGCCTTGGCTGCTGACGTCGAAGACGACGTCGTGGCGATCAACCGCTCTGCAGCGGTGGTCAAGGGTGGTCGTCGTTTCTCGTTCAGCGCGTTGACGGTTGTTGGCAACCGCGACGGCTTGGTCGGCATTGGCTACGGCAAGGGCCGCGAAGTTCCGATGGCGATCGAGAAGGCTGTCAAGGACGCGCGCAAGCAGATCATGCGCGTCGTTCGTGAAGGCACGACGATCCCGCACGCAGTCGATGGCAAGTATTGCTCGTCGCTGGTGCGCTTGATCCCGGCCGCGCCAGGAACGGGCATCATCGCCGGTAAGGCGGTGCGCAAGGTTCTCGAGCGCGCCGGCATCACCGACATTCTGACCAAGGTCTATGGCTCAACGAATGCGCTCAACGTGGTTAAGGCCACGATGGTCGCGCTCGACATGCTGCGCAGCCGCGAAGACACCGTGAAGCTGCGAGGAGTGGAACTCGAATGAATCTCGCCGAAGCAAAAACTCTAGGCCTTGCACGCCCGACGCGTAAGCGCGTTGGTCGGGGTCCCGGTTCCGGCAATGGCAAGACCGCTGGCAGGGGTCACAATGGCGCGCGCTCGCGCTCTGGTTGGTCCAGCCGTATCGGTTGGGAAGGTGGCCAAATGCCGCTTTACCGTCGTTTGCCCAAGCGCGGCTTCAACAACAAGAACTTCGAGAAGGTCTACACGGTTGTCAACGTGAGCGATCTCGAAGTCTTCGATGCTGGTGCAACGGTTGACCTTGCGGCGGTGCTCGCCAAGGGTCTGACGTCGCAAGCGAAGCACTCGAAGTTGTTCAAGATTCTCGGCGATGGCGTCATCACCAAAGCCCTCACGGTCAAGGTTGATGGTATCACTGGAACGGCTCGCGAGAAGATCGAAGCTGCTGGTGGCACCGTCGAAATGATCGAGAAGCGCGTTATGCGTCCGAAGTTCCTCGCGAAGGATGGCAGCAAGCGCACTCCTGGCAAGGCCCGTATCCGTCGGGGTAATGGCAAGGCCAAGTTTGCTGTTGCCGAGATAACCGAGGGCCCTCAAGCCTAGGCGAACGTCTGAGTTCGTCTTACTGCTCGCGTCGACCTCACGGCCGACGTGATTCTGCCTTCTTGCCCTCAACTGCTCGAGACCGCCCCAACCCAGCATGAACGTGTCGATCACCAACCTGTTTAAGGTGCCCGAGATCCGGAGTAAAATCCTGATCACGTTGGGCCTGCTGTTGATCTACCGCATCGGCTTCTTCATCCCGCTGCCCGGCGTCAATGCCGAGGCGATGTTGGCCCGCATGGGGGAGAGTCAGGATGGCTTCGGGCGCCTGTTCGGCATGATGAACGTGCTGACCGGGGGTTCGCTGCAGAGTGCCACTCTGTTCTCGCTTGGGGTCATGCCCTACATCTCCGCCAGCATCATCTTCAGTCTGATGACGAAGGCGGTGCCAGCGCTTGAGAAGATTGCCAAGGAAGGCGCAAGCGGCCAGCGCAAGATCAATCAATACACTCGCCTGGCGACGGTCCTGATCTGCCTGGTGCAGTCGTGGTTCGTCATCGGTGGCTCGCTCGGCGGTGAGAACAACCAACTCCTGCACACGGGCGTCGACCAGTGGTTCGCTGTCTACACGATTGTCGTCATGGTCTCGCTGACCGCGGGCACGATGTTCATCATGTGGCTCGGTGAGCAGATCACTGAGCACGGTATCGGCAACGGTATTTCGCTGATCATCATGGCGGGCATCATCTCCAACCTGGGCCCAGCCCTGGGGCAGATGTTCCAAGGTGCGGGAGTCGATACCGCCATCTGGCAAAGCCTGCTGATGTTCATCGGCGCATGGGGTGTCACGGTGATCGCAGTCGTCTTCATGACGAAGGCGCAGCGCCGCATCCCGATCCAGCAAGCCAAACAAGCGCGTGGCCGCGAAGTCTACGGTGGTCAGAAGACCTACCTGCCCTTCAAGGTCAATCAGGCTGGCGTTATGCCAATCATCTTCGGCTCGGCTTTGCTGATGATCCCGGCGATGCTCGGCACCGCCTTCGGCGTGACGTTCCTCGAGCAGTCCTTCGGGGCCCAGAACGGTTTCTGGTTCGTGCTGACGTTCGCCGCACTGATCTACTTCTTCGCCTTCTTCTGGACGTCGATGATGTTCCAGCCGAACGAGATCGCGAAGAACCTGCAAGAGGGTGGCTCGTTCATCCCTGGTATCCGCCCTGGCAAGCCGACCGCGCTGTTCCTTGAGCAGACGATGGTTCGCATCACGCTGGCTGGCTCGACCTTCCTTGCCGTAATTGCTGTGATGCCGTCGTTGATCGGCAGCACCGGTAGCTCGACCAACATGGTGCTGATCTACTTCATGTCCGGCACGTCGATCCTCATCGTCGTCGGCGTGGCCCTCGACATGGTCGAGAAGATCAACGCTCTTCTGGTCATGCGAAACTACGAAGGCGCCATGACCGATGGCGGCGGCAGCGCTGGCTCTGGCCAGGCGCCCAACGCCACCAGTGGTTGGGGCCGTCGTTCGAACGGGCCGCAGCAGTAAGTCCAGCTGTAGCAATCACTAATCCAATCTTACCTCCCCAAACCTCAGCCCTCCAACCGACCGATCTCATGGCCTCCTCCTCGCAAGCTCGATGTGTATTCCTTGGCGCCCCCGGCGCTGGCAAGGGTACCCAGGCTAAGCGTGTGGCCCAAGGATCCGGTTTGACCCACCTCTCGACCGGCGATCTGCTGCGCGAGGAAGTGAAGTCGGGCAGCGAACTGGGAGTCGAGGCCAAGGGTTACATGGATGCCGGCAAGCTGGTCCCGGACCAACTGATCATTGATATGGTCAAAGCCCGCATCGGTGGTGGCGACTCCGCCATCGGTGAATCTGGGTTACTAGCCGCCAGCGGCTGGATCCTGGACGGCTTCCCCCGTACACTCCCTCAGGCTGAAGCACTAGACGTTAATCTGTCTGGTGATAACGCCCTGACGCACGTGATCTCGTTCGCCGTTCCCGAAGAAGTCCTAATGGGGCGACTGACTGGTCGGCGTACTTGCTTGAATTGTGGTGCCATTTGGCACGTCGAGCACAAGCCAACTTCCAAGGAAGGGGTTTGTGATCAGTGTGGTGGTGAATTGACCCAGCGCTCGGACGATTGCAATGAAGCGATCGGCAAGCGTCTGGAAGTGTATCGGTCGCAAACTACGCCATTGTTGGCGTACTACGGTGACCGTGGTGTTTTGAAGGAGGTCGATGCGAATCGATCTCCCGATGTCGTTTTTCAGGAGTTGCTGACGCATATGCAATGACCGGCCAAGAACAGCCTTCGAACAGTGATGCTTCGGGTAGCGATACCCAAGGCGAACGAGCTCAGCCTTCTCAAAAGGCAACCGTGCTCGAGTCACTGAACAACGGGTTGTTCAGGCTGCAGATGAATGATGGCCGACCGGTCGTGGCTCACGTAGCCAAGGACCTCCGGATGGCGCTCGCGCGCCTCTTACCTGGAGACCCAGTCCTTGTTGACGTTTCGCTCTTCGATCCCGGGAAAGCTCGCATCTGCAAGTTGCTCGCACAGTGATTCCAGCACGAAACCAAACCCTCCCTAGCAAACGAGAACTGTTGTGAAGGTCAGAGCCAGCGTCCGTCGTATGTGCGATAAGTGCAAGGTCGTCAAGCGCCGTGGGATCGTGCGCGTTATTTGCGAGAACCCGCGCCACAAGCAGCGCCAGGGTAAATAGGAACTATTATGCCCAGACTGCTCGGCGTCGATATCCCGAACGAAAAGCGCATCGAAACTGCGCTTCAGTACCTCTATGGCGTTGGCCAACACACGGCTCGCAAGGCCCTGGCCGAACTGTCCATCAAGGGCTCAGTTCGTGCGAAGGACCTGAAGGACGATGAGGTCGCGACCATCGCGGCATACCTGGAGCAACACTTCGTTGTCGAAGGTGCTCTGCGTCGTTCCAACCTGCAGAACATTGCGCGACTGAAGGAGATCTACTGCTACCGCGGCCTCCGTCACCGTCGCGGCCTGCCCGTTCATGGGCAGCGTACTCGCTGTAATGCACGAACCCGTAAGGGTCCGCGCAAGACGGTCGCCAACAAGAAGATCCTGAGGAAGTAGAATGGCACCAGCTGATAAGAAGAAGACCAAGATGCGCAAGAACGTCGGCAAAGCCGTCGCTCATGTTAAGGCGTCATTCAACAACACGATGATCACCGTCTGCGACGTCGCTGGGCAAGTCATTGCTTGGGACTCGGCCGGCACCATTGGCTACAAGGGCTCGCGCAAGAGCACGCCGTTCGCGGCGCAGCGCGCTGCCGAAAAGGTCGCCGACAAGTGCAAGAAGATGGGTGTGCACGAGATGGATGTCTTAGTGCGTGGCCCTGGTTCGGGCCGTGAGGGTGCTATCCGCGCGCTCGCGAACTCTGGCATTGACGTCAAGTCCATCGAGGACTGCACGCCACTGCCTCACAATGGTTGCCGGCCGCGTAAGCGTCGCCGCGTCTAATCAGCTCGATCGACTCAACTGTGAACACTTCCAGCAAGAACTGTTCACGCATGAATAGTTCAAACAAGAACAACTGTAATGGCACGTAACGACACGAATGTCTGCAAGCTTTGCCGCCGTGAAGGCGTCAAGCTCTTCCTGAAGGGGCAGCGATGCTTCTCTGAGAAGTGCGCGGTTAACCGCCGCAACTATCCGCCGGGTCAGCACGTCCGCCCCAAGAAGGGAACGGACTACGGCACCCAGTTGCGTGAGAAGCAGAAGTGCAAGCGCATCTATGGTGTGCTTGAGCGCCAGTTCCAGCATTACTTTGACATCGCGAAGCGTCAGAAGGGCAACACCGGTGAGAACCTGTTGATCCTGATGGAACGCCGACTCGACAACGTTCTCCTGAGCCTGGGCTTGGCCTTCTCGCGCTTCGATGCGCGTCAGATGGTTGCCCACGGTCACATCCAAGTGAACGGGCGTCGTCTAGACATCCCGAGCTACTTGGTCCGCGCCGGCGATGATATCGCTGTCACGGGTAAGGAGAAAGTCACCAAGAAGGCGGGCGACGCCATCGAGATGAACAAGGGCCGGCCACTGCCGACCTGGCTCGAAGCAACGCCAGCTGACCACAAGGGACGCGTCATCCAACTGCCCAAGCGTGAGGATGTCAGTGTCGAACTCAACGAGCAACTCATTGTCGAGTTGTGTTCCAAGTAATGTTTGGGTTCCAAGTAGTCCTCGCAATCCCCGCTTAGCCACCCGATCGGGGCCAAACCTATTTGGTTTGGGCCGATCCAATCAGGCTGAGCAGCCTGCTATCAGGAAGATCCGATATGCGTATTCGTTGGCGTAACTTCGAGTTGCCGTCGCAAGTCCGGTTGGAGCGCGAAAGCGCAACGCCGCAGTACGGCCGCTTCGTCGTCGAGCCCTTTGAAAAGGGTTTCGGCACGACGATTGGCAATGGCCTTCGTCGCGTTCTGCTGTCCTCTCTTGAGGGCACTGCAGTCACGTGGGTTCGTATCGATGGCGTCGTGCACGAGTTCTCGACGATCCAGGGCGTGCTTGAAGACGTCACCCAGATCGTTCTGAACATCAAGAAGCTGCGCGTTAAGTTGCACACGGATGCACCGACGACGCTGCGCCTCGAAGTGAACGAGAAGGGTGAAGTGCTCGCCGAGCAGATCGAAGGCGACAGCAACGTTGAGATCGCCAACCCCGAACTCAAGATCTGCACGCTGACCGAAGACGTTCGCTTCTTCTGTGAGATGCAGGTTCGTAAGGGCCGTGGCTACGTCACCGCAGAAGAGAACGTTCAAGACGATCTCGAGATGGGGACGATCCCGGTCGACTCGATCTTCAGCCCGGTGCACCGCGTTCGTTACGCCATCGAAAACACGCGTGTCGGCAAGTCGACTGACTACGACCGCCTCGTTCTTGAGATCTGGACTGACGGCACCGTGTCGCCGGAACTGGGCCTCGTCGAAGCGAGCAAGATCTACCGCAAGCACCTGAACCCGTTCGTTCAGTACTTCGAAATGAAGGAAGACCTCGCCGTCGAAGGTGGGGTTCTGGCTCCGGAAGGAGACGAGGGTGCACGCCGTCGCGAGATGGTCGACCTGCTCAACAAGAGCATCGACATGCTCGAGTTGTCGGTTCGCTCGAAGAACTGTTTGGACAGCGAGAACGTCGCCCTTATGCGCGACCTCGTTGTGATGACCGAGCCCGAACTGTTGAAGGTTCGCAACTTCGGTAAGACCTCCCTTAAAGAGGTCAAGAGCAAGCTGGCAGCGCTGGGCCTTTCGCTCGGTATGGCCGTCGACGAATACAAGTAAGGGATTGCAGGCAGCCGCTGTCGCATAGGCAGCGGGTGTTAGGCATCCAAGGAAGATAGTTATGAGACACAAGGTCGCAGGTAAACACCTCAACCGCAGCAGTTCGCACCGCAAGGCGCTCCGCATGAACTTCGCGGTTGCCGTCATCATGCATGAGCGCGTTACCACCACCGTGGCCAAGGCCAAGGCTATGCGTGGCTTCGTCGAGAAGCTGATCACCCTTGCCAGGAAGGACGATCCAGCGACGCGTCTGCATCGCATTCGCCAGGCCGCTTCGGTCCTGCAAGACAAGACTGCCGTGAAGAAGCTGTTCGACGAGATCGGGCCGCGCTTCGCGAACCGTCCCGGCGGCTACATTCGTGTGCTGCGTCTTGCCGATCACCGCATCGGCGATGGCAGCTACAAGGCGATCTTCGAGCTCGTGGACAACAACGTGCTTGAGCAGCAGATCAAGGCAGCGGAAGAAGCCGAAGCCCAGGTCGACGAGACGGCAACCGAAGACGCCGTCGTTTAGGGCGACTGCTTTGGTTCGCGGCTTAGTGCCGCGCGCGTGCGATCCGCACCTTGCCCTAGCGAATCAGGGCACACAGCATCACCCGTCCGGGAGATGCTCTGTACGAATGGCGAGTTGGCCATGGCTCCCGCTCAGCGTCAGTGGGCCCGTAGCAGTGCACTTCTCACGCGTCGCTCACGAGCCATCATGCAGCGCCTACATGCGCGTGAATGACATGTTGTCCGGACCGACCAGCACCGCGAACGAGTCGATCAGTTCGTCGCTGATGGCCACTCCGCTGTCTGCTCGAATCCGGAAGCAGTCGCCGCCGTCTTCGACATCGAGGTTGAGTTGGTGGTTGCCGCTGTGTTTGTCGGCGATGGCGATGACGCGCGTCAAGAATACGTCCGTCGACATGCTGGCATCGAGGTGCAACACGATGCCGGACACTTCTCGGCGAACCACGACGCTGGCTGGATCGAGCGCATCGAGCAGAAGTGCCGGTTCTTCACTGCCTTTGTCCTGACGGCCGGTCAGGAACACGATCTCATCTTCGACGATGTGGTCCTTCAGGGTTTCGAAGCTGCGCGCGAAGCACGTCACCGGCACCATGCCGTCCAGGTCCTCAAGCATGAACTTGGCCATCTTCTTGCCCGCGTTCTTGCCCTGCTTGATCTGCAGAATACGAACGCCACTGATCATGCCTGCGATGCGGATGTTCTCGCTGGGCTGTAGTTGAGCGACCGACGCGGTTGTGTTGCCGGCGATGCGGCGCAGGAAAGCACCGCGCTTTTCGAACGGATGGCCGGATAAGTAGAAGCCGAGCGACTCCTTCTCACGCGCCAGGCGATCGTGCTCGGGCCATTCTGGAATGCCGTTCTCTTCATCTAGGACGGTCTCGACAGGTGGGGGGGCAAACAGCATCGCTTGGCCACGCCGGCGGTCCTCGCGCGCTGTCGCGGCCGCCCGCACTGCTTTCTCAATCTGCGCGGCATTGCCCGCACGCGTGCGGCCCATGTCGTCAAACCCGCCGGACTGCACTAATGACTCCAACGCCGTCTTGTTCAGCACGGTGGTGTCGAGACGCTCACAAAAGTCATCGAGATTGCTGTAGGGCCCGTTCGCGACACGGTTCTCGGCAATCGCATCGGCGACGCGCGTGCCGACGCCCTTGATCGCACCGAGGCCAAATCGAATCGCGCCGTCCTCGATGCCGAAGTAACGCATCGAGTGGTTGACCGATGGCGGCAGGATCTTCATGTCCGCGCGCCGGACGTCGTCGACGAACTCTTTGATCTTATCGCTGTTGCCCGACTCCGTCGTCAGGTTGGCGGCGATGAACTCTGTCGGGTAGTGCGCTTTCAGCCACGCCGTCTGGTAGGTGACCAACGCATACGCCGTCGAGTGCGACTTGTTGAAGCCGTAGCCAGCGAAGTACTCCATCGTCTCGAACAGTTCCTTCGCGAACTTGGCCTGGTAGCCCTGTGCCTCAGCGCCCTTGATGAACTTGTCTTTGAACTTCAGCATGACCTCGGGCTTCTTCTTACCCATGGCCTTACGCAGGTTGTCTGCTTCGGACATGGAGAAGCCCCCGATCGAGCCGGAGACCTGCATGACCTGTTCCTGGTAGACAATGACGCCGTAGGTCGGTTCCAGGATCTTCCTGGTGTCCTCGTGCGGGAGGATCGTCTTCTCTTCGCCGTGCTTTCGGCGCACATACATATCGACCATGCCGGAGCCAAGCGGACCCGGTCGGTACAGCGCGAGCACGGCGATGACGTCTTCGAAGTTGTCCGGCTTCAGCCGCGTCAGCAGTTCGCGCATGCCGCTCGATTCGAGCTGGAACACACCCTGCGTCTCGCCGCGCGCCATCAACTCGTAGGTTGGCTTGTCATCGAGTGGCAGGTGGTCGAGGTCGATGTCGACACCGTGCACTTCCTTCACCAAACGCGCACCTTCCTGCAGGATGGTCAGCGTCTTCAGCCCGAGGAAGTCCATCTTCAGCAGGCCGACTTCCTCGAGTTCGGTCATCTGCCATTGCGTGACGATGTCGTCACCGCTCTTCGCCAGTGGCACGTATTCGCGCAGCGGCTTGTCGGAGATGACGACGCCGGCCGCGTGGATCGACGAGTGACGCGCAGAGCCCTCAAGCTTTACGGCTAGTTCGAACAGGCGCTTGTACTGCGGCGAACTGTCACGGATCTCCTGCAACTCGGCGTCGGTCTCCAACGCCGTAACCAACGAGGCCCCGGGCCCGGATGGCACCTTCTTGCACAGCTTGTCGATGTCGGCGACCGGGAAGTCGAGCACGCGGCCGACATCGCGCAGCACTCCGCGGCTGGCCATCGTTCCGAACGTGATGATTTGGCAGACACAGTCCGCGCCGTATTTCTGCCGCACATACTCGATGACTTCTTCGCGCCGGTTGCCGCAGAAGTCGATGTCGATATCCGGCATCGACGCGCGGGCCGGATTCAGGAAACGTTCGAACAGCAGTTCATACTTCAGCGGACAAACGTCCGTGATGCGCAGGCAGTAGGAGACGATCGAGCCCGCGGCCGAACCACGGCCTGGCCCAACCGGGATACCCATCTCCCTCGCTTTGGCGATGAAGTCCCAGGTGATCAGGAAGTAGCTGACGAAGCCGAGCTTCTTGATGATGCCGACTTCGTAGTCGAGTCGGTCTTGGATCTCCTTGGTGATCTCGCCGTAGCGCTCGATTGCGCCGTCATGGCAGAGCTTGGCGAAGAAGTCTTCCGGTGCCGAACCGTCGTCTGCAACATACACCGGCACGTGGTAGACGCCGAACTCGATGTCGATGTTGCAGCGCTCGGCGATCTTGACGGTGTTCTCCAGCGCTTCGGGCCAGTCCTTGAACGCCCGCCCCATCTCTTCCCGCGACTTCAGGTAGAGCTCCTTCGAGCCCATGCGGAAGCGCGATTGGTCGGCAACACTCTTGCCACTGCGGATGCAGAACATGATGTCCTGCGCAAGCCAGTCTTCTTGCTTGAGGTAGTAGACGTCGTTGGTCGCGACGCAAGGAATGTCGAGTTCGGCGCCGAGCTTGCGCATGCCGAGCGTCACCTTGCGCTGCGCTTCGTTGCCAGTGTGCGCAACCTCGAGGAAGAAGTTGTCCGGCCCGAACAGGTCGCGCATGCGGAGCGCAGCAGACTTGGCGCCTTCCCAGTCGTTCTGCTGGATCGACATCGCTATCTGCGACGTCAACGTGCCCGATAGGCAGATGATGCCTTCCTTATGTTGCTCGATCAGTTCGTAATCGATACGCGGTCGGTAGCTGAAGCCCTCGAGGTAGGCCTTGCTCGACATCTTCTTCAAGTTGTCGAGACCGATGTTGTTGGCAGCCAGCAGCGTCAGGTCGAACGTCGGGTTGTCGGCGCCAGCGGTTTCCTTGTTGGTGCGCCCCGCGTAGTAGGTCGTCTGGCCGATGATCGGCTTGATGCCCGCCTTCTTGCACTGCTTGAACAGGTCGATGGCGCCGAACATGTTGCCGTTGTCGGTTAACGCCAGCGCCGTTTGACCGTCTTCTTTCGCCGCTGCTACGAGTGGTCCAACTTTCTCAGGTGCCGACAGCAAGCTGTAGTGCGAACGCACATGCAGGTGGACGAATGGAGGCGCTTCGGACATCGAATGGGCACGTTACGAGTCCGGCCTGCAAGCTGCCACAGGTTGCCACGGAAGCCGGTGGTTCTCGTTCGCATGTGCGCCTTGTCGAAAGTTGTTTCCACATACCTCGATCGGCCGCACGTGTGCGATGCGCGGCTGGTTGGGTGATATTCTCGTGGCTCCGCCGATGTTTTCCACAAACCCATCACATGGAATTGGTGCGCAGAATTGGGCTGCCAGGTGACCCCCCAAGGGGGCGGGCGATGCGTCATCGGTCAATTCGGCCAGCTATCGTGCATGTTCGATGCGGTTTCGTTGGAGAACCACATCGCGTTCGTGGGCGGCTTGCCTGAGTGAGGCCGCAGTTCGCTCGGCCGCAGTGATCAGTTTGGCGCAACGCGCGAAGCGTTGGCCTGCGGCGCGTTCGCGATCAGGCCGATGCTTTTGCCGGCCATCGCGAAGCGCTCGAGCACCTGCGTGATCTGTTCATCCGTGTGGCTGGCGATGTAGGACGTGCGGATCAGATCGGAACCGAGCGGCACCGCTGGTTGGGTCACCGCGTTGGTGAACAACCCGCACTCGAACAACGTGTTCCATAGCTTCATCGCACTCACTTGATCGCCGACGATGACGGGAACGATCGGGCTAGCTGTTGTGCCAGCAGTGCGGAATCCCATCGTGCGGAGTCCAGTGCGAACCCGATGCGCAATCTGCAGCACGCGCTGGCGCATGTCGGGCCGCGTTTCGATCAGATCGAGTGCTGCTAGTGCCGCTGCAGCTGACGCCGGCGTGATTGAGGCCGAGAACATCAGCGAACGGCTGTTGTGCTTGATGTGGTGGATGGCCTTCGCTGGTCCGGCGATAAAGCCGCCCAGGCTGGCGAAGCTCTTCGAGAACGTGCCCATCACCAAGTCGGGATGGATGCCGCAGTGCTCGGCGGCGCCGCGACCATGGTCACCGAGGACGCCAATGCCGTGCGCTTCGTCGACCATCAAGCGCGCGCCGTATTGGTCGGCGAGTGCGCGAATGTCTTGCAGCGGCGCGAGGTCGCCCATCATTGAGTAGAGCCCGTCGACCACGATCAGCACGGCGCGCTTCTGTTCTTGTGCGAGTTGCAGTTGCCGCTCGAGGTCCTCCATGTTGCTGTGCCGGAACTTGCGCGTATCGGCAAAGCTCAGGCGGCAGCCGTCTATGATCGACGCGTGGTTCTCACGGTCGCAGAGGATGATGTCGCCCTTACCGCAGATCGCTGAGATCGCACCGAGGTTCGCTTGGAAGCCGGTCGAGAAGCAGATGGCGGCTTCTTGCCCCATGAACTTCGCCAGGCGCGCCTCTAATTCTTCGTGCAGCGCGAGCGTGCCGTTGAGGAAACGTGAGCCTGAACAGGAGGTGCCATAACGCGTGATCGCATCGGCCGCCGCTTTGCGCACACTCGGGTGGTGGGTGAGCCCAAGGTAGTTGTTGCTACCGATCATGATCAGCGACTTGCCGCCGATCTCGACTTCGGTTCCTTCACTTCCTTCTAGAGGAATGAAGTAGGGGTAGATGCCTTGGGCCTGAAGCTCCCTGGCACGGCTGATACCCTCACACTTTTCGAAGATGTCCAAGCTCTGACGAAATGTTAGATTGCGGCTGGCGAGCAGACAAATCTATGTCGTGTGCGGCGCCTACTCAGTATGTCCGACTCTAATTCAGAGCTTCGACTGATTCCGCCGGGTTCGCTCCTTGTGACCGGGGCGACGGGGTTTATGGGTGGTGTGCTGGTCAGGCGGCTGTTTGCAAACGGCTTGGCTCCAAGCCGGTTGCGATGCGTGGTTCGGGATCTGGATCGTGCCGAACGTAGTGGCCTGCCGCGGGAAAGTTTGGTTGTTGGAGATCTCAGTAACTCGGATTGTGGTGAGCAGTTACGTGCTGCGGCAGACGGGGCGACCGTCGTCATTCATCTAGCGGGTTCGTTGAAGTCCTGTGATCGGCGAGGCTTCGATGTTGTCAACTGGCACGGCACCCAGCGCTTGGTTGATGCCGTTGTTGCTGCGGCGCCAAAAACTCATCTTGTCCACGTGTCGTCGTTGGCGGCGGCCGGTCCATCCGTCGATGGGCGCGGTACGGCAGAACCAGCGGATCGCTGCCACCCGGTCTCGAACTACGGTGAGAGCAAGCGGCGCGGGGAACTGGCAGTGGTTGGCAGTGGTTTGCCCTTCACGATTTTGAGGCCACCGGTCGTTTATGGGCCCAACGATGGGGCTACCCAGTTGCTGTTCCGGCAAGCACTCGCTCCGATCACCGCGATGCCGATCAGGTCGCGGCCGTTGTCGGTGATCCATGTCGACGATGTCGTCGACGCCGCATTGTTGGCCCTGATCAAGCGGCCTCACGGAGCGACTCTGCCGTTGGCTGGCCCGGCACGAACGGACACGCATCAGTTGATGCGCGCGATTGCCGCATCTTGTGGTCGGCGGGCGCGACTCGTGCCGGTGCCGATGGCGCTCGCGGCGCTCGCAGCTTCAGCCGCTGACTTGTTGGCGCGGGTGCGCAACAAGCCTGGCTACTTCAATCGCGACAAGGTCCGGGAACTAGGCGCCGGCGGCTGGGTTGCGGATGGGGAACCCGCAAAGCACAGCCTTGGTTTCCAAGCGCGGGTTTCACTCGCCGACGGTCTTGCTGCCGTGGCGCAAAGCGACGGCTTCGCGCGCAACTAGCGCGAATGCACTACTTCAGTAGCTGCATCAGCAGTGCTTTCTGCACGTGTGCACGGTTGGCTGCTTGGTCGTAGATGCGCGAACGATCGCCATCGAGCACGGCGTCGGTAGCGGCAACGTTGCGTCGCACTGGTAGCGGATGCATCAATAACGCGTTGTTTGTCGTCGCCATCAACGGCTCGTCGACGCGCCAGTCCTGCAGCGAACGCTTGACCATCGCTTCGCGTTCGGGGTCGTCCCAGTACTTCGTGCAACCCCAAGAACGCGCGTAGAGAACTTCGGCACCCTTGGCTGCTTCCTTGTGGTCATTACTGACGCGAACGGATCCGCCAGCGTCGCTGGCCGTAGTCTTGCTGCGCTCTAGCACTTCGTCATCGACTTCGAATCCGAGTGGGTGGGCCAACGTGATGTCCATGCCCATCAGTGCTGCGAGTTGCAGCACCGAGTGCGTCGGACCGAGCCCCTTGGGCTCGGGGTGGTTGCACCATTGCAGCGTTAGCTTGCGGTGCTTTAACGACACCAGGTTCTCGCGCATCGTCAACACGTCGGCGAGTGCTTGGCACGGATGCTCGAACGGCGTCTCCAGGTTGATGACCGGAACAGATGCGTGTTCGGCGTAGCTGCGCAGTAGCAGTTCTTGCCGATCTCGTTCCCAAGTGCCGGTGCGAGCCGCAGCGCGAATGCCGAGCGCATCGACGTAGCGCGACAGAGTGCGCGCGGCGTCCTTGACGTGCTCCTCGGCGGGACCATCCATGATCGCTTGCTCTTGCGGTTCGAGTTCGTAAAGGTCGTCGCTCGACAGGTTGATGCAGTGGCCTCCCAGCTGCACCATGCCTACTTCAAACGACACCCGAGTGCGTAAACTCGGCTGGAAGAACAACAACCCAAGTGTCTTACCACCAAGCACCTGTCCAGGGCGCTTGCCCTTGACGCGCGTGGCGAGATCGAGAAGGTCGTCAAGTTCGTATCGGGTCATTCCCGACGTGGATAGAAAGTCTCGCTTGCTCAAGGTTCCTCTCTGGGGTGGACTGGTGACGATAGATGCCAAAGACGTCCCCGACAAGCGAAGACGAACGCTGGATTGCACGCTGCCTCGAACTTGCGCGCGAAGCGGCTGCCAATGACGAGGTGCCAGTCGGTGCGATTGTCGTCATTGACGGCGAGGTTGTAGGCGTCGGCCGCAACCGCGTCGAGGAGCTGCGGTCGCCCTTGGCGCATGCCGAGATGGAAGCCCTGCAAGCTGCGCTCGCCAAAATGGGGGAGAAGCGTCTCCCCGATGCCGAGCTCTACAGCACGCTCGAACCGTGCTTTTTGTGCGCTGGCGCGATCCTGCACACCAGGGTGCGCCGGGTAGTGTTTGGCGCCCGCGACCCCAAGTTCGGGGCCGTTCGATCGCTGGGCAACGTGCTTGAGGACGAACGTCTGAACCATCGCTGCGTTGTGTTAGAAGGCGTTCAGGCGGATGAGAGCGCCGAACTGCTCCGTTCCTTCTTCCGCAAAAAGCGGTGAGGAACCGTCGCCAGCGCCTCACCGCGTTGGCTGGAATCGCGATCGCCCGCGCGGGAGCTGGCTTGGTTGGCGCCGGCGTCTTGCCGCAAGGATCGAGGGTGCCCGGACTTGGCTGTTGAAATACGGCCGTCGATCTGCACGATCCTCGCCTCATTCGTTGCAGCGCCCGCCGGTGTTGTGACCCTCGCGGAGAGGTGCCAGAGTGGCTGAATGGCCCGGTTTCGAAAACCGGTTAGGGCGTAAGTTCTACGGGGGTTCGAATCCCCCCCTCTCCGCCACTTTTCCTCCTTCTTGGAGGAAAGGTCTGTCCCGTCGGGGAGCGAATTGGTGTGGCATCGTCGCGGGCCGCCGGCCGCCGCCCGCCGCCCGCCGTGCTCGGTAACTCCTGGGACTTGTCGGCGACCAAGTCTTCCGGTCGCGCGGTCGCCAGTAGCCGGTCTGGCCACTGCGATAGCTACGGCAGCGTCTCCCACAAAAACGCATACGCAAGCGCCGACATGAACGCCGCCTGCTTGTTGTCCGCCGCGCCGCCGTGGCCACCCTCGATGTTCTCGTAGTAGAGAACGTCGTGACCGAGTTCGAGCATGCGCGCCATCATCTTGCGGGCGTGACCTGGGTGCACCCGATCGTCACGGGTCGATGTCGTGAACAACACCTTCGGATACGTCGCGTCCTTGGCGACGTTGTGATACGGCGAGTAGCGCCGCAGCCATTCCGCTTCGAGCGGCTGCTCGGGATCGCCGTATTCGCCAACCCACGAAGCGCCGGCAAGCAGTTTGTGGTAGCGCAGCATGTCGAGCAGCGGCACCTGACAGACGACCGAGCGGAACAGGTCCGGATACATCGTCGTCATGTTGCCCATCAACAAGCCGCCGTTGCTGCCGCCTTGGATGCCGAGGTGCCGCGGCGATGTGATCTGCGAGTCGATCAAGTGGCGCGCGACGGCCGCGAAGTCTTCGTAGCTCTTGTTGCGATTCTGCTTTAACGCCGCCTGATGCCAGCGCGGGCCAAACTCGCCGCCTCCGCGAATGTTTGCGACGACGAAGACGCCGCCTTCCTCGAGCCAGCTCGCGCCGACCGTGGCGCTGTAGTTTGGCGTCAACGAAATCTCGAAACCGCCATAGCCGTAGAGCAACGTTGGGTTCTTGCCGTCGCGGCTCGCCGACTCGCGCATGACTAGAAAGTAGGGGATGCGGGTGCCGTCCTTCGACGTCGCTTCGCGTTGCTCGACGACCAAGCCGTCGGTGTCGAAGAAGGCTGGCAGGCTCTTAATCTTCTTGGCCGGGCCGTCGCCAATCGAGCCCATCCACAGGCTCGTCGGAGTCAGGTAGTCGGTGATCGTCAACCAGAAGGCGTCGCCTGCTTCGTCATCGACGGGCGACGCGTAGATCGTGCCGAACTTGGGCAGGCCAGGAAGGGCTTCTAGCAGCCACTTGCCGTCCGTGTGGGTGGCGACTTGCACGATGTTGCGCACGTTGTCGAGCACGTTGATCAACAAGTGGTTCTTAGTGCCCGTCCAACCGGCGAGTGAACTGCGATCGGTCGGCGCGAACAACGTGTCGAACTTGCGGTCGCCTTCGAGGAACTTGTCGAACTCGATTACGAGCAGCGAGCCGGCCGCGTGTTGCTGGCCACTGATCAGCCAGTCTTCGCGCAACTCAATCAGCAACCACTGGCGATGCGTCGCGGCATTGGCACTGTCCGGCTTGTCGATCTTGATTTGCTTGCCGTCCTTCAGCAGGAACACTTCGTTCGTGTAGAACGTCATGCCGCGGAACAGGAAGTCGTGTTCGAAGCCCAGGGTTTGGTCGCGCGAGACCGATGTGTAGATGTCTTCCTTCTGGCCCTCGGCGACCGTCTTGGCCTCGCTGAGTTTGGTGCCGCGCTGCCATTCCTTGGCAATGCGCGGGTAGCCCGAATCGGTCATCGAGCCTTCGCCGAAGTCGGTGCCGACGTACAGCGTGTTGCGATCCTTCCACGCCGCTTGGGTCTTGGCTTCCGGCAGCACGAAGCCGTCCTGCACGAACGACTTGCTCGGGATGTCGAACTCGCGCACGACCGATGCGTCGGCGCCGCCGCGTGACAGTGCTAACAGGCAGCGGTCGCGATCGGGCAGCAACCAAGTCGAACCTTTCCATACCCAGTTCTCGCCTTCGGCTTTGCCGAGTGCGTCGAGGTCGAGCACGGTTTCCCACTGGGGTTCGTCGAGTTGGTATTGCTCGAGCGTCGTGCGGCGCCACAGGCCACGCGGGTTGTCGGCGTCCTGCCAGAGGTTGTAGTAGAACTCGCCGCGCTTCGCGACGTAGGCAACCTTGTCGGTCGAATCGAGGATCGACAACGTGCGCGCCTGCATCTTCTGGAAGCGCTCGCTATCGGTCAGGGCCTTCTGGCTCTCAGCATTTCGGGCGCGAACCCAATCGAGTGGCTTGTCACCAAGAACCTCTTCTAGCCAGAGGTAGGGGTCGGTTGCTGGGGCGTTCGTGTTCGGCATCGGTTTCTGTGCGATCGCCGCTACCGCGATGCAGATTGCTGCAAACGGTGCGAGGAGCGCAGTGGAAGTTGTCGTCATGGCGTGTGCGGCAACGTAGCCGCCGCGCGTCTTTGCGGCCATGTTTCCGCGGCGACCGCCTCGATAGACAACGGCTTCTTAGGCAAGGAGTTGCTGTCGTTACGCTGAGCGCCGGTGCACGCTCGCTCGCAAGTCGGAACGGGTGGCGGCTGAGGGGTGCACGCTGATGTTGCTCGTGCCCGCACGAATTGGCAGCGGAACCCACACGTTGCGTGCGTTGGCAGTCGAATGATGCCGTCAGTCGTGCTAACGTCGGTCTCGGCGGTCAGGCATGCTACGGATATCGGTCGAATCCAGAGCGAGCCGTGCAACCTCGGCGTGGGTCGAAGTTGATCTCGGTGCAGTTGCACACAATGTTCGTGTCTGGAGATCCGCTCTGCCTGCGACCAGCCGCCTGCTCGCCGTCGTCAAATCAGACGGCTATGGCCACGGCATGTTGCGCGTCGCGCGCACTGCTCTTCAAGCCGGCGCTGACGAACTGGTCGTTGCCTGCGTGCAAGAAGGCGCCGCCTTGCGAGTCGCTGGTGTCACTGCACCGATTCTGATCGCCGGGCCAGTTGGCCCCAACGAAGCCGGCTCAGTGGTGCAGCACGGTTTGGTCGCGAGTCTCGGCAGCCTTGAGTTGGCGCAGGAGTTGTCTCGCAGCACGCGCCGCTACCTGCCGGTGCACATCGAAGTCGACACTGGCATGACCCGGCACGGCGTCGCGCCGGCCGAGTTGGCTTCGTTCGTGCAGACGCTTGAGAATCGTGGTCGTCTGGCGATCGCAGGCGTGTTCTCGCACTTTGCCGGACTCGGATGCCACGACGAAGATGGCATGCGTCAGCAGTTCGAGATGTTCAGTCACTCCATTGATGCCGTTCCGGCGTTGCGCGGGGTTCGCCGTCACATCTGCAACAGTCTTGGCGCGATGATGCTGCCCGATGCGTGCCTGGATGCCGTTCGTATTGGTGGTGGTCTGTATGGCTTTGATCCGCGCCGCAAGCCGTCCGGTGAACTGGCTGCCATGGCCACCGGCACCGAGCGGTTGCCAGCGAGCATTGCCCCCGGTTCGTTGCTGCCGGCGCTGGAATTGAAGGCGAACGTTGTTGGCCTGCGCGAAGCTCGGGTCGGCGATCGAGTCGGTTACGGCGGTTCCTTTACGTGCCAGCGACCGACGCGATTGGCGTTGCTGCCGCTCGGCTACGGCGATGGGTTGTCGCGCGAGTTGTGGCGCGGTGCTGAGGTGCTTGTGCGAGGTCGCCGCGCGCCAATTGTCGGTGAGATCAGCATGAACCAGACGGTGGTCGATGTGACCGACCTGCCTCAGGTTGTGTTCGGTGAAGAGGTCGTGTTGATCGGCGCGATGGGCGACCAACAGATTTGGGCTGAAGAGCGGGTGCCAGCCGGCGGTTCCGCCTACGAAGTCACGTCGTTGCTGCAGTCGCGGTTGCCACGTGTATATGGCTTGCCGGGCGCCCGAGATACCGAACGCCGGGTTCGCCGCGACGTCGAGTCGCTGCGGGGTCGGTCGGATCACCGCGCCGCGCCGCGTAGTTCTTCCAGCGACTAGGCGCCGGAAGGCCAGGCTCGCGAAGCGCAACTGGGCTGGTGGTCTCAAGTTCGCCCCCATAGGGGGGGAAGTTCACACGGCCCGCGAAGGTGGAGCCTATCAGGCACCCCGGGCACAAAGAGCCGCACGCTTATGGCTGCTTCCTTCCGGATCTGACCAGGTTCACGCCGCCCCCTTGCTCGGGACCCGACAAGCCTCACCTTCACGAGCCGTGTGAATAATGGCGGAGAGGGGGGGATTCGAACCCCCGGAAGGCTTTTGGCCCTCACTCGCTTTCCAAGCGAGCTCCTTAAGCCGCTCGGTCACCCCTCCACACTTGGCTCCCCGCTTGCTCACCAAATGGTGCCTGGGCGGGAATGGGGACGGGCACGGTAGCGGCGGTTTGGGCCCGAGGCAATGGTGCACCGAGAGAGTGAGCAACATCCGGCGTGACTTTCTAGGCTGGTCAGGCCTAGTGGCAGTGTTGGCGACTAAGAAGCTCTTTGCCTCGGCCAAAACGACCGCCTGTGGGCCCAGGCTCACGTCGATTGTTTCGAACTCACTAGTCTGGGTTCAAATCCCCATCACGGCCGGCATTTTCGCCGCAGCGCGGGTTGCCCATTGCCATTTCGTCGCGCCGGGGCGCAGCACGAGTTGGCCTCAAGCTTGGCACTGGCTTTGGAGCCGCTGAGTTCCCTGTGGCGAGGCAGTGATTATCGGCCCCGGCCCTCCCAGTTCGTCGGCCATGCGTTCGGCGCTGCTGCCGTAGCGCTTCAGCGGTTGCTCATTTCTCACCAGTGGCGACGTTCTTGATTTGGACGTGCTACTTAATGGCCTGGCTGAGCCGAGCATCCGGATTCCGAGCACGCCAGCGCCTCGAACGGGTGGCTAGCGACGATCGGCTTCTTCTAGTCGCCGTTGCCGGTGCTGGCCTTCCCCTGCTCGCAGCGATCCGGCATGCTTTTGGCATGACCGGCATGGATGCAGCACCGAACGACGGCGACTCAAACGCACGCGAAGCCTATCAGGTTGTCGCGCGCCGGTTCCGGCCGCAGACCTTTAGCGAACTGGTCGGCCAGGACGAAGTCTTGCGGTCGTTGCGCTCGGCCCTCGAGCAAGGGCGCGTGCCGCACTCGTTTGTATTCTCCGGTAGTCGTGGGGTTGGTAAGACCACTTCGGCCCGCATCCTGGCGCGCTGCCTCAATTGCGACAAAGGCCCGACGCCCGAGCCGTGTGGTACGTGTGAGTCTTGCGTGTCGATTCTCGCTGGCAGCAATCCAGATGTGATCGAGGTCGATGCGGCGTCGAACAACGGTGTCGACGATGTGCGAAGGCTGCGCGAGAGCGTGTCGTTCGCGACGATGCAGTCGCGCTACCGCGTCGTGATTCTCGACGAAGCGCACATGATGTCGAAGGCGGCCTTCAATGCGTTCTTGAAGACGCTCGAAGAACCGCCACCAAAGGTCGTGTTCATCTTGGCGACGACCGAACTGCATCGCTTGCCGGATACGATCCGATCGCGCTGCCAGGTGCTGCTGTTCAAGCGCGTCGGCGAAGAAGACCTGCAGAAGCGTCTGCGCATGATCGCCGAACAAGACGGTGTGACGGTGCCCGATGAGGTGTTAGCTGAGATCGCCGGATCGGTGCGCGGTGGCGTGCGTGATGCCGAGACCGCGTTGGAGCGGGTCTTGCCGTTGGCACGTGACATGGGCGACAAGTTTGACCTTGCTGCTTATCGCACCCTGACGTCACGGCTTGGCACCGATGCCGTCGTCGATGTCGTCGCGGCACTGATGGCCGGCGATGCGAAGCGCGGCCTGCACTTCGCCAACGACTTGCAGCAGCACGGCACCGACGAACGCGAAGCGCTCGGCGAGATCGTCGACATGCTGCGGTGGGTGATGTTGCTCAAGGTTGATGGTGCTGACTCGGTGCTGGTATCGCTGACTGGCTCGATGCGCGAGCAAGTGCAAGCCATTGCCAAGGATGCGGACACGGCGCGCCTCGATGCAATGATCGGTGCCGGCTTGCTTGGCCGCGATCGCCTACGTCGCCTCGAAGACCGAAGTGCGGTATTGGAAGTCGCCCTGATTCGCATGGCGCAAGCTGGCTCGATGGCGACGCTTTCCGACCTGTTGGCAGAGGTTCGTTCTGGAGGTTTCGCGCCGCAAGCTCCGGCGCCAAGCCTGGGCGGTGGCCGGCAACCGCCGCCGGGACGTCCGCAGGCCGGTGGTGGTGGGGCAAGAACAGCTGTGCAAACTCCACCAAAGGCACCCGTCGCGCGGCCAGTCGGCCCCGTTGCCAACGCTAAGGAGTTGAAGTCGCGCGCGATGGTGCTGCTCGAGAGCCGCAAGATGTTGCAGGCAACGTTGGAGCTGTGTCGCGTCGAAGGTCCAAGTGAGCAAGGCAAGGTTGTGGTGACGCTCGAGACCGAGCGCAAGATGCATATCGATCGCCTGAAGTCTTCGGTTATCGAACAGGAAATGAAGCAGGCGGTTCGTGATGCCGCGGGCCGCGAGGTAACGGTTGAGATCCGAATTGGCGGAGCTGACGGCAGCAGTACGGATGCCTCGGGTGGCGACAAAACGCCGGCCAAACCGGTGGCCAAGCCAGGCGAGAAGGCGCAAACCGTCATGAAGAAGTTTGGCGGCCGCGTCGTGCAGGTGAACCCGCCGGATCGCATCCAGAAGCCGGCACCATCTGCGCCCGACGAGGAAGCTGTCGATCCTGGCCAATCGTCGGGAGAGTAGTCACTCGCTTCAGGCTGCCAACTAATCGCCAGTGACGCCCGTGGTGTTGCTGGCGGCTAACCACAAGGCAGCGTCCGCCTTGCCGTCGGCAGTGGCGTTTACACCGTGCCGATTGGGCGTTGGTGGGGCGGATTGCATGCCCAGAGCATTGTGAGGCAATGCGAACTGGGCAATGCGAACTGGGCAATGGTGCCTAGCTCATCTCGTCGCCTTCGGCTCGTAAGCGATTGCCGTGACGACGTGATTTGCTAGTGCAGCGCGTCCTTCCCAGCCGTTACAGCCGCTGGAACGTCACGTGGCCGCATTCGGAGGCACTCTTCTGAATGTGCGACTCCGTGCCCCAGTCACCGGTCCAGCCAGTTTGCTTCATGGTCTCGAGTTCATCCATCCATGGCCAGGATTGGCCGAGGGCGGGGGTTAGCTCGTCGAGCCAGCGCGCGGACTCGTCATACTTCGCGAAGAACAACTGGCCAGCCCATTCCGGGTTGCGGCCTTGGATGAACTTCAGCACGAACACCTTCTCGCCGTTGATCTCGGTGACGCCGTCGACCAGCACCTTGCCAGGCGTGGCGGACATCGATGGGCCACGCACGGTGCGCGCCAAGCCGGAGACGCGCTTGTAGGCGTCGCTGAAGATGCTGTAGGCGCGAGCTAGCGGCACTTCGAAGTAGTGACGAGGACCGGTGTCGCGCTCGACAAACATGTAGTAGGGGATCAGGCCAAGGGTCTCTTGGGCCTTCCACATGCTCGACCAGATTTCGGGGTTGTCGTTAACGTGACGGATCAACGGTGCTTGGCAACGGATGGTCGCGCCCGCATTGCGCAGACGCGAGATCGCGGCTTGGCCAGCCTTGGTCCACAGTTCGACTGGGTGGCTGTAGTGCGCCATGATCGCCAAGTTGCGACCGGCGGTGTTGACTTCGTCAACCAGCGCCATCAGGTCATCGCTGTCGTCATCGCTGACGAAGCGTTGCGGCCAGTAGGCCAACGCCTTGGTGCCGATGCGGATGCTGACGATGTGATCGAGCTCGGCTTGCAGCAGCGGTTCGATGTAGCGGCGCAGCACCTTGGTCTTCATGACCATTGGATCGCCACCGGTGAACAACACGCTGTTGACCTCCGGGTGCCTCTTTAGGTACTCGACCATGCCGTCGGCTTCCTTGGCGGCGAACTTCATGTCGTCGAGACCGACGAACTGAGGCCAGCGGAAGCAGTAGGTGCAGTAGGTGTGGCACACCTGGCCAGGCGACGGGAAGAACAGCACCGTCTCACGATACTTGTGCTGCATGCCTGCGACGGTGACGCCGTCGAGGTTGGGCACGTTGATCTCCTTCTGACCGGCGGGGTGCGGGTTCAGGCTCAACTGGATGCGACGCGCTTCCGACTTGATGACGGTGCGCTCCGCGCCTTGCTTGAGCAGGGCCTTCATTTTGTCCAGTTCGCCTTCCTTGAGCATGCCTGCTTGCGGGAAGGTCAGTTGGAACATTGGGTCGTCAGGTACGCGGTCCCAATCGATCAACTCGTCGATCACATAGTCGTTGACTCGGAATGGTAGAACCTGCGCAACGGCCTTCATGCCTAGCACTTGGTCTGCACTGAAGCGATCGAGTTGAGGGATCTTCTCGATGTTCTTCTCGGTGTAGACCGTGAACTTGCGGGGATCGAATTGGATGTTTTTCGGCATAGCGTTCGAAGTCCTGCCTCCAGCCCTGTCCAAGCTGTGGAACAGGGGGGGAGACAGCCTCTATTGGCCAGCATGCTGTTGCAAACAGAGGGCGAAACATCATAGCGGGATTACGGCCAAGAGCCTAGTCTTCGGTCTGTGTAATGCGTTTACACTGTGTTTCGACTAGAGTTAGGTCAGTATATCAGTTCCGTTTCGGACCCCAACGTGGCGGTGCGACGGGCAATGAGGCAAAATGCGCTGCAGCGGAGGTGAAATCTATGGCATCCGGATTTGGTGACATGCAGAGCCTGCTCAAGCAGGCGCAGGACATGCAACGACGCATGCAGGACACGGTGCGATCGTTGAGCGAACGCACCCTCGAAGGCTCGTCGGGTGGCGGTGTCGTGATGGCTTACGTCAACGGCAACCAGGAACTGCAGTCGGTCAAGATCGACAAGGCTGCGGTCGATCCCGACGATGTTGAGACGCTGGAGGACCTGGTCACGACCGCGGTCCGTCAGGCGCTTGCTGCCGCGAAGGAGCTGCGCGACAGTGAGACCAGCAAGGTTACCGGCGGTATGAACCTGCCCGGTTTGGGTTTCTAATCGACGACGAATCGAGCCGTTCTGTATGGCCACACGCGATCGCACGATCGAGAACCTGATCGAACGGCTCAACCGACTCCCTGGAATCGGGCCGAAGACGGCGGAACGTCTCGCGTTCCATTTGCTGCGCGTCGATCAGCAGGAAGCAATGGAACTCGCGGCTGCCATTGAAGAGGTGCGCAAGGCGGTCAAGAACTGTTCGGTGTGCTTTCAGCTCGACGCTTCAAACCCGTGCAGTGTCTGCGCCGACGAGACGCGTGATCGCAGCATGATGCTCGTCGTCGAGGACCCGCGGGAAGTCGCGCGGTTCGAAGACATTGGCTACCGCGGTGTTTACCACGTGCTGCAAGGTCGGTTGTCGCAGGTCGAGGGCATTCGTCCAGAAGATCTGACAATCTCCCAGTTGCTACAGCGCGTCGACGAGGGCGAGTTCGTTGAAGTGTGTCTGGCGACCAATCCAGATCTCGAAGGCGAAGGCACGGCTATGATGCTCGCGGAAAAGCTGCAGAAGTCGGGCGCTCGGTTGACGCGATTGGCCCGTGGCCTACCGGCTGGCTCGTCGATCGCGCAAGTCAGTTCGTCGATCCTCTCGGATGCGGTTGAAGGACGGCGACCGCTGTTGTGAGTCCGGTCCTGTGACAATCGAACCGCTTCCGATCGATGAGTCGCTGCCCGAGGTGATCGCAGCGCTGTCACGATCGAAGACGGTGTTGTTGATGGCGCCGCCAGGTTCTGGCAAGACGACCCGCGTGCCGCCAGCTGTGCTCGAAACGCTGCCTGACGGTGGTGAGGTGGTCGTGCTCGAACCGCGTCGTTTGGCGGCGCGCGCGGCGGCGCAGCGCGTAGCGCAAGAAATGGGCTGTGAACTCGGCGGGCTCGTCGGTTACCAGGTGCGCGGCGATTCACGCATCAGCAAGACGACTCGTCTACGCTTCGTCACCGAAGGCGTGTTGGTTCGGCAGATGGTGCAGGATCCGTTCTTGGAGGGCGTGGCCGCGGTGTGCCTCGATGAATTCCATGAACGGCACCTCGAAGGCGATCTCGCGTTGGCGATGCTCAACGAAACGCGCACGACCGTTCGCGAAGACCTGCTGCTGTGCGTGATGTCTGCGACGCTCGACCCTGTGCCGTTGCAGAACTACTTGCAGGGAGCCGAAGTCATCGAGGCCGACGGGCGTCTTTATCCCGTTGATGTGCAGTACATGCCGCGCGCATCGAATGACGATCTCGAAGTATTGGTGCGTGGAGCTGTGGAACAGGCGCTCATCGATACCGACGGCGATGTGTTGGTGTTCTTGCCTGGCGTTGGCGAGATCTCTCGCGCGCAGGGAGCGCTCGCCAACCTGCGCAATCGGCTTGGAATCGAGGTTTTGCCGCTGCACGGCCGCCTCGACCTCAAGGAGCAGACGCGTGCTATTCGACCGCAGGATGGCCGCAAGGTCGTATTGTCGACCAACGTCGCAGAGAGTTCCTTGACGATTGCTGGTGTTACCGCCGTGATCGATTCTGGACTCGCGCGCGAGTTGCGGTTTGATCGCGGCCGCGGTGTCGACGTGTTGGAAAAGACACGCATCAGCCTTGCCTCAGCAACGCAGCGGGCCGGACGTGCGGGACGAACAGGGCCAGGACGTTGCTATCGTTTGTGGACTGCTGCGGAAGAACGTGGCATGCGACCCCATTCGTTGCCGGACGTGCAGCGTGTCGACCTGTGTGGTCCGGCGTTGTCGGTGCGCGCGTTCGCCGGTCGCGATCCGGTCGACTTCGGTTGGTTTGAATCGCCGCCGCGCGATGCGTTGCGCGGTGCTGACCAGTTGCTTGAGCGACTCGGTGCGATCGATGCCAAGAAGGGCACAATGACCGCATTCGGTTCGAGGTTGCTGCAGATGCCACTGCATCCACGACTTGGCGCAGTCGTGCTTGAAGGTCGCGAACTTGGCTGTGCCCACGCGGCGGCGACGGCAGCAACGTTACTGAGTGATGCCGAACAACTCGGGCGCGGCGGCGGCCACCGCGGCGCGAGTTTCGAGCGTGGTGTCGAACGTGGTGCCGACCTTCACGAAGCGGTCGAGGCGTTCTTGTTGGCGGAGCAACGCAGTTTCCCTGAAAGCTTGTGCCGCGAGTTTGGTTCGCACCCGGGCGCCGCTCGTGGCTTGCAGCAGAATCGCAACCGTCTGTTGCCGCGCGGTGGTCGCAGCGACGAACGTTCGCGCGACACGACTAATCTCAATCGTTGTCTGCTGCGAGGGTTTCCCGATCGTGTGGTGCGGCGAACGGCGCCGGTGTCAGGCAACGAAGTGCGCACTGGCACGATGGTTGGCGGTCGCGGGATTACCTTGCCGGCCGCGGCCGATGGTGAAGAGTTGATTTTAGCGCTGCGATTGCACGAGAGCGGTCGCCAGCAACGCTCGCAGGCTGTGCTGACGGCGGCGTTGACGATGCAGGATCTTGAAGCGGTTGCGGCCAGCGCGTTAACCATCGTGATCGATGCGCAACTCGATGAATCAGCGGGCCGCGTCATTGCTGTGCGTCAGCATCGCTATCTCGACTTGCCGTTGCGCTCGGCACGCGGTGGCGAAGTGACCGGCGCGCGCGCGCGCGAATTGTTGCTGCCGGTGCTGGCCAGTGATCCGTGGCGATGGCTTGGCGAACAGAAGGACCTACGTCGCCTAATGGCACGTATGCAGTGGCTGGTCGAACGCATGCCCGAAGTCGAATGGCCGACCATCGATGATGTCACCGTCGCGACGGCGTCAATCGACATGCTCTCCGGAACGGACCTGAAGTCGTTGCGCGACGCCCGCGTCAAAGAACTAGTGCTCGCGCAGATGACCCAGCAACAGCAGCGAACGCTCAAGCAAGCGGCGCCGGATCGCATCGAGTTGCCAACGGGTCGCGCCGCCGTGGTTGACTACTCGGCTGAAGCCGGACCGACGGTCGCCGCAAGGTTGCAGGAGTTCTTTGGCCTGCCCGAGGTCGCACGTTTGGCAGGCGGCCGGGTGCCCGTGGTCTTGCAACTGCTCGCGCCGAATAGTCGGCCGGTGCAGGTGACGACTGACCTTGCGAGCTTCTGGAAGAACGTTTACCCGCAGGTTCGCAAAGAACTGAGTCGCCGCTACCCGCGCCACAGTTGGCCCGAAGACCCGCTCGCGGCCAATCCCGAATCGCGCCCGAAGCCACGCCGTCGACGTAGCTAGACGTTGCTTTGGCATTTGATCGATGCTGCTCAGGCCTCGATCGGTTCGGTGTGATCGGCGGTTCGTTGGCAGTGCCGCATTCTTGGACGGCCTATGCCAAGTACTTAAGGTTTAGGCGGTTGTGGTCGAAATCACTGGTGGACCTCACCTATGAGCCTCGACCTGAAACTCGGCCAACGACAAGAGCAACGCCTAGCGCTGTTGCCGCAGATGCTGCAGTCGATTGAGATCCTGCAACTTGCTACGAGTGATCTAGTTACGTACCTCGATGTCGAGCTTCAGCAGAACGAAACGCTTGAACTGCTGCGCTCCGAAGTCGATGCCCCGGAAGCACCGGAGATGCCAACCGCGGAGCGTGAGGACTCCGGCTGGGAAGAAGTGCAGCGTGCCAGCGACGGTGGTGAAGACAAGAAGATGGGTTTCTTGGCCAACGTGCCGGCGCGTTCCGGGTCGTTGCTCGACTTCATTCGCGAGCAGTTGGCGTTCCGCAACGTGCCCGGCTTGATCGCCGACGTGGTGGTGCTGCTGGCCGAGCGACTTGACGAGCGCGGTCTGCTGGCAGCTAGCACAGAAGAACTTGCGAGCGAACTCGATCTCGATGACGAGTTGATCTGCGAGTCGCGTTGCGTGCTGCAGTTGTTGGAACCGCGTGGCATCGGTGCGCAGAATGCGATCGACGCGATGCTGCTGCAGGCCGCGAATGATCCGGACCTACAGTTGATCGAGCAATTGCTGCGCGTGCACCTTAAAGAACTCAGCCGCAACAAGCTTCCGGATGTGGCCCGTTCATTGCTCCTGTCGGTCGACGAACTGCAAGAGTTGATGCAGCGAGTCAGCTCGTTGAACCCGCGCCCAGCCGCAGACTTTGGCGAAGCGGAGAATCTGCCCGTGCAACCCGACGCGTTCGTGTGGTTGCAAGATGGTGCAGTGCGCGTCGCGCTCGATGACGAGTCGCTGCCGGACCTACAGGTCAACGCCGAATACGCGGCGCTCGCTGGCGACCGCCGCACCGAGCGCGAGGTCCGCGACTACCTGCGGCCCAAGCTGCGTTCGGCCAAGGATCTCATCGAAGCGATCAACCAGCGCAAGGCGACGTTGACGCGGGTTGTGACCGCTGTGATGCAACAGCAGTTCGCGTTCATGGAATCGGGGTGCACGGGCCTTCGGCCGCTGCGCATGAGCCAGATCGCGGATGAGCTTGAAATGCATACATCGACGGTTAGTCGCACGATTGCCGGCAAGTACATTCAGACCGATCGCGGCGTGTTTGCCTTGCGCGACTTCTTCGATGGGGGGCGCATCGATGCGGCACCATCCGCGGGACAAGGACGCATGGCCGTCGGCCAGCAGATCGTGGATCTCGTCGCCGCAGAGAATAAGCAGAGTCCGATGTCGGATGACGATTTGGTGAGCGCGCTTCAGGAGCGGGGCGTGCAAGTGGCACGTCGAACGGTTGCGAAATACCGCCGTGAGCTTGCCATCTCCTCGAGTTACCTGCGCAGGAAGTTTTAGGGCCCGTTATGACGCGATACGATCCGTTTGCGTGGGGCGAAGTTCGCCTCGATTCCAATAAGCAGAACCAAGCCGGTGGCTCGCCACCGGATACTGATGACCTGTTGTTTGCCGAGGGAGAATCGGTCAAGCAGGCACCGCCAGCGGACTCTAGCTGGTCGTTGTTGGATGAAGACGTTGGCGGCTTGCTGCCGGGTGCGTCTCCGAACACCGGCGAAGCAGCTGAGTTCGGCGCCAAAATCCTCGGCGAAGGCACATTCAACGAGATCCCCGAGCTAATGGGCGAGATGTCGCCGGCCGGGACCATGGATCACTTGGTCGAGCAGCCGATGGCGTCCGAATTGGACACGTTCGGTATTCAGTCGGCACTGGAACCGCCGTCAGTTCGCGAGGCAGAGCCACAGGCATGCGACGCGATTGCGGCGCATGCGATGCCGATGCCATCGCTCGAGATCGGGTCCACTGACCCAAGCGCTGAGCCGCGCAAACGCCGTGAAGTACGGCCGCGCCGGCCCGCCGCGAGCTACTCGGAGAGCGCTCCGGGGCGACCGTTGGCATTGGCGGGTCAGCCGAAGGCCAAGAGCAAGCCGCTGCCTAGCCTGCGGCGCTTCCCTGCTCTCGCCGCGGTTGTGCCGGTGGTCTTGTGCGCTGGTGGCGGTACGGCTGGGGCGTGGCTCTGGGTCATGCAGGGCAATCCCGTCATGGCCGGCATCATCGCTGCGGCGACGCTGGTCAGCGCATTGTTCAGCTGGCTGTTCTTGCGCGGCTAACGCAATATGGTCGGCACCTTGCCGACCTACTTACTAACGATCGCCTACGACGGCACCCGCTACCACGGCTGGCAACAGCAAGTGGGGGTGCGCACGATCCAGGAAGAGCTCAAGAAGGCGTGCGGGCGGATCGGTTGTGCCGGCGTGCATGTCGAAGGCGCGGGTCGTACCGATACCGGCGTGCACGCGTTTGCGCAGGGCGCGCACTTGGTGTTGCCGCGCAGCTTCCCGGGTAACCGGTTGCAGATCGCGCTCAACTCGAACTTGCCCGAAGACATCTCGGTGCGCGCGGTTCGCCTCGCTCCAGATGGGTTCCACGCGCGTTTCCATTCGCGTGGCAAGCGCTACCTGTATCGCGTCGTCTACAGTCCTGTGAGGCCAGCGATCGGCCGTTCGTACTTCCACTGGGTTCGGCAAGACGTCGATGTCGCAGCGGTGCGCCAAGCCGCGCAGTGTCTCGTCGGCAAGCATGACTTCACGTCGTTTGCGACCAACCCTGGCTACTCGCGTTTACGCGGTTCGGTGCGCACGTTGCAACGCGTGCACGTGATCGAGCGGCGTGACGGATTTGACTTCGTCGTGCAAGGCAGTGGGTTCCTCTACAACATGGTTCGCAACCTGGTCGGCACGTTACTGCAAGTCGGCTATGGCAACCGTCCGCCCGAATGGGTGAAGGAAGTGCTCGAAGGGCGCAGTCGACGATTAGCGGGGGCGACGGCCCCGGCGCGCGGTTTGTATTTGGTGCGCGCCTTGTATGCGCGCGACCTGTCACCAGCTGGCGAAGAACCGGGGCAAGAGATTCGCGATGAGAAACTTCACGAACAGGGATCTCCCGAGAATACTCCGGGCGACCTGCGCCCTGAATCCTGAGGCCCTGAATCCTGTCGCCACGGCAATCCGCCGTTTGGTCTGTGGTGAATGCCGTGACGGAGAGTCAATCGCTGTGGTGTCGCCTTGCCGTCTTTGAGATTGATGAAGCAGGTGCCGCGCGATTGTTCTGACGACGGCTGGCTCGCGAGAACGGTTGATCGCTCCCAGAAGCGCTGGCTGCGATCGAGGAGTGTCGGCGCCTCCTATTCCTGGTGAGGGTTACGGGCGACCCGGTCAGGCTGTGCGACGAAGATCTCAGTCGCGCCACTGGTCAGGTCTTCTAGGCCGTAAGGCATTCTTTTGTGGGTGCCTTGCGTCGCGCGTGTCGTCGGGCAAGCTTGTTCGTCCGATGACCAAGCAGGACGACGCCCGCCGCAAGAATCTCCGCCGCCTACTCAAAGATGGCGCGGGGGACCTATCCGTTTCCGCCGAAGACCTTCGTTGGTTACTCGATGAAACGTCCCGCCTGCAGCAGAGCAATGATCGTCTGCGTCGCCAGAATCGGCGTATGCGGATCAAGACCGGTGGCGAAGTCGAAGGCGAAGGCGAGGGCGAAGCCGAGGCGAAAGATCCCCAAGTGGTCGTCGACTAGTCGCCGGCGATCAGGAAAAGACGCAGCGTAGCCGTGAGACGATTGCGGGCGCGACGCTGGCCGCGTGGGGGCATGCGCGTGGATTGCCCGGCAATGGCACAGTTTCCGCCATCGATTTGACCTGATCGGGCCTGCATTTTTCCCGGCGATAGGCGGCGAATCGTTAGTTCTAGGCGGGATTGCACACATCCTACGTCGAGCCGTTTGCTGGTTCTGTGTGCCTTGCGGTATCGTCGCAGGCGAACTTTTGGATAAGCCGATGCGATCAATCAAGACCCTCCTGTTGTTGTTCTCCTTGCTCGTCGCCGGATCCGCGACGTTGACCGCAGAGCTATCCGCGCAAGGCCCGCGCTTGAAGCACCCGCAGAAGACCGAGCGCGCGACGGCGCCCGACGAGAACGGGTTGCACCAGTGGGTCGAATGGAAGGGGCAGAAGTGTCCGCTGTGCAAGGGCGTCGGCAAGTCGAAGTGCGTTACTTGCGAGCGCTTTAGCAAGGACGCCAAAGACTGTCCGGAGTGCCAGCGCAAGGACAAGGCCAAGCTGCTCACGACGTGCCGGATCTGCATCGGCGAGGGCGCGCTTCCAGATCCGCTCAAGGTCGTGCCGTGTGCTGGTTGCGTCGGCGCCGGCACGTGGGTGTGCACGGTGTGTTCGGGCAGTGGCAAGCTCAAGGTTGGCAGCGCTAAGCGCTGGAGTAGCTGCCCCGCTTGCCGCGGCAAGGGTGGCTTCACCTGCACCGGTTGTAAGGGCAAACGCGCCATGGGGCCGTTGCAGACCAAGCCGCCGTTGTCGGAGGCGCCGCCGGAGAAGATCCTGAAGACCATGCAGTCTATTGATAAGACGATTGCGCTATTTGCTGCGTTCCAGCCGGTGGGCGGCACCAAGGCCCGCAAGGGCGTTAAGAGCCTGACCGTGGCGTTCGACTCGTTCAAGAAGGTCAACCCGGCGTTCAAGGCCCTCGGCAAGCAGTCGAAGACCTACATGGGCAAGATCTTCGCTGGCGCGAACTTCCAGGGCCACGAGGAGAACGAGGCCAACACGATGAAGATGATTAAGGAGAACGCCGAGTACTACCTGAAGCATCAGAAGCGCATGCTGGAGCTTGCGCTCAAGCGCGCAGAACTGAACGCGGCGCAGACCGGCAAGTAGCTGTAGGCGCCATCAGGCAAGTGACCTTTGCCGCATTGACCTGCTGGGCGGTAGGCTGCGCGGATATGCGTCCGCATCTGTTCTTGCTCTCGCTGCTGACCCTCGCAGCAAACACCGCCTACGCCCAGGGCGTCGTCAACAAGTCCCTGCTGGCCCCGCCGACCGAGCGCGCGGTTCCGACCTGGACGACGACGACCTTTGAACAGGTCCAGGCAGCCGTCGTGTTCGTGGCCATCGAAGTCGATGGGGAGCGCGACAAGTTCCTGATTAAGCGGCCCAGCACCGGCATCGTCGTTGACGCCTCGGGCTTGGTGTTGACGTTTCATCACCTGGTTAAGGAGCTGGAAGGTGCCACCGACAAGCGGTTGTTCGTGCAGCTCAATGATGCTGGCAACACCGAACTCGACGCCAAAGTCGTGTTCCACGACGCTGCCTCGGGCTTGGTGCTGCTGAAAGTCGCACCGCCAGCGGATGGCCTGCAGGTGGCGAAGTTCGGCAGCGATCGTCCCGATACTGGCGAGCCGGTGTTGGTGGTCTCGCGACCCGAGGGCAAGGACATGTTGGCGTTCGCCGGCGTCGCCAGCAACGCACTGTCGTCGACCACTCTCGATGGTAAGTCGTTCGAGAAGAGCGAGGTGTTCTTGACCGACTCTCGCAACGATGAACGTTGCGATGGGGGAGCCGTGTTTGGCGCCGACGGATGTTTCCTGGGTCTGTTCGCAACGGAGCACGTCAAGCGTGACGTTCGCGATGCGAAGCTCGAAGACCTGCAGAAGCCAAGCTTCGGCGTAGTGGTGCCGGTTGGTCGCATTCGCGCGGCGCTGGCGAAGCCGTTCGCCAAGGCCAGCAACGCAACTCTGCAGAAGACGCCGCAACGGGTAAGGCACCGCTTCGCCACCGCCGTCGCGAAGGTCGCGCCGTCGATCGTTGGAGTCTGCAGCGAGGCAGGTGGATGGCCCAAGCTCGGCCCCAAGGATCCTGGCTGCGTGCAGCGACATGATCGAATCGGCTCGGGTGTCGTGCTAACCAAGAGCGGTCTCGTTGTTTGCAATGCGCATGTTTGTCGCGGTGACGGCGACTTGCAGGTCAAGATCGGCGGCAAACTGTTTGCCGCCGAGGTCGTTAAGCAGAGTCGCGCCAGCAACCTGGCGTTGCTTCAGGTCGATCTGAAGGGCATGCCGTTGCAACCGGCAGAGTGTGCGTCGGATGACGATGTAGATCTCGGCGAGGCGATGCTGGCTGTCGCCCGGCCACTTGGCACCGAACTGCTCGTGTCGGGCGGCGTCATCTCGGCGATGCGCGCGCGCGAAGGTGGCCGCATCCAGGCGGATGCCAACCTCGGCAACCAAAACGGTGGTGGTGCGGTGATCGATGCTGCCGGTCGTGTGATCGGCATCTGCGATGCTGGTCGAGAGGACCCGATCGCGCGGGCTTTTCGAACGCGCGGCGAAGTGACGACGAAGGAATCCAACCTGTCGACGTTCCTCGGCATTCGCCAAGTGCGCAAGGTGTTCCGCGGCGTGCTCGAGGAAGAAGCCGACCTCGCAGATAGCATCATGACGCCGGTCGCGGCGTCGGTAGCGCAGCAACAGGCTCGCAAAGCGGCGTTGCGCGACATGGTCAAAACGACCAGTGGCGCGATGCTCAACATCTACGTGGCCCGCAACATTGCGGAGGCCGATCCAGATGATCCATTCCCGCCCGAGCCACGGTGGATGCCGATGAGTTTGGGGTCCGGCGTGATCATCGATCGCTCCGGCCTGGCAGTCAGCAACTGGCATGTCGTCGACTCCGGCGTCAACCCGGACGGATCGAGCAACGAACGGCACCGCATCACCGCGCGCGTCTTCGGTGGCAAAGAATACGAAGTGCGCGTTCTCAGCATCTCGCGCGAAGACGACCTGTCGCTATTGCAGTTGGTGCTCGAAGAAGGCGAAGAAGTCTACGCCGTCGAGTTGGGCAACTCGGAGAACCTCGGCATTGGTGAGTCGGTCGCCGCGATTGGCAACCCGCACGGCCGTGCCAATACGATCACCTACGGTGTAGTTTCCGCGAAGGGGCAGGGCATTCGGGTCAAGGGTCGCTTCAACAAGCTGAAACACGTGATTGAAACTGATGCTGCGATCAATGGCGGCAACAGCGGTGGTGCCCTGCTCGACATGAATGGTCGTCTGGTAGGCATCAACAGCGCCGGTGGTGGCACCTTCAACAACGTCGGCTACTCGATCGCCGTCGACCATGTTCGCAACCAACTCACCGGTTTGTTGATGCGCGCCTACAAGTTGCGCAGTGCCGATCTCGGCATGCGCCTGCTCGATGACGAAGGCAAGGTGGTCGTCATGGATGTCGACGAACGTGGTCCTGCGGCTTTGGCTGGTGTGCAGTCAGGCGACCGCATCGCTTCGTTTGCTGGCACGGCGATCACGTGGAGCCCAGGCTTCGCCAAGACCCTGGCGTTGCAGACTGCGGGCACCGAGTTGCCGTTGGAGGTCGATCGCGCTGGCCAGAAGAAGTCGCTGACTATCAAGCCGATGGCTCCCGAAGTTTGGGGCATCATCAAACAGTCGGGCATGGTTGTGCGCGACCTGCAGTATGCCGAGGATCCGGATCGCTTGCGTCTCGCGGCGATCGCGTTGCACCGTGCGTTCACCGGTGATAATGCCGGCGCGCCGCGCGCAATCCCGGAGCAGGCGGTTGTGATCGAGCGGGTGTTTGCGCAAGACCAGGGCAACTCGGACATGCAGCCCGGCGACTTGTTGCTGGCAATTGAGTTCCGTAACGCGACTGATGACCGGCCGGTGCTAGAGGCGATCGATTCGGCGACCGAACTGCGCGACATCTTCAGTGATCGCTTGATCGGCAAGACCAAGGGCAAGGATCACTACAAGTTTGCCGCCGAGTACAAGGCCTGGGTCGCGCGGGGTAACGAAGTGCTAGTGATCACGGTGCGCGCCAAGCGGCTGTTCTGGTAGTCGCCTGCTGGCGGAGCGTGGTGGATGATCATCCACCGTTGCTCTGTTGTGCCGGTGCTGCTCTGGTCTTGGCCTACTTGGCCGAGAACCCACCGCGCATCGTGGTGACTTCGCCACCGCGCGTCATGCTCCAGGCGAACTGGATCTTGCCCTTCGGCAGCGGCTCGAGCGGCCAGAACGTGACCATGCCCGGCGCCGTCGTCGTGCGGATCTCACCGTCGTCGTAGACGATGACGCCTTCGATCTTGTTACCATCTTTGTCCTGCACGTTGCAGTTCATGCTGCCGCGGCCCGCGACGCCACCGTTGCTGCCGAAGTGCAAGGTAAGCGGGAAGCCAATGTTCTTCTGGCCGGCACGTCCGTTCTTCGCCAGCAGTGCCGCTGCTTCCGGACCGAGGTCTGAGACGAGGACTTCGCGGTTGTAGATCGCACCGCTGTCGTTGCGAGGCGGGAAGCAGTCGAAACCCGACTTCGGATCCTTGGGGGAACCAATGCCACTGGTTGCATTGATGACCAGGATGTCACCTTCGACATACATGCCGACTGACAGCAGAGTGTGGTTGATGAATAGGTCGCGATAGCCCGGGATGTTGATCCACTTCTTAAACAACTTGTCGGCGCCCGAAACTTTCGCGCCGGTTGCTACGACTGCCATCTGCGCAAACAGGCTCGTCGAGTAACTGCCGCCGAGGTCGACTTTCTGGGTGTGCTCAGCCGCTGGGCCGCGTTCGGACTTGTTGGTCTTCAGATACTCCGCGTGGTCCTTGCAGCGCGTCGAGAAGTTGGCCGACCAGGTCACCGGGGCCCGGTTCTTGGCCTTGCGCGCGTCGTTAAACGCGAGCAGCCACTTGTCGACGCCCTTGCTGATGGCGCTGACCGGCGGGGTGTTGTTACGGATCGCCTTCAGGACTGGCGACGCTTCGGTCCAAAAGTCTTCCCACTCCTTCTCGAGTTGCGGGATGGTGACGTCCTCGTGCTCGTCGTTGAAGGCCTTTTCGAACTCCGCCGGTTGCTTCGCGCGGCGCTGCTTCATCTGCACCGAGATCGCATCCATCGTGCGCAGCATCATTGGATCGCGGCGCATCATGTAGTCGGTGAACGACCACGCCTTGATGCGCTGCTCGTTACTGAAATCCGAAGCATCGCAGAACGGCAGCGAGTTGGCTGGGATGCCGCCAGTGCTCTTCCACGCCATTTCGAGGCTCAGGGTCTTCCAGACATCGAAGTCCGGCGAAGTGAACTCGCGGTCTTCTTCACTCGCCGAGGTGCCTTCCTGCTTCTTGCGGTCGACGGCGAACAGTCGGTTCTGGTTGAACATCATGCCGACAAACGTGTGGCCGATGCCTGAGCGGAAACTGGTCGAGGAGAAGCCTGCGTAGCCCTGAGCGACGTTGCGCACACAGGAGTCAAACATCACCTGGACACCGGAGGTCGTCGTGACCGTGGTGTTGCCGATCGCCGAACCGCTGGAGTTTTCAATCTTCCATGCGAGGTCCGCTACCTTGTTGGCCGTCAGCACCTGTTGGAAGACCTCTTTGTTTTCGACGCAGGCCCATTGCAGTGGCCAGCGGCCATCACTGCGGCCCCATGGGAACGCTACCTGGCAAACGCGGAGCGTGCGCTCGGCCCACTTCAGCGACTTGTGGAGGTTCTCTTCCTGGTCGGTAGCGCCGTGCACGATGAAGTGCTCGGACTTGACGGTGATGTAGGGGACTTGCGCGACCTCTAGCGGGTCGCACTTGATGTCGGTGACCGTCTCGGTCTCGTAGTCCAGCGCCGCTTGGTCTTCGATCGCCTTCTCGATCATCTTGCTGCGATCGAACAGCGTTTTCTCCAAGCCGGTGCCACTGAGTCCACCGATCTCTTTGTGTTCCAGTGCGGTGGATGCTTCGGAGTCAATCTTGACCCAGCGCAGCACCATTTGCCAGTGATGCAGTTCGCGGTCCTTGCGGCCGGCCTTCGCGTACTTCTTGGCTTGCGAGCGGTGCTGCGAAGCCAGTGACTTTTGTAGTGCGCGATATTTGCTTTCAAGTGGCTCGCCGTCCGAGCCCTTGCCCGTGTCCTTGCGAGGGTAGGGGCGCTTGGTGTCGAGCACCCAGCTGGCACCGTTCTTGATATGGCCGGTCGCCGTCCACGCATCCGAATTATCCGGTTCGTAGAGCTTGATCGTCTGCATCCAGACAACCTTGGCGATGCGCGGGAAACCCTTCTTGAACGCCGCCTTGGCGAACGCGTTAAGCGACTTTGCCTGGCGCTTGTTGAACTTGGCTTCTTCACCTTGTGCGACCACGGAGGTCGTCATCACAAGGGCTAACAGGGACAGCTGGAATACACGTTGGATCATGAATCGTTCGGTCGGCCTATGCCTAAGGGTGCGGGCGTCAGTCTAGTGTCAATCGGGTCGGCGTTCCTGTTTGTGGCTAGGGGATTACGACCCAGATCGGCGATCTGCCAACGGGAAACGACCAATAGCACTCCTCAGTGCTCCGCGGATGACTGCGCAGTGGCTGCGCGGGGCTGGAACCGGTTGCTCGTTGCACGGCCGCCCAGAATCGCCATACTGTTCGCCCTTGAACGGGCCGGTCAGGCCCTTCGCCGCCTCGTTTGCGGCAATTGGCAATAGCAGCAGATCCACAGAATGAGCACGGTTTACGACATTGGCGTTCTTCCAGGCGACGGCATTGGTTCCGAAGTCGTCAACGAAGCCCTGAAGGTGCTGAGCGCCGTCGAGCAGATCTACGGTTTTACGACCAAACGCCAGCCGCTGCCTTACGGCGCCGAGCACTTCCTGAAGACCGGTGAGATGATGCCGGACGTCGCCTTCGAACGGCTGCGCGATATGCACGCGGTGGTGTTCGGTGCGGTTGGCGATCCACGTATCGAAGTCGGCAAGCTCGAGTTTGCAATCATTGCGGGCTTGCGCCACAAGCTCGACCTGTTCGTTAATTTGCGCCCGATCAAGCTCTACGACGCGTCGCTGTGCCCGTTGAAAGGCAAGCAGCCGGCAGACATCGATATGATGTTTTGCCGCGAGAATACTGAGGATGCCTACGTCGGCATGCACGGCACGACCAAGAAGGGCACGCCGGATGAGATCGCGGTGCAGCAGATGCTCTACACGCGCAAGGGCACGGAGCGCATCATTCGCTATGCGTTCGAACTCGCAAAGCTTCGCGGTCCAAAGCCGGGTTGGGAACGTTCGAAGGTCACGCTGGTCGACAAGGCTAACGCGCTGCGTGCGCAAGATCTGTGGACGCGCGTCTTCAATGAAGTGAAGGCCGAGTATCCAGACATTGACACCGACCACGCCTACATCGATGCGGCGTGCATGTTCATGGTCAAGGATCCGGAGCGCTTCGACGTTGGGGTCACGACCAACCTGTTCGGCGACATCATCACCGATCTCGGTGCGGAACTAGTTGGCGGCATGGGCATCGCCGCATCCGGGAACATCCACCCCGGCAAGGTGTCGATGTTCGAAGGCATCCACGGCTCGGCGCCGGATATTGCCGGCAAGGGCATTGCCAGTCCGTTGGCGACGATCCTCGCGGTTGCGTTGATGCTGGACCACATTGGCCAACCCGAAGCTAAGGTCGAGCTCGAGGCAACGGTCGCCACCCTGCTGCAGGGCGGCAAGATCCGCAGCCTGCGCACTGGCGAACATAAGTGCGCCGAGCTTGGTGACATGGTGCGTGACGAGCTGCTAGCCCGCGCCCGCCAAGCAAAGTAGCGCGCGCGCAGGGCTAGGCGGGTGGCCTTGCCGGCTGGGTCAGCGCTGCCCATCGCGCTTTTAAGCAATTGTGACCAACTGACGGGTTGCGTGCGTCGAGGCACTCGGTTGGCCTCGCATCTACGGCGCTGGCTATCTCGGCGTCAGTGTTGTCGGCACGATGCCGCCGCTGCAGGGCTTCCCGGCCATGGCTTAGTTCCTGGCTTGTGGACGGAGCCGTTGGATATGCTCCACCAGCCCTAAACCCTTTTGCAGAATGATTCTAAACTCGTGGTGGCGCTGTTGGTATGAGCCACCGAGTCGGGCGGCATTGCTGCTCTGGAGCTGTTTGGGGACCTTGGTATGCTGATTTTTTGGTCAGCGGCAAGGCGAGATTTGGGGCTGCGCTGGTGTCTGTCACGGGCGTTTTAGTGGGTTTGTTCATAGGGGCTTGGCTAGGTGACGACCCCAGGTGTCTTTCGGGGGGCTAATCGGGACCAATCCGTTACGTGGGCAATTGCGCCGCCGTGCGTTACAGATACCTATCGTGGGGACCACGCGTCGTGGTCTTTCCCCGACCAACTCTATTCCACCCCTCAGGAGTCATGATGAAGATCCGTATCGCTTCCACCCTGCTTGCGCTGGCGCTGCCGCTGGTTGCCCAAGCCCCCGCCGCAGACCAGCAGGTCGAGGCGACCTTCTATAAGGCGTACTACCTTGAGAAGGGCAAGCGCGACTTCGATGGCGCCATGGCGCTCTACTCGTCGTTCCTGGCCAAGGCCCCGACCCACAAGCTTGCTGGCGAAGCTGCTAAGCAGCAATTCCGCCTGCTGGATCGCACCGGCAAGTCCAAGGAGCGCGACGCGTTCAAGGCTAAGTATGCCAAACTGCTCGGCAATGTCGGCACGACGTCGGCCCGTCCGGCTCGCGGTGAAGGTGATGCTGGTGCTCGCCCGGAGCGTGGCGCCCGAGGTGATGGCGCTCGCGGTGATGGCGCTCGCGGTCAACGCGGTGGCCGTCGTGGCGGCGGCGGTATCTTTGGTCTGATGCGCAACGAGACCAAGGTTGCCGACATGACCAAGGAGCAGGTCGAAGAGCTCAAGACGAGCCTCGAGAGCGCCAATGGCATGATCGACCGCATGCGCGAGCGCATGGGTGACGAGATTGCGGACAAGCTCTCCAAGGGCGCGACCGACCTCCAGAAGGCCCTCGAAGGTGACGACAAGGCAGCAGCCCAGAAGGCTCTCGACGGCCTGAAGGAAGCCATGGGTGGCATGTTCGGCGGTGGTCGCCGTGGCGGCGGCGGTGGTGAGCAAGGCGGCGGTCGCGGTGGCCGCGGCGGCGAGCAAGGCGGCGGTCGCGGTGGCCGCGGCGGCGAGCAAGGCGGCGGTCGCGGTG
>CALCZA010000128.1 GCA_937906475.1 uncultured bacterium
ACCCGATCGCCGGGGCTCAGGTGATTCAAAGTGCGGCTCAGGCCACCCGAAGCCCGCCCCGCGGCACGATGTTGTCTCGCGGTGATTCCTTGTCACGGTTGCCCGGGTGGCGCATTCTAATTCGCGCAGGACCCTCATGACACAGCCTGACCTCCCACAGGACCTGGCGGCATTGCTCGCAGAGTTGCGTGGCGTCCGCGACGCTTCTGTCGCCGACTTGCTAGTGGGACTGCTACCGCGACTTCGTCATATGGCACGACGGCACTTGCCCGCACACAGTCCCTTGCGCCTGGGAATCGATTCCGAGGACTTGATGCAGGATGGTCTGCTGCAGTTGGTCAACGAAGTGGACCGTTTTCGAGGGGGCACTTGGCCAGAGTTCTTGGCGTTTGTGCACTCACTGCTGGCGCAGAAAGCTGCCTACCAGGCGCGCCGACAACGCGTTCGCCTCAAAGAACTGAACCCTACGCATGCCGCCGCAGACATGGCCGCCAGCCAGGATACCCCGAGCGTCAACGTCAGTTCGTCCGAAGACCAAGCACGGTTGCGGCTACTGGTCGAAGAATTGGCGGATCCCTACCGCACGGTTATGCGGCTTCGCCTCGAGGGACGCGATCACGGGAAAATCGCGACAACTCTGGGCATCTCTGGTGCGGCAGCCCGGCAGCGGCTCGCGCGTGCAATCAAGATGATCCAAGAGCGATGGTGAGTGACTCCGAAGAATCCGAAGACGACGCAAACGACGACCTGCTCCGGCAGTGGGAAGAGCGCATCGATGGGTCGGGTGATCCTGCTGAATCGCTAGCTGATTTGCTAAGTGGCCGCCAGGTGGGGAGGCACCGGCTGTATTCGCTTTCGGGCACTGAGATGCTCGGGTGCCTTCTTGGACGCATACTTGGTGCTGGTGGCATGGGCGTGACCTATGCGGCGACCAAGGACGGCGAGCGCGTGGCGGTGAAGTTGGTGCCATCTGTTGTCGGTGCAACCCGCGAACGCTTCGAGCAAGAGTGCCGTGTGTTGCGAGACTTGCAGCATGCTGCGATTGTTCGCTATCGAGAGCACACAGTTACCGACGATGAAGTTGGAGTCTTGGTCATGGACCTGGTGGATGGACTAGACCTCGAGCAGTTGCTCGCCGAGCTTCATCGCGAGTGTTCGGTGCACGAACTGCACCCGCTTGCCCAGGCCATGGCGCGAGAGATCTCCACAGATGGTGGCGACAGAATGAAGTCGCCGAGGTTATGGCGACGGATCCTTCGCATGTTGTCGGAAGTTGCCGATGGCTTGCACTGCGCCCATCAACTCGGCGTCGTGCATCGCGACGTCAAGCCGGCGAACATCTTGGTCGGCCCAGACCTCGCCCCGGTGTTGATTGATTTTGGGTTGGCGCGAGACGCCCTCAACCGCGTGTCGTTCACCCAATCTGGACTGGCGATGGGAACGCTGGCCTACATGGCGCCCGAACAGCTTGGCCGCGACCCAGGCGCGGTGGACCGTCGCGCCGATGTGTATGCCTTGGGGCTAATCCTCTATCGGGCGTACACCGGAGTCGAGCTACGAGAGTTAATCGGAGATGTCGTCAGCAGCGGTCGTCGACCGTTTCTGTTGTCATCGCGACAAAGCGCGATGCTGCCGGCAGACGTGCAAGCGATTCTCTATCGCGCACTCGACCCCTCACCTGCGAGTCGTTACAGCACCGCTGAGAAAATGGCGAGCGACCTGCGCGCCGCGGCAGGCCACGGAGACTTGAAAGCTCGCGTACCATCGGTGTTTGCCAGACTCTTGCGGGACAGGCAGCGCTCGCTCGGCGCTGCTACTGGACTGTTGGTGCTATGCCTGTTGATTGCGTGGTGGCTGTGGCCACGCGGTCGTGAAGTTCTGTTTGTCGCCAACTACGACGGCTTGGCAAGCATCGTGTTGCAGGATGATCGTGAGCTGCCTATCGGCAGCAGGCAATGGCTCCCCTATGGCGACCACGTAGTGCGCTTGCAAGGCCCCGAGATCCGCAGCGTCGACACAATCTTGCATGTCACGCCAGGGATGGGAGCACAGTGGCAGACCTTTTTGACGCATAGCGAGTCGCAAGCCGTCTCCTCCTTTCGTTTGCCCGGTCAACCCGCGATTCAGCTCATGAGCGGCCATAGTCGCGCCCCAATTGCACCAGGCTTGTCGGTGGATCGCGTCTACATCGATGACGTGCTACGCGTGAATGTTATGAGTCCGTATTGGGAGACTCACGAAGTTCTACCAGGCAAACACATCGTTCGCGCCGTGGATGGACTTGGCCGAGAAGAACAACAAGCATTGCAGCTAGGCACTGGACCAGTCGACATTCAGCTGCTGCCCGGAGTCATGTCGGACATCGATGGTCGCTATCGGCGAACGCTGAGCACAGTGCTGTCGCCACGCCCCGCAGACCTGGAGGTGCACGGTGACTTCGCGACTTGGATGGGTCGACCTTCGGTATCCAGCATGGGCGGTTCCGGCGCGATGCAGACGCGATGCGCTCTGACTCCGGCGAGTTCCGGTGAATGGGTAACCGTCACCGCCGTGTGCCGCTTCCCCGAGCCCATGCAATCCGCAGTTGTGTACATGCGAACGGACGTTGCGGGTTCGGGCGAGCTGCAGGTCAAAGCTGCATTTGAAGGCGCAGCATTACAGGAATGGCCAAAAACATCGCGGGGGCAACTGCGACAGCGGCACGAGTTCCGCGCCCCAAGAGGCTCCTCGGCAATACGCATTGAGGCACGGATGCGCGTCAAGTGGGTGCCCGTCTGGGGATCCGCTCGCGTCCGGTTCTTGGAGGGGTGCGTCTTTGGCGGCCATTGGAACGACGAACCTCCGTGCCTTGCAATCGTCGCAGATCCCCGTGACATCGCACAATTGCCACCCGTGCGACCGCCTCCAGCAGGTCTTGCCCAACTGCCTCGCTTTGGCGCTGTCGTGGATCATGGCGCGGTCGCGACGAGTAAAGGGCAAAATGCGATCTGCGTAGCACCGCTACCTGGCCCTGCTGGCGCAGTCGACGTGCTTGTTACCGTAGGCGATCAAACCAGCAAACGCTTGGAAGTGCAGCGCCGTTCATGGCCAAAGCTTGCTCTCAAAAACAGTCTCTCGCCAGAGCAGCTTCACGACCGCAAAGAGGCAACGGTCGATGGTAATTCCTTTGGCTTGAGCGTTGCAGTCGTAGGCGACGCAGCGGATGAGACCTGGCCCGACGTTATCGTTGGCGATCCTTCCAGCGTACTCCGCGGTGCTACGAGCGGCGGCTTGCTTGGGCGACTCTCTTGGCAGAGCCCTTCGCCCAACTGGCTGTATCCGCCAGCATCATACCAATCGCATGCGGCTCAAGGCGACGACCAGTTCGGCTGGAATGTCATGCCGTGTGGTGACTGGAACGGGGATGGAGTTGCGGATGTCGCCACAGCAGCAATCGGCTACTGGGCTGGCCCCGATCGTCAGCAAGTCGGCCGGGTAGACGTCGTAGATGCCAGCAACGGACTCACGATCTGGCAGCGCGTAGGTGATCGGCCACGGGGTGCTTTGAGTGTCGCCGATGCTTGGGGCGCGGATGCTGCAGAGCCAGCCACCCTGCTGCTTCACGGTGTGCAACGACCAGGTGGAACCGATCGCCAGCATGAGAATTACTGGTCGCTATGGACGGGCGGGCAAGCGGGATCTGAATCGCAATCGATCGCGTCTCCACCTGTTTCTGTTGCCGTCTTGCTCGGCGCATTGGACGGCAGTGAAACCGCGCTCATCGTGCTTAATAGCGGCATTTCTGAAGAGATGGGCACAGGGCTACGCCGGTATGTCGCGCGAAGCAGCGGCTGGCAATTGGACCAAGAGTTCTTACTCGAGTTACCCCGCCGCTTCGCCGAGGAGATGACTCCAACAGGCGGGCTACAAGCTGTCCGTATTGGCGACATCGATCATGACGGGCACGCGGATGCGGCCTTCGTATTCAACGGGGACGCCTATCGCTCAGGCGTTCTGTTCGTCTCGAGCCGGCGATTGGACCCACTGGGGTTCACCGATATCCAAGCCGACGCAGCTGGACGCTGTGCATGGATCCCACAGACACCGAATACTCCCGCACAACTACTCGTGCCCGCAGGCCGACGTTTGCTGGGTGTGATTCCTAAGTAGTCGCTCAGCTGCGCCCTCCCGTGAAGCAGGGGCGAGTCCTGAGCTTTCGTCTTTACACCACAACTCATCTCTCCGCGTTCCACGCAGCAGTGACGAGCAAGCTGAAAAGATGCCTGCGCCGAGTGCAAACTACGGACACTTCGACGACGAACACTGCCTACTCGGATCTACTCGATCGACTAGGATCTCATCGTCGGGGGTGAGCAAGGACTCGATGCATCGACTCAACGCGACGAAGCTTAGCTCCCAAGAGCTACGCAAACTGTCCGCCAGCCAATCCGTCGCGGCAGACGAATGGGAAGGAGACGCCACAATTCTATGCACCGCTACCTAACCAAGTCCCGCTTCAAGCTCGCCTCGGTATGCCCGACGAAGCTGTTCTACACGGGCAAGGCCAACACCTATCCCGACCAGAGCGACGAGAACTCATTCCTGAGCTTCCTGGCCGGAGGCGGATTCCAGGTTGGAGAACTCGCCAAGCTCTACCACCCTGGCGGCGTCGACATCACAGAGACGGGGCATGAGCAAGCCCTAGAGCGAACCGAGCAACTGCTGCAACAGGACAACATCATCCTGTTCGAACCGGCAATCCGCTTCGAGAACCTGTTCATCCGTATCGACATCCTGATCAAGCGCGGCAACGCAGTCGAGCTGATCGAGGTCAAGTCCAAGTCGTGCAGAGGCGCCAACCCATCCCAATTCCTGACGAAGAAGGACCAGCCGACTGCAACGTGGCGCCCCTACCTTGAGGACGCTGCGTTCCAGAAGTACGTCCTGGAACAGGCCCACCCAGAGCTCCAAGTGACGGCGTTCCTGATGCTCGCGGACAAGGACAGCACTTGCCCGACCGAGGGTCTGCACCAGAAGTTCCGCCTGGACATGAACGAACGCGGGCGACGATCCGTAACTGTCACGGATCAGCTCACGCCCGAAGAGCTTCGCCAACCCATCCTGACGAAGGTGCCTGTCGACGACATCGCCAAGAACATCATTGAGGCTGGCACCTACGGCAGCGAAGGCGGGCTGCTCTTTCACGACTGGGTCCGAGAGCTCTCGAACACGTATGCCGCCGACACAAAGCTCCCGACCGACATTGGCTCGAAGTGCAGTGGCTGCTCGTTCCGTGCAACCCATGAAGAGAAGCAGCAGGGTAAGAAGAGCGGCTTCGAGGAGTGCTGGCGCGACCGCCTCGGCTGGACGGAAGATCACTTCCATTCGCCCACCGTTCTCGAACTCGGAGGGTCGCGGAAGAAGAACCGCTTCCTAACAGACGGGAAAGCCAGGCTCATCGACCTTGAGATGTCGGACGTCGACTTCGACGGTGTCCAGGGTGATCGGATCACCACCAGCGAGCGGCAGTGGCTGCAAATCGACGCAGCCTGCACGCGCACTCACGAGTTCGAACTCCGGCGCGATGGCCTGCGACGCGAAATGGAGTCATGGGTTTACCCACTGCACTTCATCGACTTCGAAACCGCAGCGCCGGCAATCCCGCTGCATGCAGGGCAACGACCCTACGAACAGATCGCATTCCAATTCTCGCATCACGTCGCACATGAAGATGGACGCATCGAGCACGCAGGCGAACACCTCGACACTTCGGTTGGGGGCTTTCCGAACTTCGGGTTCGTGCGCGCACTGCGAGACGAACTCATCCACGACGACGGAAGCATTTTCCGCTATGCGCCACACGAGAACACGATCCTCGCAGCGATCCATGCGCAACTGATGGCATCCGATGAACCCGACCGCGCGGAGTTGTTGGCGTTCATTGAGTCCGTCAGTCATCCGACCAGCAGCACAACGAACGGCTGGTCAACACCACCGCGTGACATGATCGACCAGTGGGACCTAGTCAAGCGTAACTACTTCGACCCAGCCATGGGCGGATCGACATCGATCAAGAAGGTGCTGCCCGCGGCGCTCAACAGTTCGGACTACTTGCAGGCGAAGTATTCAGCCCCGAACTACGGTTCGCCTGGCGGGATCAGCAGCCACAACTTCTGTGACCATGCCTGGATTCAGCGCGACGAAGCCGGCAGAGTGCGCGACCCCTATGAACTTCTGCCGACGTTGTTCCCGGAGTCGGACCTCGCCCGCGAGGAGAGGTTAATGACAGGCGAAGATGAGCTGCGCGAGGGAGGGGCGGCAATGGCAGCCTACGCTCGGATGCAGTTCGCGGAGATGTCGGGCTACGAGCGAGACGCGCTGGCACAGGGGCTGAAGCGTTACTGCGAACTCGACACCCTGGCTATGGTGATGATCTTCGAAGGCTGGCGAGAGTGGCTGAAGTAGCCGAACGGCCGAGAGGGTGCTGCGGGCCATGAGGTTGCCATGTGATGTGCCGGAGTTGGCACCGGCGAGGGCGCTGCCTGGTGGTAGTGGATCAGGCCGGAATGCCTCGGTTGAGGAGCGCGAGCTTGCGGGTTATCGCATTATCGCAGGGGCGGTTCTCAGGGGCGGTGAGATTCGGATGGTCCGGACTGCACTTTGAACGACCTATGCGCTTTGGGCCGAGAGGATTTGAACCTCCGACCTACTGGTCCCAAGCCTGAAGTCGGTGGGTAGTCGTTTGTCGAAATCAGAGGTGAAATAAATCGGCAAATGACGGACAAAGATGGTCACGAAGCCGATCACCAATCATTCTAATCGCTGCATGTAGACAGGTGTTGCGGGCTTTTGGACTATCGATATGAACAACCATCGTCTAGCCGTTGTCGGTCTTGCCTCGGTTATGGGGTTTGGCTGCGCAGTTCCGTCAGCACCGTCCAAGGTGGTTCGATCAGATGTGATCGCTATGGATTCGGGGGTGCTCGCACCTCCAGTTGGGCGGTTCTTGAAGCGTAAGGTGTTAATCCAGCGATTCTCGAATGAGACAACTTACGGTAAAAGTATTCTTTTAGGTCAAGACGTCATGGGCAAGCAAGCATCCGACATCATGTCGGCTCGCCTAGCGGCCAGTCAGAAGTTCTTGCTCTTTGATGAGGAGGTCAACGCGGCTGCCGTGGGGCAGGCAGACTATAAATTGATCGGCTCGGTCACAGAGTTTGGTCGGGCTACATCAAGCGAGACCGGAGTCTTTAGCAAGACGAAGACGCAGGTGGCGCGTGCAGCGGTCAGTCTTCGCGTCGTAGACGCGCGGAGCGGTATCGTCATCTTTAGTTCTGAGGGGCGCGGTGAGGCAGAGTCGAAAACTGGCAAAGTCATGGGTGTCGGCACGTCGCAGGGATTCGACTCGACGCTCAGCGAACGTGCGATTTCGGCAGCGATCTCGAATGTCGTTGGGTCCATCGCCGAGCGGATGCTTGATGATCCCTGGCGATCTAGCATCCTCGACCTCACCGGCTCAGTATGCACGATTGCTGGTGGCCGCAGTCAAGGCTTGGCTGAAGGCGACCGCCTTGCGGTGCTGCGGCGCGGCAAGCGCATCCGGAATCCGCAGACGAATGTAGAGATTGAGCTTCCAGGTGCGCCCGTTGCAGAGGTCGTCGTTCGCAAGTTGCACGGTAGATCCTACGCAGATGAGTTCTGCGAATGCGAGGTCGTCTCTGGTCAGTTGGGTGGTATCGATCTTGAGCAACTTTTTATCCAAGAGTCCGGAGAGCAGAAATGAGTCGATTAGGGACCGGCAATGTTACTTTACGCCTGGCTGTAGTCTTGGCGATGACGGTGCTCACACCCTCATGCTTCCGGCACGTCGTGCAATCACGGCAACTGCCAACGACTGCATTCCTCCAGCTCGGGAGTTTTGAACGCGGCGATGTAATGACCGCTACCGGTGATCGCGAGTATCGATTCATCATCGACGGCTCTGCCGAAACCTTGTACGAAGTCGAGCAAGGCCGGTATCGCGTCACGGTGCTTAGGGGGGATGTCGCGAAGGCTGAGCGCGTTGTCTACGTGGCGGCAGGTGAAACCAAGGAGATCACACGATGAGACGATCAGTTGGAATATTGGCTTCGTTGGTGTTGTGCGCCTGTCAGACGAGTTGGCAGAAATATCCAATGTCGCTATACGAGGCGTTGAAAGAAGAGACGCCGCAAGCGATCTCTGCGCACCATGCTTTATTGGCAGACCTCTACGACAAGGCGTTGGCCCGCGGGGCGAATCCTAAGGCTGGCATTGCAGCTGAGTACGCCTACTACAGCTGGATGCTGGGGAAGCGGGCGCTTGCCAAGCAAGCTTTGGAAGTTGAGCGTTCGTCATACCCCGAGTCGGCTAAGTTTTGCCAACTTTTGGAACGCTACGCGGAAGGTATTCGTCCGATTGCAGATCCTTCTTCTGCAGAAGGGGGTGAGCAATGAGTTCGCGTATTTTGATCGCTCTCGTGGGTTTACTGACGCTGGTGTCATGTGTCAGTAAGCCGCCCGTCTCTGACTATGAGCAGTTCTATAAGGACTCGCCGTTTACGGTTGTCGTGCTCCCCGTCAACAATGAGACCGCTGACGCGGAGGCCCCCCGGTATTTCTTGTCGACCATTACGCAGCCAATGGTCGACCGCGGCTACTATGTGATTCCGGTTCAGGCGACTGCCGACATCCTTGCTGCCGAAGGCCTTGCTGACGGTGGCGCGCTCGTGGATGTAACTCCTGATCGATTCCGGGAGTTCTTCGGCGCAGACGCGGTCATGTATATCACGTTGAAAAAATGGGATACGAATTACGCGATCTTGGCGTCATCGGTAGAGGTTGCCATGCACTACCGCTTAGTCTCGACGGTGTCTGGAGCTGTGCTCTGGGAAACGGAGCACCAGCAGGTTCTCGTCTCCCAGTCTGGTAGTGGTGGTCACCCGATTGCAATCTTGCTGACGGCAGCGATCAACGCGGCGGTTACAGCTTCTGCCTCGGATTATATCCCGATGGCTATGCAGGCCAATCAGCAGGCGTTCGCGACATTGCCCGCGGGGCCTTACAGCCCACGATTTGATCTTGAGAAACGCCAGAACCTGCTGCGTCAGGAGAGGTCGCGGGCTGTTAATCAGTAGGCAAAGATAGTAGGGCTGCGGTGGTTAGGTTGGTGGTCCGCAACGTTCCGCGATGCGTCTATGTTCTCGATTGTAGTAGGGGAGTGAAAACTGCGGCCCAAGTTCGCAGGTGTTCGTCACATTGTCGGATGCGGGGCATTCTTGCCACTGGCCTTATGATGTGGGGCAGTCTCGGAGGATAATCGCTATGAATAAGTATTCGTGGGTTAGGGCGGTGTTGTCTGTTGCAAATCAAGCGTGCGCTGCTCTCAGATGAGGATCGTGGATCCCTCGATGAAATAGGAGGCCGATGGGATTCCTTCAAGCAGATCTGCGATGCTTAGTTTTGTGTTGGTCTGCGGTTGCTATGCTTGCGTCCACAGCCTCAGCCCAACGTTTCAAGTGGCATAAATCATGGGCTGAGGCAGTAACGGCCGCCCAGTGGCAAGAGGCGTCCGTTTCTGGCCTGGATTCCCGACTTCTCGCAGCAACATTCGGCTGCGAAGAGAAATCAGTTGGCCGCCTGCGCAAGAACGTCGCCCTGATTGCTGCACCTCCACCCCGACCTCATATATGAAGATCATCAACGTCCTGAGCGCCGCGCTCCTCATCGCTGCCACCACCACCGCGCAATGGGCAACCATCACGCCGACCACGAGCCCGACCGGCCGCGGCGGAATGGGGATGGCCTATAACCCGGGCAATAGCACCACCGTCATGTTCGGCGGCACCCCCCCCAGGCTTCTTCGGCGGTCCGGCCCTCGATGAGACCTCGATGTTCGACGGCACCGACTGGACGCAAGTCTTCCCGGTCAACACGCCTGGTGGCCTCGCCCACTACAGCATGACCTACGACATCGCCCGCGGCCGCACGGGGAAGAGCAGCCGGAGCAGTTCCATCCCACTGAGTTCGACGCCAATCAGTGGGCTCGTTGTTCAAGGAGTGCGGGCTCACCGGCGTTATCATCACCGCCAAACACCACGATGGCTTCTGCTTCTGGCCGAGCAAGTTCACGAAACACGACGTTGCGAACTCTAAGTGGCGCGACGGCAAGGGCGATGTCATTCGCGAACTCGCCGATGCGTGCAAACAGCACGACCTGTTTCTCGGCATCTACATCTCGCCGTGGGATCAGAACAACCCGATCTACGGCAAGAAGGACGCCGGGGCTCAGGTGATTCAAAGTGCGGCTCAGGCCACCCGAAGCTCGCCCCGCGGCGCGATCCTTAGCCGTATGCTCACATCAGGAGCTATCAACAATACGCCACCCGCTCG
>CALCZA010000129.1 GCA_937906475.1 uncultured bacterium
TGGCGGCGGAACGCCGCAAAGCAGTGGCGGCGGAACGCCGCAAAGCAGTGGCGGCAAAATGCCGCACAGCATGTCCGCCGCCGCGTTCTCGTCGCTGCAACTCGCGTTGTCGGCACTGGACCGCCTCGAAGTGCGCGGTCGCGATTCCGCCGGCATGTCGGTTGTCGTCTCCGGCATCGACACCGAACCGCTCAGTTCACTGCTACAAGATCGCACCAACGACCCGCTGTTCACCAATGCTTCGGTGCGTCTCGCCGACGGCAATCTCAACTTCGTCTACAAGCACGCCGCCGAAATCGGCGAACTCGGCGACAACGTCACGGCGCTGCGTCAGACGATCATCAACGACAAACTGCTGCAGGCCGCATTCCGCCAAGAGAACGTGCAAAGCCTGGTGCTCGGGCACACTCGTTGGGCCAGCGTCGGCATCATCAGCCAAGCGAACGCGCACCCACTCAACAACGAAGAACTCGGCGACGAGCACGGTCCTTATGTGATCGGGGTCCTCAACGGCGACGTCGACAATCACCAAGACCTGGTCAAGCAACACGACCTCGAACTGCACGACGCGATCACGACGGATGCCAAGGTGATCCCGGCGCTGATCTCGCACCAGATGCAGGAAGGTCACGACCTGATCAGCGGCTTCCGTCGCACGGTCAGTTCGTTCGAGGGATCGGTCGCGATCGGCGCCGCCAGCACCAACGAACCTGGGAAACTGGCGCTCGCACTGCGCGGTTCCGGCCAAGCGCTCTACATCGGCTTGGCCGAAGACACCTACGTCATCGCCAGCGAGCCTTACGGAGTCATCGAAGACTGCGATCGCTACCTGCGCATGGATGGCGAGACCCCCGGCAACCCGAACAACCCAGCGGCATCGCGCGGCCAAGTGATCGTTCTTGATCGCAACGGTGCCGGTGAAGTCGCCGGCATCACGCGCCAAGCGTACGACGCAACCGAGTTGCCCGTCAACGAAGGCGACCTGACCGACGCATCGGTCACGACCCGCGACATCGATCGCGGCGACTTCCCGCACTACCTGCTGAAGGAAATTGGCGAGTCACCGAACTCGCTACAGAAGACGCTGCGTGGCCGCATCGTCCAGAAGGGTGATCATCTCGAAGTGGCTCTGCCGGAAAGCTCGCTGCCGAAGTCGGTCGTCGAAACACTGCAAGCTGGCAAGACCCGTCGCATCCTGGTCATCGGTCAAGGCACGGCCGCCGTGGCCGGCCAAGCGATCGCCGGCGCCATTGCCGACGCCGTCGCCAATTCCGCCATCGCCGTGCAAGCGACACCCGCAACCGAGTTGTCGGGCTTTGGCCTCGGCGACGACATGGCGGACACGCTGATCATTGCGATCTCGCAATCAGGCACGACCACCGACACCAACCGCACCGTCGATCTGGTTCGCGGTCGCTCTGCCACTGTCATCGCAATCGTCAACCGACGCGGCAGTGACCTCACCGACAAGGTCGACGGCGTCATCTACACCAGTGACGGCCGCGACGTCGAGATGAGTGTCGCCAGCACAAAAGCGTTCTATGCGCAATGCGCCGCGGGCCAACTGCTCGCGCTGGCGATCGCGCGCGCTGCCGGATGCAGCAACGACCAGGACGAGCATGAGCTGTTGACCGCGCTAATTGACCTGCCGAATGCGATGCGCACCGTGCTCACGCAGGACGAGAAGATCACCGAGATCGCGCGTTCATTGGCCCCTCAGCGTCGCTATTGGGCGCTGGTCGGCAACGGCAAGAACCGGGTCGCCGCCGCCGAAGTGCGCATCAAACTGTCGGAGCTTTGCTACAAATCGATCGCCTGTGACGCGACCGAAGACAAGAAGCACATCGACCTGTCATCCGAACCGATGATCCTGTGCTGCGCCGCCGGACTGACCGGTTCGACCGCCGACGATGTCGCCAAGGAAGTTGCGATCTACAAAGCGCACAAGGCGTCGCCGATCGTCATCGCGACCGTCGGCGAAACCCGCTTCGACGCGGCCGACGGCATCATCGAAGTGCCGCAATCGCACCCGGCGCTGGCCTACATCCTGTCAACGATGGGCGGCCACTTGTTTGGCTACCGTGCGGCACTCGCAATCGACGAACTCGCGCACCCCCTGCGTTTGATGCGTGGCGCGATCGAAGAGACGTTTAAGGACGAGACGCCGAGTAGCGTGCTTAAGGCGCTCGCGCCGCACCTGCAACCGCACTGGATCACATTCCGGAAGGATCTGCTGCTCGGTCGTTACGACGGCACGCTCGAAGCTCGCACCGCGTCGCGACTGACGTCGCTCTGCAACTACGCGCTAAGTCTCACGCCGCTCGACTCGTTCTCGATCGAATTTGGCGAACCGGGTGCGCCAGGCGCCGTAGTCGACCGCCTGACCGAAGAACTCACCACCGCGATCGACGAACTGACGCGCCCCGTCGATGCAATCAAACATCAGGCGAAGACCGTCACGGTCGGTATCTCGCGGACCGACGAAGCGCTGCTCACAGCCCCGTTCGTGCGCGAAGCACTCGCCGCCGGCGCTTTGCGCGACCACCTCGGCTACCGCGACTTGCGCGCGCTCGCCAGTCTCGACCCAGCGGTCATCGAAGTTGTCGGTAGTACCCGCTACCGCATCGAGGGCGATCCCAGCATCGACAGCGAAGCGACCGCGCACGTCATCGACCGCCGCGGCATCGCGACCTCGCTGCGTTCGCGCACCGACGAGAACCCGGTGCTGCGCGGCACAAAGCACCTGGTTGCTAACGAACGCTTGTTGATGGTCGCCAAGGGCCGCAGCGACGACCGCACGGTTGTCATCCTGCCCGAAGTGCACAACAACCAGACGATCGGCCTGACCTTGCTGCACGTTCGCTGCCAAGAGAACCTCGACGCACAAGCGCTGCGCTCAGTGCTTGGCGGCTACCGCAACCGCTACCAAGCGCTCGCCGACGCCGTCACCGAAACCGAACCGACGTTTGACGAGGACCTGATGGCGACGATGCCGGTCGTCGACCTGCTGTGCGACCCGATCTACTCGCTGGCCGACCGCTGGCGCCAGGGCACGCACGTCAGTTAGCCAGCAGTCGCGAGTCACAACTCGTCCACGCACCAAGGCTCGCCAATAAGTCTGTCGCTGGGATGGAACTGTGCCCTCCCGCCAACTCCTCGAGCAAACCATCGAGGTGTTGCCTGAGAACACCAAGTGGCGCCGCAACTACTGAAACGGAATCGTGCGCGGGTCAGTCGTCGGCTCCAGCACGAACTCCTCAAACCGCTTGGTGACGCCCACTCGCAATGCCCACAAGTTGTTTGAAATGAATTGTTTACACCCGCCGAAAATCGCCATCGAGAGAATGCCCCCGGTTGTTGTTTGAACCCGATGGGCAGCGCGATCTATCCTGCTCCGCAGAAATGCCGGTCCCAATGATTGATCTCACGCGCAACCAAGCGCAACTCGCCGAAATCGAATCTGCCGTCGTGCGCGTGGTTCGCAGCGGCGGTTACGTGCTCGGACCGGAAGTCGAAAACCTCGAGACTGAACTGACGCAATACATCGGTACCAAGCACGCGCTGTCGCTGTCGTCCGGCACCGACGCGCTGCTGTTGCCATTGATGGCGATCGGCATCCAGCCGGGCGATGAGGTTGTGCTGCCGAACTACTCGTTCTTCGCGACCGCCGGCGTCGTCGCGCGCCTCGGCGCCAAACCGGTCTTCGTCGATTCCGAACCAACGTTCAAGAACATCGACCCGCAACGCCTCGAAGACGCACTGAAGAAGTGCACCCGAGCCAAGGCCGTGATTGGCGTGCACCTGTTCGGCAGTGCCTTCGACGTCGACGCCATCGTCAAGATCTGCCGCGCGCACTCGGTGCACCTGATGGAAGACGCCGCGCAAGCGATCGGCACCAAGTACCAAGGCCGCATGCTGGGCGGACACGGCCTATGCGCTGGTTGGTCGACGTTCCCCACCAAGAACTTTGGCGGCATCGGCGACGGCGGTTTTCTGACGACGAACGACACCGAGTTCTTCGAGAAGTGCAAACTGATGCGCAACCACGGCATGGCTGAGCAGTACCTGCACAACTACATCGGCGGTAACTTCCGTATGGACGCGATCCAAGCCGCAGCCCTGCGTGTCAAGCTGCGCGCCATGGAAGAGGTGACCGAGATCCGCCGACAGAACGCCGCCAACTACCGTGAGTTGTTCGACGAAGCGGACCTTCTTGATTGGGCCACGCTGCCGACCGAGATGGATCGCCACGCCTACCACCAGTTCGTGCTGCACGTGCCGCAAGCACAACGCGACCCGGCGGTCGCCCACCTGCGCCAACAGGGCATCGGCTGCGCGGTCTACTACCCAGTGCCGTTCCACCGCCAACCGTGCTTCGAATACCTCGGCTACGACGGCAAGGACTTCCCGGTCTCCGAAGATGCCAGTCGCACGGCATTGGCGCTACCGATCTTCCAAGGGCTGACGCAAGCCGAACAGATCGACGTGGTCGGCGCGCTCGCAAAGTTCGTCAAGCAGTAGCTACTCGACGCTCCAATGCGCCGGTGCGCTGAACGGAGTAGATCCGCCAGGCTGGCCAGAGCGGCCAGCACGCCCGGCACGTATATGCTGCCGGCACCATCAATCGACAGCCGCGATATCCGTCAGCACCGCTCTCGCCAAAGCCAACGGCATGGCCCCATTTGACGCGATCCCGAACGCCCGTCTTCGCAACAAAGTGACGCCTGCACCATTGACGAAGTGTGCGCTGCACATCATCCTGCATTCATCGCTGGAGGAGCGGCCGCGATCAGTAGCTGATGTCAGGGCTTTGGAGCCCATTACGAGCATCAGCGAAAGGCGATGGTCGCCGAAGCTGAGGTACGACCGAACGTGCCCTAGTTGACTGCGCGGACTAATTCCCTCGCGGTTGTCGCATCTCGCTTAGCGCGATGCGGAGGGCCAGAGGCTGATGTGCATCAGGCATGTCGGCTTCTCGGTGCTCCAAAGGCGGCCAAACTGAACCAGCCAAGCCCGACACCGATTTACGATGACCGCATCCGACAGCTCCCCCCAAAGCAGCCCGTCAGCGACGGACCGCACTAGCTGGCTACTCGATCGGACCGAGGCGCTGTGCAAGTTCGATACGACCACCGGCCGCGAAGATACCGGCCTGCCAGCGCTGCGCAGCTTACTGACGGAACTCGGCGCCGAAGTGCAGCTACAACAAGTCGAACCCAAGCGTCACAACGTGCTCGCGACGTGGGGCAAGCCAAAGCTGCTGTTCTCAACGCACCTCGACACGGTCCCGCCCTTTCTGCCGCCACGCCGAGATGGCGACCTGTTGTCGGGTCGTGGCACGTGTGACGCCAAGGGCCAAATCGCCGCGCAACTCGCCGCGATCCAAGAACTGCTCTCACGTGGCCATACCGACCTAGCGTGGCTTGGTGTCGTCGGCGAAGAGATCGACAGCATCGGCGCGCATGCAGCCGGCGATCTGACCGCCAGCCTCAGCGAATGCGTCGCGGTGATCAACGGCGAGCCAACCGAGAACAAGCTGGCGACCGGCCAACGCGGGTCGCTGCAACTGCTGCTGTCGACCAAGGGCAAGGCCGCGCACTCGGGCATGCCGGAACTCGGTCACTCGGCGATCTGGCCGCTGATGGAATGGCTGCAACAACTGCGCGAACTGCAGACCGAAGTCGATCCCGACCTGGGCCCCGAGATATGGAACCTCGGCCTGATCAAGGGCGGTGCCGCACCGAACATCATTCCGGCCACGGCTGACGCACGCTTGTTCGTGCGTTCGATCCGGGATTCCTCGTTTGAACAACGCGCTCGCGAATTGACGCCGGCCGAAGGGTTGCTCGAACAACTGTCGTTCACGCCACCCGAGGTGTTCGCGCACGTGCCCGGTTTCGAACATGCCGCCGTGCCGTTCGGCAGTGATGCCCCGCGCTTGCGACAACTAGTCGGCGGCCAACGCGTTGCACTGTGTGGCCCAGGCACGATCAAGGTCGCGCACACGCTCGACGAACACATCACCGGCACCGAGATGGCCACCGGCTGCGAACTACTGATCGCGCTGGCCACGACCTTCTTGGAGGGGCGCGCCGGATGATCATCATGAAGTTCGGAGGCTCGTCGCTCGCGACCGCCTCCCGCATGCAAAAGGTCACGGAACTGATCATCGGTTCGGAAGAGGCGCCGTGCGTCGTGTTATCCGCGATGGGCGACACCACCGACAAGCTGTTCGCGACCGCCGAAGCAGCCGGTGACGGCCGAAGCGCAGATGCACTGCTGCTCATCGATGAGATCTTCGCGACCGCCCAAGCCGTCATCGACGAACTACTCGAAGATCCAGCGCAGATCACTACGGCCCTCGCGCAACTACGCACCGATACCGAGTTGCTGGTGCGCGGCATCTGCCGCACTGCCGATCGTGCGCCCGACGCAACCCTGACCGCTCGCACGACCGACGCATTGGTCGCGCACGGCGAACGCATCGCTACATTGGTGCTCAGCGAACACCTACGTCAGCAAGGTAAGCAGGTGATCGCCGTCGATGCTCGCGATGTCATTCGCACCAACGACGCATATGGCAAGGCCAAGCCGATGCGTGGCCACATCCTGCAGCGCACCCACCAGAACATGGGGCCCCACTTGGCACACGGCATCATTGTCGTCACGCAAGGCTTCGTCGGCTCGGCTCCGGATGGCACGACCACGACACTCGGTCGCGGTGGCAGTGACTGGTCGGCCGCCTTGTTGTGTGCCGCGCTCGGCGGCGACGAACTGCAGATCTGGACGGACGTCGAAGGCGTGCTGACCGCCGATCCTCGCATCGTCGACGAACCACAGCCGATCGCGCACCTAAGCCCAGACGAAGCCGCCGAACTCGCAGCCTTCGGCGCGCGCGTGCTGCACCCATCGACGATCCAACCGGTTGTCGACAAGGGCATCCCAGTCACCGTTCGTCACACCATGCGACCCGACGGTGCGTTCACTCGCATTGATCGCGAGAGCACCGAGAACGCGGCTGGCATCGCGGCGTTGGCGTCGCGCGGCCCGATCACCGTGCTGACCATGACCAGCCGTCGCATGCTCGATGCGAGTGGTTACCTAGCGCGACTGTTCGAAGTGTTCGGCGAACTCGACATCCCGGTCGACCTCGTCACCACCGCAGAAGTGTCGGTCGCTTGCACGGTCGAAGCCGACGCGCCGATCCAGCGCCTGATCGCGGCACTCGACGGCCATGCGCACGTCGAGACCACCACCGATTGCGCCATCGTCGCGGCCATCGGCGACGGCTTGCAACACACCGATCGGGTGCTTGAGCGTGCGTGTCGCGCGCTCTACCCGATCAAACCACAGATGGTCAGCTACGGCGGCAACAGCCGCAACCTGTCCTTCGTCGTGCGCAGCATCGAACAAGACGCCGCCCTGCGTCGGTTGCACGACGAGTTCTTCGGCGACACCACCAGCACACCGAACGCACCCGCCGCAATTGAGGAGAGCAACGGATGACAGCCCCGATTCGCACCGCACCGATTCGCATCGGACTCTTCGGAGCCGGTCGCCTCGGTCAAGCGATTGCCGAACACCTCGGCTCCCAACTCGCGTGGCAGGTCACGCGCGAGGTGCCGCCGAACGCCGACGTCGACGCCATCATTGATGCATCGAGCGGCACCCAGGTTCCGGCTCGCCTGGAGTGGGCACTTGCCAACAAGGTACCGCTGATCATCGGCAGCACGGGTTGGGATGTGCCCGACCTGGCAGATCGCGTCGGCAACCAAATCGGCGTTGTCACCGCTCCCAACTTCTCGCTCGGCGTCGCTCTACTGCGCCGCATGACATTGATCATGGCGCGCTTCTCGTCACGCGACGAAGTACTCGACCCCTACATCGTCGAACACCATCAGGCCAAGAAGCACGATGCCCCATCGGGCACCGCCAAACTACTCGCGGCGACGATGCTCGAAGGCTGCGCACGTAAGGAATCATGGAAGATCGGTGGCCCGGTCGCCCCAAACGAACTCAGTGTCGCCGTGATGCGTTCCGGCCACACCTATAGCGAGCACCGCGTCGGCATCGATGCCCCCGCCGAAGTGCTCGAACTGCGCCATACTGCGCGCAGTCCCATGGCATTCGCCGACGGTGCCTTAACCGCGGCTAATTGGATCCAAGGCAAGACCGGCGTGTTCTCAATGGACGATGTCTCGGCAAGTGTGCTGGATCCGCTGTTCACTGGACTTTCGGGAGGAGAACGATGAACGACAGTAGCAACCTGTTTGGCAACGGCTTCGGCGTCGCGCTGATCACGCCATTCTTGCCTGAGGGCGCCATCGACGAAGCCGGCCTGGTGCGCATCGTGCAGCACGTCGTCGAAGGTGGCGCCGATTTCCTGGTCGCACTCGGTTCGACCGGGGAGGCCGCAATGCTCGACGAAAACGAACGGCAACGCGTCGTCGAGATCGTTGATCAGCACCGCGGCGACGCGAAATTGATCGTCGGCACCGGCACATCGGCAACCGCTTCGAGTTGCACGTGGACCAAGACCGCACAAAACAGCGGTGCCCACGGCGCGCTGATCGCCATGCCGCCATACACGAAGCCAACCCAAGCTGGCATCGTCGCGCACTTCACAGCCATTGCCGAAGCCGCGCCAGGCCTACCACTGATTGCATACAACGTGCCTGGCCGCACCGGCGTCAACCTGACCGCGGCAACAGTGCGCGAACTGTGGCGCATTCCAGCCGTCGTCGCGCTCAAAGAGTCGTCGAACGACCTGATGCAGATTTCGCAGATCGCGAACGAATTACCAACAGGAAAAACGCTGCTCGCCGGCGATGACGCCCTGCTCCTGCCCACCATCGCTGTCGGCGCTCAAGGCATCGTATCGGTAGCCGGCAACATCGTTCCCGGCCCGATGCGCGACCTCCTGATGGCCGCACGCGCTTCTGACCTCGAAGCTGCGCAACAACAGTTTGCAACGCTGCAACCGCTGTTCGAAGCGCTCAACCTCGAACCCAATCCCATCCCCATCAAGGCAGCAATGGCCTTGGCCGGCATGGCCTACTCGGCACCGCGCCTCCCCCTTCTGCCCGCAACAGAAGCAACCCGCGTCGCTCTGCGACCGGCCCTGCAACAAACCCGTAGCATCACGATCCATGTCTGAAGAACAACTGCAGGCGTTCTACGAACGCGAAGACCTTGCCGCCAACAATGATGACTGGCGGCAAAGCCACGAGCAACTCTTGCGCGGCCTCGAGTCGGGCCGCATCCGCGCTGCCGAGCGCGGCACCGATGGCAACTGGCAAGCTGTAATGTGGGTCAAGCGCGCGATCCTCGAAGGCTTCAAGAACTCGGACGTCGTGCGCCAAGGCCCAATCGGCCAACCACCGTTCTTTGATAAGGAGTCATACCCCGCGCGTTCGTTTGAACAGTCGGACAGCGTGCGCGTCGTGCCGGGCGGCACCTCGGTGCGCCGCGGCGCCTACGTCTCCTCGGGCGTCGTGATCATGCCGCCGGCCTACATCAACGTCGGCGCCTACGTTGACTCCGGCACCATGGTCGATAGCCACGCCCTCGTCGGTTCATGCGCCCAAATCGGTAAGAACGTGCACCTCAGCGCCAGCGCCCAAATCGGCGGCGTGCTCGAACCGATCAACGCGAGCCCAGTTGTCATCGAAGACAACGTGTTCGTCGGCGCCCTCTGCGGCGTCTTCGAAGGCTTCGTCGTGCGCGAACGCGCCGTGCTAGCCACCGGCGTCACACTAACTGCGGCCACCATCGTCTACGACCTCGTGCACGGTTGCGAACGCCGCGGCGAAGTGCCAGCCGGCGCAGTCGTCGTTCCTGGATCCCGCCCCGCAAGCGGCGAGTTCGCCAAGGAACGCGGCCTGCAGGTCTCGGCGCCGATGATCGTCAAATACCGCGACGAGCGCACCGACGCTTCGACCGCGCTCGAGGCCGCGCTGCGCTAGACATGCTCGCAGTCGGCCTCCCTTGGCGGAATTAGCGGCTTGTCATTCGCAGGAAACTCCTGCGCGGCGATCGCGCGGGCGACCTTGCGAGCTTTGATCGCCAGCGATTCTTAGCGCTGTGCCCGGCACAGCACTGGCGACTAGCGACTAGCGGACTTCCTTGTATTGGCCGCCGGTCATCGCGGCGAGGTCCATCAGCAGGGGAGACTTCATGCCGATCGAGATGCAGTGGATGATGATCTGGCGGGTGCGGTTCTCGCGCATCACGGCCTCGAGAATCTCATCGGGGTCGGAGTTCGGCAGACCATCCGTTAGCAGGTAGATGGTGTCGACTTCTGGATCTTCCATGGCCGCCATGATCGCGCCGTAGGTGTTGGTGCCACCCGCCAACTTAACCTTGTCGACCTCTTCCAGCAGTTTACGGCGGTTGCCTTTGCTGAGCGGCTTCAACTCGCGCCAGACTTGCCTGACATTGGTCTCGAACGGGATCAGATTGACCTTGTGGGTCTTTGGCAACGCGCCGATCACCAAACGCAACTGCTCCTTGGCAGCCATCAGACGGTTGCGCTTCTTGTCCGTGCCGACTTTCGCGCTCATCGAACCGCTGTGGTCGACGATGAATGCCATGCGAGCACTGACCAGTGGAATATCGTAGTAGCTGATGGTGTTGCCACCCGTCGTGCTACCGCCACCCATGACGCTTTTGGGGTGCGGCAACGCGAACCCAACCTTGCTGCGACGCCACCATGTAGACCAGTCGCGCGGCCGCCAACAACGCGTGCCCGTGTGCTTGAACAACGCCGTGTTGAGTTCGTGCGCCAAGCGCCCTTCTTCCTTGCCGAAGCGGGCGATCAGCAGCGGAATCGACGTGACATCGCGAGACATGGTCAAGTAGCGGTAGGACACCGAACGCAATTCCCACGCACGGTTCGTTAGGTAGCGCTGGGCGTGCGTGATGGCTGCCGGTGACTTCATCTCCAGCAGCATCGCAAGACCGAGCATGCGGCTCTCAAAGTCCGTCGACCCAGCCAACCCAACCAAGTCTTGCACCCAGGTCGGATCCTTGACGAGCAAGTCGTGCAACCCTGCGGCGCTCTCCAGCACCTTCTTGCGGTTGCGCTTCAACTGCTTGCGAACCCGTGCGACCAACGGGGCAACCGCGGACGCCGGAGCCTTGCCCAGCAACGTCTTGGCTACCAAACGCTCACCCGGGGACTCAGACTCGATGCCCTCTTCGATCAAGAACTCGATCAGATCAGCGTTCTTGCCCGCGGCATCGGCAACGCGACGCAGCGCCAACTTGACGCTGTTGCCGCGGGTCGCGCCGAAGCGCAAGAGCGCGGGGAAGAAGTCGGCATCGCCAACCAAAACCAAACCCTGCACCAACTCAACAGCCGAACGTGCATCTGGCTTGTCAAAGACCCGCTCCAGCACATCGATCGTTAGGTCCTTGCCGCGCCGATGCCCTTGCTCGACGAGTAAGCGCCATGCGGTCGCGGACACGATCAGGTTGCCTTGCTTGACACACTTGATGCGCGCTTCATCGATCTTGCGAATACCCTTGGCGTGTCGTGTCGCGACTAGCATGCCGAGGCGATACGCGTGGTCGCCATCGAGAATCAACTGCGCCAACTCGCGGTGCACTCTCGGCGAATCACAGATGCTCAGACCTTCGAGCAGAGCCGTGCGGACGTTTTTGCTCTTCACGACGACCGCGAAATCGATCAGGTCGTCGCACGAATCGTCACCAAAGTCAGTGAGCAAACGAGTCGCCTTGACGCGCACGCGGTGGTTGCTGTTGGCGCGCTTCAGGGCGTTGAGCAATGCGGATTCGAGTTCGGGACGCTTCACCTTGGCGATGGCGTCAATGGAATACTCACCGGCTCCAATCGACGCGTAGCGCTTCAGATCCTCCTTGAGGTACTCGGTGACACGCGGGTGATCAATCTCGCCAACCCAGCCGAGCAACCGCTTGCGCTGCGACAGCTTCTTTGGATCTTTGCGAACCTTCTCGTAAGCCGCGATCGCTTTGTCGATGCGCTTGGCGAGAGCCGCGGCGGCAACATCCTCTTCGCCCTGCTCGCCTTTGCCCTGCTCGCCTTTGCCCTGCT
>CALCZA010000130.1 GCA_937906475.1 uncultured bacterium
GCTAGCCTGTAGCGATGCCTAGCCGCAGACCTGAAACCCTTGACGACCTGCTTTGCCAGGTCATCGCCGAATCGGACCTTACGGGGTTCTGCGCCCGCGCACGAATCAGCCCGTGGACGCTCACGCGCTTACGCAATGGCGTCGGTGCTCGAGGCCCATGTCGGGGCACAGCTCTGGCTATCGCGGCCGAGCGGGGCGTGTCCGAGGCCCGCGTTCAGCGAGCCATCGAAGCTAGTCGGGGCTAGCCTTGGTTGGTTTACCGTCGGCCACCTGCTTCCGCTCGGCAACGGACAACTTCGGCCACAACTTCATTACCTGCTCAAACGGCGTTGGCACCTTAACGATACCCGCCGCGATGGCTGCGGCCCGGACGCTGCGGAACTCCCCGTCTGCTAGAGCTTGCGCGATCTCGGGCGCGTCGCGCTTCATCCGGCGCACCAGGTAGGTCGGGTCGGTGCCTCCTTTAAGGTTTATATTATCAACCTTTCGACTGCCTCCCTTCTTGGGCCTCCCGCTCACTGCCAACTCCGGCACCTCGTTCCGCATCATCGCGGCAACGTCGCTGCGCTGTAGTTCGCAGTAGCGGACGACCTCCTGGTAGGTGAGACGCTTGCACTCGCCATCGAAGCCGAGCCCGTGCGGGATGCGGGTTGTTGCACACTCGTAGAATGATTGGAATGGTTCACCAGACACGCCGTTGTTGACGCCTTCCCACGTCCGGCGCTCGATGAACGTCTCGATCTTCGCGGGCAGGATCTGCACAAGCCAGCTCATGGCCTTCCCATGCGCCTGCTGACACTCGCGGAACACGGGATCAGGCTGCATTGTGACCACCCTGCATAGCCCTGGCTACAGCGGCGAGTGCCCGGTCGACTACGTCAATCGACTTGTTGTCGAATAGGTCCGCGGTGTTCTTCACACCCAACGAGTCGAAGATCGTTCGGTATGCAACACCTGGTTCAATCCTGGCCGAACTGAACCACTGACGCATAAGGCGTTGGAACTCAGAACGCTTGCGGTTTCTCGCTGCTTCCTTGTTCTCGTTGGCCGGTTCTTGCTGCGGCGCAAGACACTGCCCATTCACCCTTAATGCCACAGCAATCTGCACCGCTGTGACCCCGCGTAACTGAGCCGGCGAACGCTCCAGAATCAAGATAGCCGCAAGGATCTCTAGGTGCGAGAACGTCTCCCCCGCGCTGATCGCTCCGCCGCCCTCGTGGGTCGCGGATAACGGGATGCGTATACGTGGCTCGCAGTCGATGCCAAGTTCCTTCTCACGCTGCTTACGCTCCAGCCTTTCCTGCAAGGCATCGGTGACAGCGTCTTCGATTTCTTCGGCCCACTCCGCCATCCATGGGAACTTGGACATGACAACGGTCGCGTTGTGGTGCACGCAATTCGGCTCAACCCGGACCACTCGGCCTACCAACTGTTGAAACAGGAGTTTCGAAGTAGGGGCCGTCGCCAGGCAGAGAACGCGGAGACGTGGGATGTCGATACCTTCCGAGACCATTCGCACACTGATCAGGAACTTGGCCGCGGTATTACGGAAAACCTCCAGAGAGTCGTGAGCCCCGTCTTCGTCGTGCGTGACGACCACAGCGTCTTCCCCGGTCAACTTCTTGACCATGTCTCTGACTGCGAAGACATGCCGGTCGTCATCATCAGAAACACCTGGACGGCAGACGATCAAGCAAGCTGCGTCCGGGTCATCCATCCGGTAAATATCTAGTCGCCTAGATGCGCCAAGGATCAGGCCTGGCAGGTGCTCCAACTTCGGGTTGTAGGCCAGTGAAACAGCGTCTGACCTTTGCTTGCTGTCTGCCCCCGTCTCACTGATACGCCATGAAGTTTCCGCCATCGATTCGATCTGACGAAGCTCCCCGTCGTCGGTCAGAAACTCAACAGGTCGACAAACCCCATCGCTGACAGCCTTCCCATAGAGGTATTCGTACGATGGTCGACAAACCCCATCGCTGTCGTAGTCGACCCAACTGATTGGGTGACCATCACTGCGGAACGGAGTCCCCGTCAGAGACAGAATGCAGTCGGCGACTTCCCCAAGCTCTTGCGAAGCAACACCCCAACTGTTCATCGCGTCTGCGCTGTGATGGATCTCATCAAACACCACAGCGATGCGCTCGCCTCTCGCAACCCATGTCCTGATCGTTGCGATCATGTTGACCAATTTGGCGTAGGTCACAACAACACCATCGAACGCCTTCGGGAACTTATTACCCGACACGGCATCGCTCTTCATCTGGATGTTCAGGCCCGCGGCCCAACTCTTTTGCCATGACGAGATCAGGGCGCGACTGGGAACAACCACGACGACGGCGGTAACCTCCCCGGCTTTCTTCCTGGCATCTGCCCAATGAGCCGCAAAAACCGTCTTGCCAGCCCCTGGTGTAGCCACCACTAGAGACCTCTTGCGCCCACTGGTGGCCGAAAGTGCTTCGCTTTGCCACTCACGCAAACTCATCGTCTTCACTTTTTTCGTCATGTGCTCCTCCCGATGGCACTGTTCGCACAACGCCTTCATGTTCAACCAACTCGTTACACCACCCCTAGCCCAGTGTTTGACGTGGTGAGCGTGCCAACCACGCTCAAGCTCCACGCCGCATATCTCGCACATGCCGCCTGCACGTACGTAGATGCGCTGCCTTTCGGATCCAGATATACACCTCTTGTCGTCACGCATGACGGTTACCTAGCGCCTCCTAGCGCCGTGTTCTTGTATCCCTAACGTTGGTCAAAGGCAAGCATCAACTCAGTTCCTGCACGAACACGACCAGACCAGGCGTGCCGCCCTTGTTGACGTAGAACTTCGTCAGCTCGCCGGCACATACCTGCGAGTCGTCGGCCCACCAGCCCGCGTCGGTCAGACAGTCGAGCACCGCCTTGTCCAGATTGTCGCGGTCAGGTTTGCCCGTGTGCCAGATACGGGCCACGGGGCCGCACTTGCGTAGCAGGCGCTGCGGGCGCCGGAAGTAGAAGCGCAGGTTGACGCGCAGCGGACCAGTCAGCGGCTCGGCTGGCTTGTGAGGTGCCGCCGCCTCGACGATGGCCGCACGCCAGGCGTAGACCGGATGCGACTGGGGACTG
>CALCZA010000131.1 GCA_937906475.1 uncultured bacterium
ATCGCCCCGCGAATGAGACCGTGCGTGAAACGCAGGGCACACAGCGGTCGGAGATGTCAGCATTTGCGCCGCGAGAGTGGCTGCGCCGCCTGCCGGCCGCGGCGTCGATCCATCATGGCAATGGATAGGGGATCCGCAATTCGACGAAGCAACCGACGGCGTTCGTCAAGCCTGTGGTCGTGCTCGCTAGGGCCAGTCCCAACGTGTTGGGCTGACGGTCTCCGTTTGCATGATCCATGTTCTCTTCAGGCGCGGTCACTGGCTTCGATGTCGATGCGTGCCCGCGCGGCCGTCGCGTCGCGTACGGCTCGGGCAAACTCTTCGGCTTGCACTTGGGGGATTGATATTTCCACCGTCACCTGGGTGCCGTAGTCGGACTTTACTGGTTGCAGATCAAACGTGTTGAGCACGGATGCGAGCGCGCCAGAATCTTCGTAGGCGTGTTGGATGTGGATGGTGGCGTGCGGAATGACCTCGACGATATCCGCCAACTGCAACGCTTCTTGCGCAGCGCCACCGTAGGCGCGAACGAGACCGCCAGTGCCGAGTTTGGTGCCGCCGAAGTAGCGACTCACGATGACCAATACATCGGTAAGGTCTTGGCCGTCGACGTGCTTCAAGATCGGTCGCCCAGCAGAGCCACTCGGCTCACCGTCGTCGCTGTAACGAAAGTCGTTCTCGCCGCGCCCGAGTCGCCAGGCGTACGCGTGATGGTTGGCACCGGCCATGCGCGCGCGAACGGCCGTGAGGTGATCCTCGATCTCGGCGGCGTTCTTGACCGGGAAGACATTCGCGATGTGCCGTGATCCCTTGATCTTGTCCGGTTCGTGTTCGAGCGCTTCGGTAATCGTTCGGTAGCTGTCGGACATTTGGTGCTGCCAGTGTGCCAGTCGACCGTTTTGCGGCAAGCCCGTTGCCCTGCGACCTTCTCGCCGCGCCGTTCGCCGGACCGGCAGTTGGCGTCAATACGAATCATGAGGCCTTCGGCTTCGAGTGATTTCTATGCGGACTGGCTGACGTCTTCATGTTCGCGAGCGATGATGCGCGAGCTACGCTGAACCAGAGTCACCTTGCTGTCGAAGCTTCGCAAGATCTGTGGTGATCCGAAGAAGTCGCTGCTTCAACGACGACTATTTCGCGGACCACCTCGTCGCGTCCCACTCTCCGAAGCGGTCGAAACCCGATAAGTGAGGGTAGCCCGCCGCCGGGCGTTGCCGATTCTTGCGCCAGGTCTTCTGGATAGCTTTCGCCTTCCGCACGACCTCCTTGTCGCCATCGCGTTCGGCGACGACGCGTGCAATCTCAACAGCGCCAATCGACCATTCCGAATACGCAGTGCCAAATGACCACTGCACCAATGTCTCATCGCGCGAACGCCACTGCTCATCGGTGAACGGAGCGCCCTGCAACCAGCGCATCGCCATTGCGATCTGATTGCCGCGTTCGTCAATCAGCCAGCCGTGCTTGACCACGTTTACCGCCAGCGCTTCTGCCAGCTGGCGTGCGCGCGCGTTATTGGTCATGAAGTATTGCGCCGCGAATCCAACCGCGGCAGTTGCGTCTTGCCACGGGTTCCAAAACTGGTGCTTGCCGTGCAGGAGTCGCGGATCGGGGCCACTGACGGCCATCGGCCGTACGCGGTCCAGCTTGAAATTGCGGCCAAGCCACTGCTTGAAGTAGACGCGGTCCATGCGCTGGTCCATGCGTTCGCGCAACTTGCTGTTGTCGGTGACGCACAGATTCCACGAGGCAGTCAGCGCGACGCGGCCGGCACCGCGTGGGGCGCCAGCGTTGGATGTGGATTGCTTAGGATTGAGTGTTTGGCCGGCTAGGTACAGGCGCGCTTCGTTCTCTAGTTCAAGCCGCGCCCAGTGCGCGCCAGTTAGCAGCGCGTAGGCCGCGAGGTAGTTGCTCGACCAGTGCTGGCGGTCCTTGCCGGTCCAGCCGTGGGCTTCGGAACGAGGCTCTGGCACGGGTTTGCCGAGCCGGTCCTTGCTGACATCGCCGTGCCAGTGTGTGCGGCCATTCCACACCACCCAGTCCGGATGGTTCGCGGGATCGACCGGCGTCGCATCCGTTTCGTAGAAGTGCACAGGGCGACATGCTTCTTGAACTACCGACGCTTCGACTTCGAGCAGCATGCTTGGCACACCACTCCACGCGACCGGTGAGAGCTTGCAGACGCCGAAGTCGTCCTGGTCGCCGGTCTGGCCCGCCATGCGTTGCAGACCGTGCGGTCCGACGCCGAACGGGTCGCCGCCAGGACGTTCGCGCGACGTGAACTCCTTGTGCCGGGCGGCGAAGTGCATGCGCAACTTGTTGCCGGCGAGCCACCAGGGTGGCGCGGGCACGACACCGAACGGTCCGAATGCGCCTGTGTCTCGCCACGAGGTCGCGGCGAGTAGTGGGGCGGCGGCGACCGCTTGCAGGGTTTCATCACGGACCCGGTCACCATTGGGTGGCGGCACCATTGCGCCGACGCGGCGCAGTCCTTGGCCGTCACCCAGGGCGCGCTTCTGTAGCAGCACGCAACGGCTACCGTAGGGGGTCATTTTCTGTCGGACTCCGAGGTGGCCTGGATGGCGGAGCACGATGCCCATGCCTCTGCACTCGACGCTGATTTCGTCAAACCTGCGCTGCATCGCCTTGCTGGTCGGGTCGGAGAAGAACACCGCTAGGCTGATGTCGGCGTGCAGTTGGTCGCGCCATGCCGTGACGATCAACTCGGCGACCAAGCCCGACTTGCCGATACGTGCCCGGCGCAGTTCGACGCGGCGCATCGAGTTCTTCTCGAGGTCGCGGATGCGCACGGCTTCGATTCGATCGATCGACTTGCCGCGGCGCGCGACGAACGTGATCGTCGCTTCTGGCATTGGGATCGGCTCATCGCTAAGCGTGCGGATGCCGGCCAGCAGCGGTATACGAAGTTCGGACAGGCGTGGCACCTCGGCTTGGAATAGGCAGAGTGCCTGCCGCCATGAGCGATCGGGCCAGCGAGCGCCGAACGGTTGCCAAACCGTGTGGTAGTCGCCGGCTGTCAGGTGCGGGTTGGTAGACGCGACGCCTGGCGCGAACGGCACGACTACTGCGACTCCTTGGCGGCGGGCGAACGGCGAAAGGTTCTGCAGCACGATTTCGCGGGTGCGCTGCACTTTCGCTTGCTCGACCTTTTGTATCGGCGTCTCGGGTTCTTGCGCCAGGACGGCACTCGGGAGTGTTGCCACGATCCAACTCAGGAGGGAAAAGCACATGCCATGCATGGAGAACGATCATCGCTTACCGTTCTGGCAATGCGACCCCTCGCTTATTCCTTGCTCGCCGTCTTTGGCATTCTTGCTTGCCTACCTGCTCAGAAGCCGGCCGCGCAGGACACAGCAGCTTTGGCTGTCCGCGACGCCGAACTGGCCCAGCAGGCCATTGCTGGTTTGCACGAGATTGCGGATGCCCTACAGGCACAAAAGCAGCACCTGCGGGCGCTCGAGACGCGGCGCTTGATCTGGATGGACTACGATCCTGAAGACAAGAAGGCCCGGGAGAAGTCCGGCTTTCTGCAGGTTGGTGCGGCGTGGCGTGTCGACGCGGATGCGCTGGTGCTCGACCGCAACCTGAAAGGTAAGCGCGGCAAGATCTCGAAAATCGATCGCGACCTCAAGAAACTGACCAAGACCTTGCTCAAGGAGCATCGTGCGTTGGCAGGTGCTTTTGGCAAGGCGGGGGATCAGGTGGGCGCCAGTAAACACTGGCGGCACGTGTTGCACTTTGTGCCGGGCGATGAACAGGCTTCGCAATTCCTGGCGATTCGTGAGTTCGAAGGGTTTACCGGCACCGATCACGAACTGCGCATGCTGCGTCGCGGTCGCGCGATCCATCTGGCGTGCGACTGGCTGAATCGCTTCGAGTTTCCGGTGACCGACCTCAAGGATCAGCGCTTGCCGCTGTTGGAGGCGGCGGGTCTTGAACACAGCGGCGTGCAGACCGAGTTCTATCGCGTTTGGGGCTCGATCCCGATTGCCGACCTGGAGATCATCGCGCGCGATTGCGAACGGGCCTTGCTGTTGGCGCACACTTTGTTTGGGGTGTCGACCGGAGAGATCTTTAAGCCGCGACTCATCCGCAACTTCGTGTTCGTCAAGGATCAGGGCGAATACGCCGCGATGCTCGACGTGTGCCAGGGCCAGTTCGCAGAAGACCGCTTCGTGTTCTTGCGCGATTCCGTCGACATGTGCTTCCTCAGCCACGGTGGTGAGTCGCTGCGCGTGCACAAGGGCAACCTTGGCTTGGTCGTGTGTCGCGACCACGCCGTGCGTGGCGTTATGCAGGATGTAGTCGGAGTCAAGGCAGACGGTTTGTGGGAAGGCCTTGGTCATGCCGCGTGTGGCTTCCTGTTTGGTCAGACGCTGTGCTTCATGGAGGAACAGTTGAAGGAAGTTACTTCGGCGAGCCACACTAAGCGTCGCTTGGCGCCGGACCTTGAGACGTGGATGAAGATCGCGACCGAGTCGGCGTGGTCGAAGAGCGATACGCGTTCGAGCGAGATCGTGTTGATCAAGGCGGCGCGTTTTACCAACGAACAGCGTGTTAAGTCGTGGGCGATCTGCCACTACTTCGCGCATTGGCGGCCGCAGTATATTCTCCAACTCGACGCGTCCAAGACCGACCACATCCGCACGCCGCCGGACATCGAAAAAGAGTTCCTGCGCCGGACTGGCTACGAACTGCCGAAGATTGATAGCGAGTGGCGGTCATTTTGGGCGCGCGGTGCGCAGTTGCGCACTGCGATGACTCGCGATCCGTTGCCCAACAAGAAGGCTAAGAATCGTAAGGCTGTCGAGCGTTCGCGAGGTCTGGTCGATGCGATTAACCAAGTGCGTGCCGAAGCGCGCGTTGGGCCGCTGGGCTGGTATCTCGATGCTTCGCCCGACTTCGTCTCCGTGCGTCGGTATGAGAAGGCGTTGGCGGCTGCCGAGAAGGAACTGAAGAAGCGCATCAAGTCGGCCAAGGGCAAAAAATACGAACCGGTAGTGTTCCCGACGTTGCCAACTGCTGTTGGTAAGACGGTGCTGTGGTCACGCACTGAGAGAGAGGCTGATGCCGTGCAGGAGTGGCTGCGGAACCCCGTGTTCCGTAACTCGCTGTTGGCGCCTGGGCGCGATTTGGTTTCGGTGCCTTCGGACACTGGCGGCTTCTTGGTTGGCATTGCCTATCCGATGCAATCGACCAAGTACGGCGAACCGCTTGTCTGGCCGCGTCATCAACAGGCGAAGGTGGTCGGGCAAATCAAGGTTGCTGATCTCGACCCGCGTGCCAAGGCTGCTGTTCTAAAGGCGGGCATCGCCGCCGACGCCGTCGTCGGTATGCCGTTGTCGGTGCACTTCGCGCGCAAGATCGATAAGAACATCTTGGGCCGGATCGGCTGTCGCTTGTTTGAACGCAATCGTCCGATTGAAAGCGTGATCGTGCACTACCACGAGCCTGGTGCCGCCGACGGTCCGATCATCGATGGCATGATCGTTTGCGTGCCGAAGGAGCCGTTAAAATCCGGTAAGCAGATCGAAGCCCGGTGGGAGGTGCCGCCTGGACTGCTTGGCGAGGGTGTGCAGGTTGCGCCAAGTTCGTTCACCGTTAAGTGAGAGCGATTTGCCCAGGTCGGCTGCTAGCGCGTCGTTAGTGGCCGCCAGCGCACCGTCTTGATGCGCGCGCGAGTCTGGAAACTCGCGATGCCGAACGGTCGACTTAGGTCGACTTCGGTGCGCAGCGTTAGTTCCTTGCCGGCAAGTTGCGTTTCGGTGAACGGTTCGCCATCGAGCAGCACGGTGACGTTGTCCTTGCTCACGCGAACCAGCACGGTGTAGTCGTGGTCTGATTTAAAGCCCTTCAACGTGCGTGTCAGGTTGCGCGAGGCATCATCGTCGTCGAGGCTTGAGAGCCCGCTGACGCTGCCGCCCCAACCACCGAGCACCAGAGTGAGGTGGTGTTTGCCGACCGGGAAGGTCAGTCCGCAGAAGAAGTCTGTGCCTTCGATGCGCGCCGCGGTGACTTCGACTTCGTAGCTGCCTGTCGGTGGTGGGCCAGTCAAGGTGACGCCGGTCAACGGGCTGCCCATCTCGAAATGCATGGCCCCGTTGGCGACGTTGATCTCGCCCTCGCCACCAAACTCGGTCGATTGCCAGCCTGCCAGTGATTCGCCGTCGAATAACGAGGTCCACGCAACGGCTTGTTCGGGAATAGTGCAGCCGGTGAATAACAGGCCTAGGGTTGCGATTGGCAACCAGCGAAGAGGGTTGATCATTACTTGCCAGTCAATACAGGAGTGGTGCTTCTCCCCAAGAACAGGAGCGCCATCGCGTTGCGCTCGATCTGTTCGTCGCCGGTAAGCTCGGCTGGCCAGTTGCCGTTTTCCAGTTGTGCGAGCACGAGCATCAGGGCGCCTTCGAAATACCAGTCGCGGTCTTGGATCAGCGCGATGCCGGACAACAGCGCCGCGCGCTCGAGGCCGTAGAGATAGTAGTAGTGCCAGCGGTGTTGGCGAGTCAGCGCGCCTGGGTGGTAGCGCACCGTCATGTTTTGGGCGAGCCAAGCGAAGCCGTCGTTGCGCGCCTGATTGGCGTCACTCTGCAGCTTCTTCCGCTTCATCTTCTTGTTGTCGAGGATTGCCGCCTGACAGATAGCCAAGCCGGTTATTCCGGCGCAGGTCATGCTGCCCCAGACGTTCGCTTCGCCGCCACCGTGACCTGGTGACACGTAGCTCCAACCGTTGGCATTGCCAAAGACACGTGCGGTAGTGTAGGTGCCCTCGGGGTCAAACTGCATGCGCGTGTGGGTGCGGTAGTCCATCAGTTCGAGGCCAATGCGCTTGCCGTCTTCCTGCTGGTCATCGAGTAGATGGTTGGCCGCCGATTCCCAAACTGACGATTTGATCTCGACGCCGCACAGGTGCGCCGCATAGAGGCCGAGCAAGCCGTATTGCTGCAAGGAGTTGTCGTAGCGGCCACCGCCGACGTAGTTGAAGCGCACCAGATATTCTGTGTCGACGCGCGTGTCGACGTTGGTTAGCAGTCGCCCAACCCACTTCTCCATCAGTGCGCGATCGCCCTCTGGCACCTTGCGCTTGACGGGCCGGTCAATGGATCCCGAATGCAGCAGGCTCATCTCTGATGCTGGCTGGTAGTAGGCCTCAAGCGCCATTAGTGCGTTGCCAAGCGTGTAGGTGTCAACCAGCGTGCGCTTACGGAGTTCGTTCAGGCACGAGACCAGCACGGGGTCGTCCTTCGGTACACCACCCTTGATCAAGGCGAGCAGGCCGATCGCTAGTCGGCCCGAGTGATACGAGCGATTTGCTTTCGGATTCTCGGCCTTGAGCAGGCGTTCGGTGTTGGGCTTCGCAAGTTGCTCTTTCAACTTCTTCGTGGCCGCGTCAATGGCGCGCTTCACTGCCAGTCGGAACTCGGTGTCCTGATTGTGGTGCGTGAAGGTCAGTAACCAGTCTTCTTTCTGGTCCAAGGTGCCAGCGGCATTCTTGAAGTCTTTGCCGTTGGTTATCGTGCCGTGTAGATCCGACTCGATGCGCATGACCTGCGCACCGGTCGGGCGGATCTCTATCTGGCGGCGGATCTTGATCGTGCCGTCGAAGCCGTGGTGCACGAAGGGCGTGATGGAGCGCGTCAGGTAGGACTTGTTGTCCTTGCCGACATCAGGCTCTTTGGTAGTTTTGACAGTAGCGGTGATCGTTTGCCAGCCTTCGGTGTCGATCGCCGTCGCGCGGCCGCGAATCTTAATGTCGCCAAGTTCGCGCAGGCGCGTCGCGTTCATCTTGATGCTGCCGCCGAATGGTCCGCAGCGCATGTCCATCGCAACCCACCACGCGATCTCACGCAGGTCGGCGGGCGACTTCCAGACGGTCTCGCGGTCCTTGTCGAGTTCGCCTTGCAGCAGCATTGGTGGTGGCCGGAACGGGCCGAACAACGCGTTTTTCATGCGGTTGGCGGCGTTGCGTTCTTCGCGAATGGCCTTTTGCAGGTCTGCGACCTTGCGATGGTTGCGGGCGAGCTTGCTGAAATACCTCAGGTTGACGTCGAGATACTGCGAACCACCGATCTGCGAGCACTTGACGGCAATGATGTTCTCGCCGCGCTGCCAGGCATCGAGTGCTTTGCCGGTGACGAAGTAAGAACGATTGACGCCGTAGCGATCGTCAGCAACTACTAGTTCGCCATTGAGCCAGATGCGCACGCCGTCATCGTGGTCGAGTTCGAACCACAGTGCCTTCGGCTTGGAACGGCCGAGGTCGCAAGTCGTGCGCGCACACAGCACGGCGTTGGCCCACGTGGTGCGGTGGTTCTTGTTGGCCTTCAGGTCAGGGCCGAAGCCGGCTTGTCCGGTAAACCAGCCGGTATCGTCAAAGGTCGTCTTCTCGAAGCCCTTCGGAGTGTTCGCGGCCACGCAGTTGAAGTACTTCCACGAGTGGGGGCTGTGACTTTTACCGTTGTGGATGGCGAGCGTCGATGTAAGTCGCGATGGCGGCGGCGTGATTTCGAACTGCTTCGTGGTGCGCGTGTAGACGTGGGCACCACGATGAGGGATGTCCCACGCCATGGACTGGCCGCACGCGAGGCTCGCGAGTGTCAGAGCGGCGACGACGGAGGCGAGTCGTTGCATGGTTGGCAAGGGCAATGATCAGCCGAAGTTGAGGCCACACTCAGGGCAGCGAGTGACGCCGGCAGTCGCGAACTTCGTCAGGCAGGCTGGGCACTGTGTCTCCTCAGCATTGAGGTCGCAGACAATATCGTGCACCGGCAGGCCTTGGCTCCTGACCATACCGTCAAGGTGGGTCTGGTGCACGGCAAGGGCTTCTTCCCGCCGTTCGCTCGCGACCGCGAGCCATGCGTGTGGGCCTCAACCGCCGGGTATCGGCCCGGTGATAGCTTCGATTCCCGCACCCTTGAGTTGCTGCAAGACCTCGCGAATGAAGTCGGCCTTACCTTGGAAGGCGAGTTGCATACCGGGGGGGGTGTTCACCGCGGCAGTGTAGGCGGCTGGGCGGGCTGTGCCACTCGCATCGCGGTTGCGGCCTCGGTTGTCGCATTGCGACGGCCCACTGCGCTGAGCCGTAGCGGTGATGCCGCTCGGCGTCGTCTACTTGCGTTTCAGGGTGCGAATCGCCGCTCGCACCGCCCGTTCATCAGCTTCGGTGCTGCCAAATCCATCAACCACGAGCAGCAGATCGTGGTGCAGTTTCACGTGCACGACGCGGCGGCGTGGCTGATCTGGTCGGTTGATTTGTTGCTGCAGTAGGACCATGGTGCGGCCTGCCGAGCCGTCGGGGTATACGTGCCACTTAGCTTCATCAGTGGCGGCTTGCTCCTGGTCGGGGACCAAGCGGTGCTTCTTCTGTTGGTCATTGAGCCAGCGATCGGCAGCTTCCTTGGTCCAGACCGCCATGCCTTCGGGCACTTGGTGGCCAACCAGCCACATGTGGCTCGCGTTCGGGCCCGACCAGCGAACTCGGAACATCGAACCGCCGATACGGTGTTGGGTCTCCCAACCGTCAGGGCCTTCGAGCTTCAGGTTGAAGCGTTCATTGAGATACGTTGACCCCTCGATCATGCCGCCGGTGTGCAGGCGCAGTGGTCGCGTCGCTAGTTGGGCGTCCTTGCAGTCGACCTCAAGCAGCATGTAGCTCATGATTAGCTTGTTGACGGCCTGCTGGTGGCGGCTCAACGATGCCTTGCTGGTGCGCATGAGCAACACGTGCTGCACGCCACCAAACGCCACGACGTGGAAGATCGTGACGTCGCCACCGGCGTGTTCGTGATCGAGCGGCAGGTCGACGACGAGCCGAGCCGAGTCCATGCCTTCCGGCGGTTCCATCTTGTGCATGGGCGGCACCCAAGCGGATGGGATGCCAATTTCGGCGCTCGGCTCGATCTTCGCGAATGCTGCAGCGAGCTTCAACGCAACGGCCTTGGCCTTGATTGGCTTGCTGGGCACTTGCACATGCACATCACAAACTATGTCGGTACCGATCAGGTAGAAACTGGCGGACTCGAGTGCGAGGCCACGTTCGCGCCGCAATGGCACATACAAGAAGCCCGCGACGCCGCCGATCTCGTAGTTGCACGGTGGACAACGGAACTTCGCATCGGTGACGCAGTCCATCTGCGGCGGCATGTCGATCTCGAACGTCGGCACGATGCCGCCGTCGGCTCCACCTTTGGTGTTCTTGCACACAGCCAAGTAGGTGTCTTCGATGTGCTGGCGCGGTTCGCCAGGCTTCTTGGTCTTCGGATCGAGCTTGCCTCTCCAACTGGTGATGTGGCGGACTCGCACGACGGTGCGGTTGTCGAACACCATCGGGCCAGCCACGATTGTCGACTTACGCGAACGGCCCTTGCCCGAGAGCTTCAACAGCAACTCGAGGTGACGGCCTAGCATTGCCAGCGCGCCGTCGTGGTCGGGTGTGAACTTGCCCAGGTAGGCCTTGATGTCACCGTTGACGAAGAGGGTGTCGAGGTCGTCAATCAGCGGTTTGATCTCAGCCAGCGGGACCTGAGCATCTGCCGGCCTGACTCCAGTATTACTGGCAGCGGCCTCATTTGTTTGGCTGCGAACGTTGTCGCTCGTCGTCACGAGGCTGATGGCTGCATAGGCGCAAAGATACGGCAGCAATGTGAGCAGGGCCCGTCTCCTCGATAGTGATGCGATCATCGCAGTTCCTCGCTGTCGGGGTCGCTCACTAGCCACAGACCATCTGCCGGTTCGCTGAACATCGCGAACGGTTCATCGTCGTTGGCAACGCGCGCCAGGATGGCGGGCATCGGGCTGGTCGAGTTCGCGTAGGCGACGGCCGGAGAGGCTTGGTCGGCGAGTCGCAGTGCGAGTGGCTTGCGAATGTCGCCGGTCAACGTGACCCACAGCAGCGCGGCGGCTGCTGCGGCGACGAGGCCGAATACGGTCCAGTTATGACCGCGCTTGGCATAGTCGTGTGGTGCTGCCGGTCGTCTGCGGGTGTTCGCCTTACGATTGGCTCCGCCGCTGCCATCTTGCAGGGCTGATAGTGTACGCGAGACAAACTCGGTGGAGGGCACCGGCGCGACGTAGCGTGAGAGCATTTCCTGCCACCGTTGGCGGCGTTCGTCGGAAACCTTTCGCACGGTCTTGTCGACGAACGAGTCGCTGGGCTTTGGTGCGCCTAACTGCTGTAGCACTTCGGACGGCAATGCCTGGTCGAGTCCGGCGATTTGGGCGTCGAGTATGAGGTCCTCTTGACGAGCATTCATCACGCGGTCGGCGAAGGAGTCGCTGCTCGATCCGCCATCCTGCGAATCAGGATCCTGCAAGTTGGGCCCCGTTAAGTTGGG
>CALCZA010000132.1 GCA_937906475.1 uncultured bacterium
TCGAGCTGCCCTGTAAAGCAGCCTCTCTGTTTCCTGGTCCGGGCGCGCACGTAAGGCTAACTGTGTTGACTCAGGGGGGCGAGCCAGTGCCATTCGCGCTGATCCGTTTTGACCGCCAGTATTTTGGCGCGATTGCCGTGCAGTGCGATGGCGATGGCGCTGTCAGGCTGTCAGCCGACTTGGACTTCGTGTCGTCGGAAGCGGTTGTTGCCGCTTTTGCAATTGAGCCAGGCACTCTACTAGGCTGCAAGCCGCTAGTGGACTGTATGCATGTAATTGGGGAATCAAAACTCCGGATCGAACATGTCCAATAGAGGATCACGACGGATATTATCCGGGGTTGCTGCCCTGTGTGTTCTGCTGTCTGCATATTGGGCTTGGAGAGTCTATGGCGAGGTGCCCGCGCCGGATGCCAGCTCGCCACCTGTCATTGGCCCGGCTGAGATTGAGGAGTCAAGCGGGCTCGCTGTGTCGAGGGCAGAGGTTCCGCGGGCGAGCAAGGATTCGGCGGGGGGGAGCCGGGCAGAGGGGGTGGGGTCGCCAGGATCGAGATATGGGTTAGTCGAAGGTCAGGTGCTAGACCTAAGCGGCGCTCCAGTGCCTGGCGTGGAATTATGGCGAGCGGTGGAGCGCGATTCAATAGACACGGCTACTCGCACAGATGGGGACGGTCGATTCAAGATCAAAGCATCATTGGGCCAAGTTGACATCTGCGATCCGCGCTACGTTCGGGTGGCACGGTCGTCATCTCTGGTCGGCGGCCAATTGATATTTCTTGTTGTGCTTGCGGTTACTGTTGACGGTTACGTTGCCGACAACCATGGAAATGTCGTGGGTGACGCTGAGATTCGATACGGAATAGAGCCGAGTCTTATATACGCGGCGACGCCGTACCAGGAGTCATTGGTATTGAGCCCACCTCAGGTCGCGACTGGGAGTCAGGAAGGTGGGTTTGTGATTCGGGATGCGCCGGCTGGTGCCCGAATGGCGTTTACCGCGGGAGGCTATGCCCCAGAGGCGATCATGGTTCCGGGGGAAGGAGCTCGGGGCATCACGGTTGTATTGCGCGATCTTCCCTTGGGCGATGGGCGGGTCTATGGGAGCGTGATGTCTTCGAGTCAGGAGTGTGTAGCGGGTGCTTCCGTGGGGTTCGGGATGGCGGTAGTGAAAACCAACTCGCGCGGAGTTTTCTCTGTGTTGCGCGGCGACTTACTTGGCCAAGCGGAGCCCATCTCGTTCTGGGTCATGGCGCCGGGTTACATTCCGAAGCATGCCTCCGCTGACATCGATGACAGCGGAAACATCGGTACGATCGTAATCGACAAAGGAAAACTCTCACTCGTGGGCCGCGTTGAAGATCAGGACGGACGGCCAGTCATTGGTGCCAGAGTTAGGATTGTTGACCCGAGTGAGTTTGGATATGTACCGACGAGGATGGGGTATGTGACCGCGTCGTATGTAGAAGACGATCCGGGGCGCCCGGCGACCAGGTGCGACGAGCATGGGTGCTTCTCGATCGACGGAGTCAGTGATCGGCCGTACCGTGTCGTCGCAGTGTGTCCCGAGACGCTAGCGAGTAATTCGATCTCGGGCGCGAGCGCCGGAGATGACGGACTAGTCATTGTGGTCGATAAGGGTATCGTCGGGGAGTTATCCGGCCGCGTTGTCGATATGCGCGGACGCCCGGTGTCAGGTGTGAGAGTCGTATTATCTAGGCGCATCGAACAGGGTCATAGTAAACGCGGCCTGGGATTTATTGATGGACCGGCGACAGACACCGATGATCTGGGAGTGTTTAGATATCAAGGGGTCGGATCCGGAGCGCTGCATCTCCGCGTAGCTAAGGGTGTCATGCCGACTAGTATTGAGGTGGACGGCAGCCAGCGAGAGGACTTGCATGTCGAGGTGAATCGGGAGTGTCTGCTGCGGATTCGGCCCCGCGTGGCGGCCACTATTCGTGCCCTCGACAGAAGCGGAGCGGAATGCGATATCGTCGTGCCTGGAGGGAATGGCTATTCCTTAACGAGAAAGCTTCGTGTCAGTCTAGAAGTCACTATCGCAGTAGGCGATTCGGTCGTCTGTCTGCGAGTCACGGATGGGAGAGGAAGGGACGAGCGAATCGAAGTTCCGGCGTCGGCGATCGGAGAGACACTTACTATTGATGTATGATCGGACGGTGCTTGTCTCTCCAAGATGGCTCTGGGGATCGCGAGCGCTCGGTCCAGACTGCACCTTTATGATGACTGAGTGGCGAAGCACGCACCCTAAGGTCGTAGATATTGAGGCTCAGGGCGAGGCGGCGTGGTTTGAGTGCAACGTCGCCCATGGTAAGTAGTTGAGTAACGTGCTCAAGCGGTTGCGTGACGATGGCTATGAGGGCTCGAAGACGGCCGTCTACGACGCCGTTCGTCGATTGCGAGAGCAGACGCCTCAGAAGTGTAGGCGGCGGTCTGAATCCGCCTGATTCCGGCGGTCTGGGTTGGTTCTGATTCCATCACCAGCAGCGCAGCTATTGGCTCTGGTTCCCGGCGACGGCGGCGAAGCCGCCGGCCGCCGATTTCGGCGAGCAGCCTGGGCATCGGCGGCGACTACAACGAGCCGCGATCATCAGGCCCGTACAAGACGGAAGCCCGGCAATACAGTTGTGGTAACCAGCCGAGCTTCCTATCAACACACGCCTCGGTTGCCCGCAACGTCTGCTCGGAGCAGTGTCGCGCACCGTAGGCACTCTTGTCCAGTCCTCGATGCCAAACGGCCTTCGTGGACAGTCATCGGGTGTTTGCCTGCGCATGTTGCCGGGCCAGGGTGATCGTCTGCACGTGGTGTGACCGCGGCAATCGCTACTGCGCCGAGGGTTGCGCTGGCAAACGCCGGCGGCAGACCGTGCGGGAGTCCGGGCGCCGCTACCAAGCGAGCGAGATTGGACGACGCAACAACGTGGCGCGGCAACGGCGGCATCGGGCTCGCCGCCGTCGGGCTGCAGATTCCGTAACGCATCACGGTCCACCCGCCGAGGCTGTGGTGGTTGAAACGGTGTCGAGGCGACGCGCCTCACACCATGAACACGATCGCCACCTTCGTGCGTCCGCTCGGGCGCTTCGCAATTCCCCTGCAACCTGCTGCTTCTGCGGCCAACCGTGCGGCGCGTATGGCCGCAATAGCTTTCTGCGTCGACGCGGCGCGCCACGTACTTGGTCATGACGACCTTTGGATGTGTGCATGGTGATCCGTAGCGAAGCCGAGGCGGAGATCCTCCGCCTGTATCACGTTGAGAAGTGGCCGATAGCAACGATCGCTGCGCACCTGCATGTGCATCACGACGTAGTGACTCGCGTGATCGCGAGCGAAGGTGCTTTGCCGGCGCGGCCCCAGCGTCCGGCGCGCATCGACACCTTCCTACCTTTCATCCTTGAGTCGTTGAATCGATACCAGGGCTTGGCGGCGAGCCGGCTCTATCAAATGTGTCGCGAGCGCGGCTATCGCGGCAGCGGCGACCACTTTCGTCACATGGTGGCAAGGCATCGCCCGCCGCGCAAAGTCGAAGCCTATCTGCGCATGACGGCGTTGCCGGGTGAACACGGGCAGGTCGATTGGGGGCACTTCGGCAAGATCAAGATCGGCCGCGCCGAACGGCCGCTGCTCGCTTTCGTGATCGTGCTCGCGTATTCGCGGCGACCTTTCGTGCGCTTCTTCCTCGGTCAGCGCATTGAGAACTTCCTGCGCGGACATGTCGCCGCATTCGAGGCATGGAATGGGCTGCCGCGGGTGTTGATCTATGACAACCTGAAGAGTGCGGTAATCGATCGTCGCGGCGATGCGATCTTGTTCAATCCGCGGTTAGTCGACTTCGCCAAGCACTACCGCTTTGAAATCCGGCCGGCGGCGGTGGCGCGTGGCAACGAGAAGGGCCGTGTCGAACGGGCGATTCGCTACATGCGTACATCGTTTTGGCCAGCGCGGCGTTGGCGTGATCTCGATGACTTGAATGCGCAAGCCGAGGCGTGGTGCTGCGGCGAAGCGAGTGAGCGGCCGTGGCCGGATGACAAATCGAAGACGGTAGAAGCGGCATTCTTGGAGGAACAACCGCGGCTGCTCGCGCTGCCGGACAATGCCTATGTCACCGAAGAGGTCGTGTCGGCCAAGGTCGGAAAGACGCCGCACGTCCGCTTCGAGAGCAACGACTACTCGGTGCCGCACGCGCTGGTGCGGCGCACGGTCGAGATCCGCGCGACGCTGGCTCGAGTGCGCGTGCTTGTCGACGGCGAGGTCGTTGCGGATCACGCCCGCAGCTTCGATCGTGCGATGACCGCCGAAGATCCTGCGCACATTGAAGAGCTGAAGAAGAGCAAAGGCGAAGCGCGCAAGCATCGTGCACTCGATCGTCTGGCGCAGTCAGCGCCGAGCAGCCAACCGCTTTTCGTGAAGCTCGCCGAGAAGGGTGAGAACCTCGGTCGAGCGACGCAGCACTTCGTTGGGCTATTGGAGTCGTACGGCTCGATGGCGCTCGAACTGGCTTTGCGCGAAGCGTTGGCCAATGGCACGGAGAACTACAACGCGGTGCGCGTCATTCTTGAGCGTCAGCAACAGGCTGCCGGCCAGCCGCCAGCAGTGCGCGTCGATCTGCCCGACGACGAGCGCGTGCGCGGGCTCGTGATCCCACCGCGTGATCTGCGCAGCTACGACGGCCTGCTCGACGCGGGCAAGGAGGCGACAGATGACACCGCAAGCTGACGCGGAGATGAAGGATCGAGCGCAGCGTCTTGGGCTTTGGGGCTTGCTGGCGAATTGGGAGACGATGAGCAAGGAGTCGTGGGTGCGTGAGTATCTCGGCGCAGAGGAAGACGAGCGCGGTCGTCGTAGCTTAGAGCGGCGCATCCGCGCCGCTCGGCTCGGTGGCTTCAAGTCGATCGCCGACTTCGACTGGCAGTGGCCGAAACTGGTCGACCGCGACCACATCGAGGATCTGCTGCAACTCACCTTCTTGAACGAAAACGCGAACGTCGTGCTGTTTGGTCCAACCGGCACCGGCAAGACGATGATTGCCCAGAACCTCGCCTATCAGGCTTTGCAGAACGGCAATACCGCGCTGATGACGACCGCCAGCTCCATGCTGAACGATCTCGCGGCCCAGGATTCGGCAACGGCATTGGCGCGGCGCCTACGGCGCTACTGCCGGCCACGACTCTTGGTCCTCGATGAGATCGGCTACTTCGTGCACGCCGGCAGAGCTGCCGATCTGTTCTTCGAAGTGATCAGCCGACGCTACGGCCAGCGGTCGACGGTGATGACGTCGAACAAGGTCTTCTCCGAATGGCCCGCGGTCTTCGGCGGCGCTGGATGTGTCAGCGCGATCGTCGACCGCGTCGTGCATAAGGTCGAAATCGTCAAGATCGACGGCGAGTCCTACCGCCAGAAAGAAGCTAAGGAACGCGCCGAGCGAAAAGCTCAGGAGCGCAAGGCACGCGCGAAGAAGGCGAGGTCGTCGTGAACCAGCGACCACCACCTGCAGCACCACGACCCGAACTTGAACGCCGGCCGACCGGCGCTTTCGGTTGGCTCGATGCCACCCTGCTACATGACGGATGGCTCGCCGAGGTCGGACCGCACGCGGCGGCGACGCTCGTGCTGTTGGCACTCGCAGCCGACCGACGCGGCGTCTCGTTCTTCAGCCGCGAACGCATGGCTGCTGTGCTCGGCATGAGTCGTCACGAAGTCGGCCTGGCGCTGCAACGACTGCTCGACGCTGATCTCGTCGCGCATCGCCCATGGCGGGCTGGTGGCGGCGACGGTGTTTGGCAGCTCTTACCAGTCCCGAGGAGGCAAGAGTCAGCGCGCTCGCGGCAGGCACTCTCTGCGGCAGATGTGCTTCGCAGCCTCGGCTTTCATTCGCCGTGATTTGGGCCGGCGGTCAACCGTGGATCGTCGATCTTCGCCGCCGCTCTGACCGCCGGAATCAGGCGGATCTTGGCCGCCGCCTACACCACCCGAGTGACTTGCCAGTCTCGTCGGTTGATGGCGGATCGCCCGGCCGCACCTCGGTCGTGCCCTTCGGCAGATGGGCGACCACGGCTTCCCGGATCGCATCGACGTCGTAGCGGCGTGCGGTATTGAATCGGATCAGCGGCAGGCCGGCACGCTTGCACGCATCGTCGAGGAACTTGTCGCGCTTGCGACGGCCAGGCAGCAGGTGGGTCTTGTCGTCGAGTTCGACAACGGCCGCGACGTGGGATGAACCTCTGGTAACGAGCGCGAAGTCGAAGCTCTTCTGTGATACACGCCGTCCCCAACGCTCCCATTCTTCGGCTGGAACGACGAGCAGGGCGCCGACGCGGATTTGCATCATCACCGTGAAGCGATCACCGACAGCTTCCTCA
>CALCZA010000133.1 GCA_937906475.1 uncultured bacterium
CCGTGGCTGCCAATCGACAGCACCGCGCCACCGATCATGCCGGCCCAGAACGTGTAAGGGGACGAGAAGTCGAAGCCGAAGTCGAAGCAGCGCAACCGTTCTTGCATCGCTTCGGTTTGGAACGTTGCCGACAAGCCGCCGTCGAGTTGCTGGCCCATCACGAAGAACGCGATGATCGCGCCGGTCATGTAGACGACAAACTGGATGGCGTCGGTCCAGACGACGGCCTTGATGCCGCCGACGACCGTGTAGATGACCGTCGCAATACCCATCGAGATCACGGCCGTCGACAGAGTGCACCCAAACATGAATTGCATCACGATTGCGGCCAGATAGAGCCGTAGTCCGTCGGCGAGCGTCCGCGTGATCAGGAACAGCGCGCTCGCCATGCTGCGCACGTGCGGACCGCTGCGTTGATTCAGGACGTCGTACGCCGTGAATAGTTGGCCCTTGAAGTAGAGCGGCAGCAGGCCGTAGGCGGCGATCGTTCTGCCGATCAGATACCCAAGTGGCAGTTGCAGGAACAGCAGGTTGCCGGGAGCCTCTGCGGTTCCGAATGCGATGCCCGGCACACTGAGGAACGTCGCGGTGCTGGTCTCGGTCGCAACGATCGACAGCAGCAAAACCCACCACGGCAGATTGCGCCCGCCGAGCAGGTAGTCGGTCGCAGATTTCTGGCCGCGCCCCATGTAGAGGCCGAAGGCAACCGTTGCGATCAAGTAGGCGACGAGGATCACAAGGTCCGTGGTGCCGATGGCCATGGCCGCAGGATGCGTGGCCAGGGCCACGATGCAAGGTTCGCATCTCACCTTTTGTGTCCACGGGAGCTGCTCGCAGGAATGCGGCGCTCAGCCAGTGGCGAATGGCGCGACATTGCGCGATCATGCAGAACATGAGCCGCGTCGATTTGTCCGATCTCACGACTGAGGCAAGTAACCCGCGCAGCGGCGAACTCGACGCCATGTCGACGCTCGACGTGATGACGGCGATCAACGACGAGGATCGTCATGTCGCCGATGCCGTGCGTGCGGCGTTGCCCAGCATTGCCGCAGCGGTCGACGCCGTTGCGCAGCGCATGCACAAGGGCGGTCGCTTGGTCTATATCGGGGCGGGAACGTCCGGCCGCCTCGGGGTGCTCGACGCGGTCGAGTGCCCGCCGACGTTCTCGTGCGATCCCAGTCAGGTTGTCGGTCTGATTGCCGGTGGCGAGCGCGCCTTCCTAAAAGCCGTCGAAGGTGCCGAAGACGATCCGCACTTGGCTGCCGTGGAACTCGCCGCGATGAATCTTGGCCCGAATGACAGTGTGGTTGGAATCGCAGCGAGCGGTCGCACGCCGTATGTCGTCGGAGCGTTGCAGCACGCGCGTTCGGTGGGGGCGTTGGCGATCGCGGTAACAATGAATCGCGGCAGTCTGATCGGTTCAGCCGCCGATCTCGTGATCGAAGCGGTCACCGGTCCGGAGTTGCTGACGGGCAGTACGCGTCTGAAGGCCGGCACGGCAACCAAGATGGTGCTGAATATGCTCAGCACGGGTGCGTTCGTTCGCCTCAACAAGGTCTACGGCAACCTGATGGTCGACGTGCAGGCTACCAACGAGAAGTTGCGTGCGCGCAGCGTTAGCATCGTTGCGCAGGCGTGCCGTTGTAAACTCGAGCATGCCGCGCAGTTGTTGCAAGATGCCGACGGTGAAGTGAAGGCTGCGATCGTCGCCGAATGCAAGTCGGTGTCGCCGCACGTCGCGCGCACGCTGCTGTTCACGCACGATGGTAGTGTTCGCCGCGCGTTGGCTGCGCCGGTCTAAGACCGTGCTCTACAGTGAAACCCTAATTTAGAAGGTGTGATGAAGATCCTATCGATTGCGTCGTGTTCGTTGTTGCTCGCTACCCTGCCGGCGCAGGTCACGTTTCATCAACCGGCAGGTAGGGAGTTGGTCGGTAAGGATGTCAAGATCGAGCGATTGCACACTGGCATGAAGTTCGTGGAAGGCCCGGTCTGGATTGCACGCGATTCGGCGTTGGTGTTCTCCGATATCCCGCGCGCTAAACTGCTGCGTTGGACCGCGAAGGGCGGCGTCGTCGATTGGCGTGACAGCGAGCAGAGCAACGGCAATACGCTCGATCTCGATGGCAAACTGTTGAGCGCGCAGCATGGCGGCCGCAATCTGATTCGTCACAGTTCGCTCGAAGCCAAGTCTGTGTCCTCGGTGCTCGCGTCTGCATGCGACGGCAGGAAGTTTCATTCGCCCAACGACGTTGTGGTGCGCAACGATGGCACCATCTGGTTTACCGATCCGACTTACGGCCTTCGTCAGCGCAAGCCTGAGGCGGAGGGCAACTTCGTCTACAGACTCGACGAGAAGACCGGCACCGTGACGGTTGTGCAACGCGACTTCGCGATGCCCAACGGCATCTGCTTCTCGCCAGATCACGAACGCATCTACATTGCCGACAGCGGCAAGAAGCAGCGCGTCGGCGCGTTTTCGATCCAAAAAGACGGTGCGCTATCGGCGCCGCTGTTCTGGCTTGAGGGTGGCGCGGACGGCATGCGCTGCGATTGTCGCGGAAATCTTTACACCACCGCCAGGGACGGGGTGCGTATCTATTCGCAGGAGGGCAAGCACCTCGTAACGATCAAACTTCCCGAGAGTCCTTCTAACTGCGCGTTCGGTGGAGCGGAATTTGGGCAACTGTTCGTGACCGCCCGCACGTCGCTCTACCGCCTCAACTTGCGCGTGTCCGGCGCCGTCATCCCGCCGACCAAAGCCGCTGAAACGGCATCCAAACCGGCGCCCGGGACGAACCCGGGACGAGATGGATAATAAGCCGCAACCAAGTAGGAATGCGGTGTTTGCGTTGTCAACCCCGGGCGCATGCGGGAGGAGATGGCTTGCGGGAGAGCGGCCGTTTGGGCACAGTTGTAGGACGATGGTTCAGCAAGCAAAGACGGAAGTGAAAGTCCTGGCGGGAGCCGATGGTGCCGTTGCGCTGCTGCTTGATGAACTTTGCGCGGTTGTTCAGGCAAATGGCTCGGACGGTGCGCAGCGCCCGCTGATCAGTTTCGCGACCGGAGACACCTTCACGGCCTTCTTCCGCGCGCTTGACGCCGAGATGCAGGGCGGTCGGCTCAACTCCAACGAGTTCATCGGCACGCATCTTGATGAGTACATGGGTTTTGAGCCCAAGCGTGCCGGCGGCATGGTCCACGAGTTGATCCTGCGCTGCCCCGGGGTGCGCGAAATGCTCGCTCGCGGCTCGTTCTTGCCGGTTCCTTGCCATGGTGCCGAAGGTTCCCTTCGGGCCCACGAAGAGCGCCTCGCGCGCGCCGGTGGCATCAAGCTCCAATTCCTAGGCATTGGCCGTAATGGACACGTCGCATTCAACGAACCGGGCGCGTCATTCGACGAGGGCTACCACGTCACGATGCTGGCCGAATCGACGCGAGAGGACTCCAAATCGCGGTTTGTTCCCGATAATCCGCCGCGTCGGGCCGTGACGGCGGGCGTCAAGTCGATCCTAGATGCCGAGCGCATCGTGCTGTGTGCATTTGGTCCGGGTAAGGCGGAGGCCGTGCGTTCGATGCTCGAGGGCGACGTCTCCCCGAATTGCCCTGCGTCGGCGCTGCGCCGGCACAAAAACGTGCTCGTGTTGCTCGACCCGGCCGCTGCCAGCAGGCTCGATAGCGACGCGACTGCTGGCGCGAGTTGCTAGGTCAAGCGGTTCGCTCGAATTGCTCGTAGCCGAAGCGACAATGCCAACGCTTCGAAGCTAGTCGCGACCCCTTCCTGCCGCCTACCATGGCCGCGTGAACTTCACGTACCGCTTGGTTGGTCTCCTGTCGTTGGTCTTAGCCGCCTGTGCGTCTGGACCCGGTGACCCTCGAGTCGCGGCGACGCTGGCCAAACTGACTCTCGAAGAGAAGGCTGGCCAGTTGTTCGTCTGTTGGACGTTGTCGCGACCGGACGGCGACAACCATGAGCAGATGATGCAGTGGGTCGAAGAGGTCGGCCTTGGTGGCGTCATCCTCAGCCTCGGCACAGTGGCAGACGCCGCGACCTTGATCCCGAAGTTGCAGGCGAAGGCGAAGGTGCCGTTGTTGCTCGCCAGCGACTTTGAAGGTGGCGTCTGGTGGCGATTGAAAGGCGCGACCGAACTGGGCAACCAGATGCTGGTCGGTGCGAGCGAGTCCGAAATGCTTGCAGAGGCGATGGGCCGCGTCACTGGCAAGGAAGCAAAGGCACTCGGCTTCCACTGGGTGTTCGCGCCGGTGTTGGACGTTAATTCCAACCCGGACAACCCGATCATCAACGTGCGCAGCTTTGGCGAAGACCCTGCTCTCGTCGGCAAGTTCGGTAGCGCCTTTGCACGAGGCGTGCGGGAATCCGGCTTGCTGTCGTGCGGCAAGCACTTCCCCGGTCACGGCGATGTTGACAGTGATTCGCACCTCGCGTTGCCGACCGTGCCCGGCGACCGTGAACGCTTGATGCGCGTCGAGTTGGCGCCGTTCCGGGCGGCTGCTGCCGAAGGCCTGGAATCGGTCATGACGGGCCATCTAGCGGTTCCAGGCCTCGGTGAAGACCCTGCGGTGCCGGCGACGTTGAGCCGCAAGATTCTGCACGACGTGTTACGCGAAGAACTCGGTTTCACCGGCCTGGTCGTCACCGATGCGCTCGATATGGGCGGCGTCAAGAACGCCGTCGCGCCGGGCGAGGTAGCTGTTCGTGCCTTGCTGGCGGGTGCCGATGTGCTGTTGATGCCGCCGGAACCGCTGGTTGCTCGCCAAGCAGTGATCGACGCCGTTCGCAGTGGTCGCATACCGATAGCGCGGCTCGACGATGCCGTTCGTCGCATCCTCGAAGCGAAGTCCAAGGTCGGTCTGTTCTCGGGCGGTGGCCGCGTCGCACCAGATTGGAAGTCCCGACTGCGCACTGCAGAGTCGGTGCGCGTTGCCGACGCTATTGCCAAGCTCGGCCCCGTCTTGGTGCGCGATCGCGATGGTGCCTTGCAGCAACTGCGCCAACCAAACGCCAAGGTGTTGCGTGTTACGTTGATCGACAAGGAAGATGGCAGTGGCTCGGCGGTCGGCGTTGCGTGGGCTGGTCCGAGCATCCGCTTGACGGATCAGAGTAGTGCCGGCGAGGTCGCAGATGCTGTTGTGCAGATCGGCAAGGCTGAGAACTTGCTGGTGTCGTTGTTCGTCAAGGTGCGCGAACTGAGTGGTGGAATCGGCTTGCCAGCGAACCTCGAACCGGTGCTGCAGGCGTTGCGCGATGAGCAAAACGTAGCCGTAGTTTCATTCGGCAGTCCCTACGTCGTGCGCAACTTGCCGCAGGCCGACGTCTTCGTTGCGGCGTTTGCGACGACCGAACGGGTTCAGGCTGCGGTTTCGACCGCACTTGCAGAGGGTGTCTTCCGGGGCCGATTGCCGGTTGGTATTCCTGGAGTTGCGCCGGCCGGCTTCGGCTTGGTGGCTGAACAACAGCCGACCCCGATGCCAACCGCGGTGCCGGCCGCGATGCAATCCAAGTCACAGTCTGAGGCAATCGACAGTGATCTCGTATCGGCCGTAGCTGAGCGGTTGCAACAAGCGGTTGCTGATCGCGCGACGCCTGGCGCCGTGTGCATGGTTGCGAAGAACGGCAAGTTGATCGCACAAGTAACCGTTGGCCGCGAATCCTATGCGGCCGATGCGCCCGAGGTGCAGCAGGGTACCGCCTACGACCTCGCATCGTTGACCAAGGTCTGCGCCACGACGCCGGCAATTCTCGGTTTGGTCAAGAATGGTCAACTGTCACTCGACGACCCAGTGCAGAAGTGGGTGCCGGTGTTCATTGGCCCAGGTAAGGAGCGAGTGACTATTCGCCACTTGATGGCGCATCAAGGCGGACTCGCGTCGTACGTGCGCTACTTCCGCACCTTGAAGGGCAAGCAGGCCATCGTTGCTGCGGCCGCGAAGGAAGGTCTGATGTCGGAGCCTGGTACCGTCGTCCGCTACAGCGACCTTGGCTTCATTCTGCTGATGGCCGTTGTCGAAGCAGCGAGTGGCAAGCCGTTTCAAGAGGCCGTGGCTGACACGGCGTTTCCGATCGCTACCGGCTTCGCTCCGACCAGTGTGGCGGCGATCGATGCGGCCCCGACCGAGTTGGATGACGAGCGTGGAGGCGTCATGCGCGGCTATGTGCACGACGAGAACGCCTACGCGATGGGTGGCGTGTCGGGCCATGCCGGCTTGTTCGCGACTGCCAACGAGGTGCTTATTTACGGCAATCGATTGCTGCACGGTGGCGAACCTTGGTTGACGCGTGAACTGATCGCGCTCGCGACCAAGCCGGCCGGAATTACCAAGGACACAACTCGCGGCCTTGGCTTCCAGTTGCTGCAGAGCGGTGGTTGGGCTGGTACGACCGTCCCTGCCGGCACCTTCGGCCACACCGGCTTCACTGGCACATCCCTGTGGTGTTGTCCTCGCCATGGCGTCTGCGTTGTGTTGCTCACCAACCGGGTGCATCCGACCCGGGTAAACAACAAGATCACCGCCGTGCGCCGCGCCATTCACGACATCGTGCTCGATTCGCTACGCTAGTAATATGCTCGCACGCTCGAACTTTGCAGCCCTGCTGCTGCTCGCTGCCGCCTCTATTCCTGCGACGAGTTCCGCGCAAGACGCGCCGAAGCACATCCACATCATCGGCGCTAGCGTTAGCGGCGGTTTTGAAGATGGGCCGCTGTTCGGCGCCAAGACCAGAGGTGACTCGGTGTCGATGCTGCACATGCTCAAGAAGTGGAGCGATGGCGAGGTCAAGGTCACGTCGCACGCGCAGTTGGAGATGTGTTACCTGTTCAGCAACCCGGTCAAGAACGGTAAGAAGCAGATCGATCTGGCCAAGAAGAAGGACCCCGACATGATCGTCGCGGTCGACTTCCCATTCTGGTTTGGCTACGGCCATGTCAGCGGCGACAAGGCGAAGGCACGCTTGGCTCGGCTCGAAACGGGCTTGGCTTACCTCAAGCAGTTCGATGTGCCGGTCGTTGTTGGCGACCTCCCCAACATGAAGGGGGCCAAGATCCGCATGCTGAAGCCGTGGCAGATCCCGACCGAGGCGACTCTCAAGTTGTTGAACGCGCGGTTGGCGAAGTTCGCCGCGGACAACCAGAACGTGACGCTTGTGCCGGTGGCGCAGATTATCAAGGCGCTCAAGGTTGATGGCGTCATGCTGCCCCTGAAGGACGGTGAGCTGAAGACTGGTCCAGGAGCTCTGCTGCAGGAAGATCAACTGCACGCAACGCGGCTCGGCATGGCGTTGATGGTGTTCCAGTTACAGGAAGCGCTGCGTGCGCACTTCCCCAAGAAGCACGTCCTGCACGAGCAGCACTGGTCATTCGAAGACTTTGCGAAAGCCGCCGGCGCCGACCTCGAACTCGAGAATCTGATCGACGACGCAAAGCAGAAGAAGTGAATGGCGCGACAGCTGTTTTGGTCGTGTCGCCGCTGGTTTGGAGGATGCGTCGCCTGTAGATCGCAGTTCCCGCATGGCCTCCAGCCAATGGTTGCCAGCCAATGGTTGCCTGAACTTGCCGCGACCTCGTTTGCAGTCAGGCGGGATTGCGGCCGCAACGCTGTGGCTGCCGTCCCCGATCGCACCGCCTACTTTGCGGGGAGCGCGCGCTGCCATTCGGGCAGTTGGCGCAGGCGATCCAGCGGCTCGCCGAGAAGCTCTGCTTGCCACTTGGTGATCGGGCCGCGCAGTTTGGCGACTTCCGCATACTTGCCCGCCAGAATCACGCGGCCGCTTGCCATGGCTTCGAGCGCCATTGTCACCGGGTAACGCCGGTCGATGCTGGCGCGTTCTAGTGACTTGATATCTTTGTCCAACTTGTCGTTCATCGCGTGGATCTGGGCAATGGCCTCCTTGTCGCCCGTCGCCAACAGGTCCGCGATAGTGACGAACGTGTTCTCGATTGCATAGCGGCGCACTTGCTTAGGTTCGTTGCGCTTGTCGGCACGTTCGGCAAGGCTTGCGAAGTGGGTGGCCAGGCCATCGCGCAGCACCGGGTGCGGATCAATGGCGACGGCGGAGATTGCGCGGTCGACATCACCGAGTTCGGCGAGCGCCGTGCTTCGGAGGGCGCGAAGCACCGGATGTGCTGGGTCGAGTTTGAGCCCTTGTTGTGCGACCTTGATCGCTTCGCCGTAGCGGCCGCCACGGGCCAGTACTTCGCCAAGCAACTCGTAGTAGGGCGGTGAGAATGGCCGCAGTGAGAGCGCCCGTGCTGCGTGGTGGGCGGCCTTTTGGAGGTCGCCGCGGTTCATTTGGTTACGCCCTTCGATCTGCATCCAGCGCGGCTCAAAGCCCATCCAGTCGATGGCGTTGCGAGTCGTATCGAGCGGCGCTTGCTGCTTGTCTCGCTGGGCGCGCAGGTACGGTGTGAACGCCATGTTGGCGGCCACTGGCAGCGTGCCAAGGTAGATCATGAACAACCCCATGGCTGCCATGAAGGTCATGCGGGTCACCTGTCGCCACTGCTTCGGGTCCGCGACCTGGATCGGTGAGCCAACCAACAAGAAAGCGATGGCAGCGGCTGGCGCGTTGCCGATTGGGGAGCGCACCAGCATCAACAGCAGCAGCACAAACAGCGGCACGAGCTTTGTCTTGTCGCGGGTGCCACGCTGCAAGCTGAACAGCATCAGTGAGAATAGAACGAGGGCGACGAGCCCGCCATCGACGAGCAGTTCGAGCCAGTCATCGTGAGCCGTCCTCACTTCGGTGTCGAACTGTCGCTCGAAGCTCGATGCTTCAATCTCCTCTTGGCTTCGAACGCGCGGGTATTCGACGGCGAATTGGCCCGGGCCCTTGCCGAAGACGACCGATTCGCCGAACAACTGCGTCGCACCGCGTGCGATCTCCATCCGGATGTCGAGCGTGACCGTGCTGCGCTTGCGCTCTTCGCGCAGTTGCTTGCTGGAGATTTCTGGATTGGGGCCGGCCATCGCGAGCAGGAACCCGAGCGCTGCGCCGCCGAGACCGACCAGCAACGGCATGTAGCCGCGTTCCTTGCGTCGCATCACGGCGAGTAGCGCCAGCCCGGCTAGCATCGCGACCTTGCCTGAGCGCGATGGGTTGACCATCAAATAGGCGCAGGCGATCACCAGTGCGACGATTGGTAGCCAGCGCAGGTTGGCGCGCACTTTGTGTCCGATGGCCGCGACCGCGACGCCAGCGACGCTGGTCCACTCGGAAGCGACGTTGAGGTTGCCGAGTGTCGTGACGGGTTCGCGCTCGACGCCGTAGCCGTTGATCTCGGCAAGGCCGAGGCGCTGCAGGATGCCGAACAGGCTGGTGGCCAATACGAACACGGAGATCGCACTCGCGATAGCCGCGACTTCGACCATCACGCCGATGCGAATGATCACCAACAACGCAAACCAATGGCTGATGCGATAGGCGGCCTCCCACGGCTGAAAAGACCACGGGGTCTCGTCGTCGTGGAACGCGCTCTGCACGCCTGCTTGCACGATGGCGCAGGCGACTAGCCCACCAATAAACATCATCGCGAAGCGTTCGCCTCGCACGCGTGGCAGTCGCGGGAACGCGAGCAGCGCGGCTCCGGTCAGTATGAGTAGCAGGCCCCGGCGAACTTGCTCGGCATCAATCCACAGCGTGTGAAACGGCAGTACGAGCAGACCGAGATAGATCCACGGCAGGCCTAGCCGCATCCAGGCTGGTACTGGCGGAGTGCCCGGGAGCTCTACCGCAGCCTCGGTCATGCCGCGCCTTCGTCCTCGAAATTAAGGATCGCGTCGACGTAGTCCTTGACGACGAACTTCTCGAGGTCATCGATGCCCTCGCCAACGCCGAGGAACTTGACGGGCACCGGCAGCACATCACGAATGCCGAACAGCGCCCCGCCCTTGGCGGTTCCGTCCATCTTCGCGAGGATCAGGCCAGTGACGGGCGCTGACTTCTGGAACTCACTCGCTTGGCGAATGGCGTTCTGGCCGGTTGTGCCATCGAGCACCAGTAGCGTCTCGTGCGGAGCGTCGGGTAGTTGCTTTTGCACGACGCGCACGATCTTCTCGAGTTCCGTCATCAGGTTCTTCTGCGTGTGCAGACGCCCGGCGGTGTCGAGGATCAGGTAGTCGACCTTGCGCGCCTTGGCGGCTGCCGTTGCATCAAACGCAACGGCAGCTGGGTCGGCGCCGGTCGTTTGCTTGATGATGTCGATGCCGAGGCGATCGGCCCACAGAGTAAGTTGCTCGACGGCTGCAGCACGGAACGTGTCGCCGGCTGCGAGCAGCACCGAGTTGCCCTGCTGTTTGAGGTGGTTGGCGAGCTTTGCGATCGACGTGGTCTTGCCGGCGCCGTTGACGCCAACGATCAATATGACCGTCGGCCCCTCGGGCGCGCGGATGATCTCACCTTCGCAGCCGGCCATCATTTCAAGCAGTTTGACGCGCAAGAAGGCCGGGACTTCCTCGGTCGTTTTGATCTCCTTCTTTTTGTAGGAGATCTTTAGCTCGTCGACGATCTTCGTACCCAGGGGGCCGAGGTCGCTGTTGTAAAGAACCTCCTCGAGTTCATCGAGGAACGCTTCGTCGAGTTGCCGCCCTTTGAACAGGCGGGAGAGACTCGTCGTCAGGACGTCGCGAGTCTTCTTGAGGGCTTTGAGTAACTTGCCGAACACCATTTCGCCGGCGAGTGTCGGCGAACGATGGGGCGAGCGCCAGTCTTGCCCGCTGAAGACTCATCACCCCGTTGGGCTGGCTGCTACTCGGCGGCTTGGGCGTCGCCGCTGCCGGCCGCGCCTTCGGCCTTCTCGGCGGCTTGCTTGGCGTCGGCGGCCTTCGTGTTCTCGAGGTCGATCCGAATCCGGTCCAGGATGCCATTGACGAATCCGCCGGAGTTGGCGGTCGAGTATTTCTTGCCAACCTCGATGGCTTCGTTGATGGCGACCTTCGGCGGTACGTCGGCGCAGTACATCAACTCGAACACGGCCATTCGTAGCACGTTTCGATCGACGATGGCCATCCGGCGAAGATCCCAGTTGCGCGTCACGGCTTGCAGCTTCTGGTCGATGTTGTCGCGGTTCTTCAGCGTGCCGTCGACGAGGCGGGTGGCGAAGTCGACGACTTCACGCTCGCCGGTGTTGAGCGCTCGGTCGTGCGTGTTGGGCAAGCCATCTTCGTTGACCTCTGCTCCTGCAAACATCTCGGTGCGACAGACGTCAGCTACCGAACTGCCACTCTCGCTTGCGTATTCCGGACCACGAAGATCAAACTGGAACAGCGCCTGCATGGCGATTTCACGAGCACGCGTGCGGCGACGAAGGGGGGCAGTCATGAGAAGGAGCGGGTTACCGGAGAGGGGTCCGGGAATACGGGCACGATGAGACTACCCCATGTGTGGCCACTAGTCACGCAGTCGACAACCAATGTCGATCGTGGCACCGGGCCTTGTGACGCGTTCGGTTGCCTTGCGGGCGACCTTGCGAGCGCGGTGTCTTGCGTCTGGGAGGTTACGAACGCAGCTGAGGCTTGAGGTTGCTCATCGCCAACGCGGCCATGGCAGCGTCGCTGCCCTTGTTACCGGCGTCACCACCGGCCCGCGCCAACGCGAGTTCCATGGTGGCGCAGGTCAGGACTCCGAAGCCAATCGGGACATCGAGGTCGAGTTGGACGCGCATCGCCCCGTCGGTCACCCCACTACAGATATAGTCGTAGTGGTCGGTGCCGCCGCGAACGATGGCGCCCAGCATGAGTACGGCGTCATATTTGCCAGTCTGCGCCAGCCACTGGCAGGCGGTGGGCAATTCGAAGGCACCGGAAACCCATGTCACTACGACCTCGTCGTCGGCGACTCCCTGCTCGCGCAGAGTCTGGAGGGCGCCGGCAAGCAGGCGCTCGGTGACGACTTCATTGAAACGGGCGACAGCAATGCCGATGCGGCGACCGGTGCCGCTGCTGTCGTCTGCAAGAACCTTGACCATCGCCGCAGGCTAATGAATGGCCGGTCCGGATGCACCAGGGCCGTGTCTAGGGGGGGGGCCTTTGTGTCGTTTGTTCGCAGGACAGACGTTCGCATGCGCGTGGGCGAACGCTTTCTTGGGGTCCGGGTCGAGGACCGCTGGGAGCTCAGTTGCGTCCTTGGAACTGATCCGCTGCAGGCAGGCGTTGTCGATTCGATCGCGGTATCGCGGCAACGCGTCTGGGTTAAATCGCGGGCCAAGCCTTCCCCGAACAGGCTGTGTTGGGCACGATCGGGGCACATGTCATCGACTGTGCCGTTTTGGATCGCGTTTATTGCCACCGTGTTGTTGCTGGTGATGGCCCTTTTCACCGGCTTCACGAGGAAGCGAAAGGTTCACTTGTGGCTGGGCCCGCTGACCATCGTCTCGCTTGCATTCGCCATCTGGTTTACCGAGCAGTTGATGCGTCACTACACGTTTCCGGCGGACGAGTTGGCGATTCATTTGGTCTTCGCCAAAGCCGGTGGCCTGATGGCGATCCCGGTTGTGGTCACTGGCATCTGGTTGTGGCGGAGCGAACGTGCCCGCAAGTGGCACCGAGTCATGGTGTTCTTGTGGCTGGCCAGCGTTGTTACGGCGACGGGCACCGGCTTGTGGATGTTCAGTCTCGGCACCGCAAAAATCATCTAGTCGCCACCGGCACGCGTTACAACACGATGATGCTGAGTCGTGTGGCACTGTCGTTCTCGCTGTTGCTGGCGAGTGTCTGTTCCCAGCAAGTATCTGGGTCGCAGTTGTCTGGGACTGCAGACGCGTTGCTTGCCCGCGCTGGTGATTCGCGACCCGTCTACGAACGCGCCTGGCACAAGGTCGATGGGGCGGCGCGGCAGGGCTACGAGTTCTTGCTCGCGCACATGCCGACGGAAGATTTCGCCAAGGTGCATCCGGCGTTGCTACTCGAGAACGTTCGGCTAGCGCAGGCGGTGCGGGCGTCGGTGTCGTGGGGTGCGGGGTTGTCTGACGAACAGTTCCACAACTATGTCGTGCCTTACGCGCAGGCCAACGAGACGCCTGAGTCGTGGCGGCCGGAGATGGTCGCCAAATTCCTGCCGTTGGTCAAAGACTGCAAGACGGCGGGCGAAGCGGCGCGCAAACTCAACGAGACGATCTTCGATTCTGTTGGCGTGCACTACTCAACCAAGCGTCGCCGCGCCGACCAGTCGCCGAGTGAATCAATCGAACAAGGCAAGGCGAGTTGCACCGGCTTGTCGATCCTGTTGGCCGATGCGTGCCGCGCGTGTTGTGTGCCGGCGCGTTTGATCTCGGTGCGCTGGCCGCACAAGGCGGGCAACCACACGTGGGTTGAGGTTTGGGATGGCCAGGCGTGGCGGTTCGTTGGTGCTGATGAACCGGATCCCAAGGGCTTCGATCGTGCGTGGTTTGTTGGTGACGCCAAGCAGTGCGGCGATGCCGATCGGGCCCATCGGGTCTGGGCGGTTTCGTTCCAGAAGACCGGCGAGCGGTTCCGTTCGGGATGGGGCCCGGAGTTCTGGGGCGAGGATGTCACCAGTCGCTACGCCGGCGCGTCGCAGAAGCGTGCTGACGAAAGCCTACGCGCGCAGGTCGATCGCTATTTCGCTGCCGATGAGAAGGCCAAGGAGGCGTTCTCGTTCGACATGAACCTCGATGCCGAGCTCAAGACCAAGCAGGGCGACGCGCGCTTGCGCAAGTTGGTTTGGCAGTCACTTAAGGCATACGATCAGAAGTTCCTGCAGGCGGATCACTCGGCCAATCGCGTGCGCGCTGGTGGCAAAGAGAGTGCGTTTACCGTCAAGGAAGTCGGCACGAAGCCCGCTGGTGGTTGGCCGCTAGTGATCGCGATGCACGGCGGTGGCGGCGTCGCCAAGAAGGTCAACGACTCGCAGTGGCGTCACATGCAGGTCTACTACAAGGATCATCCCGAGGCGGGCGGCTACTTGTATTGCGCGCTGCGGGCGCCGACCGACGATTGGAACGGTTTCTACACAGCCTACTTCTATCCGGTGATCGAGAAGTTGATTCGGCAGTTCGTAGTCTGCAGCGATGTCAACCCAGATCGTGTCATCGCGATCGGCTATAGCCATGGTGGCTACGGTGCGTTCGCCGTGGGGCCGAAGATGCCGCATCGCTTCGCGGCTGTGCATGCCAGTGCCGCGGCCCCGACCCCTGGACAGTCGGTTGCGGATGGCCTGCACTCATTGAACTTTTCGTTCATGGTCGGTGGCAACGACACGGCGTATGGACGGCGCGAGCGGTGTGAGCAGTTCGAAGCGCAACTGAAGGCTCTTAAGCGGCTCAACCCAGGTCGCTACCCAACCAAGTTCACGTTGGTTGAGGGCAATGGTCACGGTGGCTTGCCGGATCGCGACTTGCTGACTGAGTTGCTGGATCATCGTCGGCGAGGTTCCTCGCAACTTAGTTGGCAAACTACCGATGGCGTGATCAAGGATCACTATTGGCTGCACGTGGAGAATCCGAACCCGGGTCACCGGATCGTGGCCGCGGTCGATGGTGATGGTCAGATGCAAGTGAGTTCGCCGGTGCCCGTGGAGCTACTCCTTGATGCGCGTCGGGTCGACATGACTCGGGCGCTGAGTGTGCGGCATGCGCTGCAGCAAGGGGGTGGCAAGTCCGTGACGAAGGCAGAGCAATACAATCCTGCGCCATCGTTGCGCACGTTGTGTCAGACGATGCAGGATCGAGGCGATCCGAAGTTGGCCGCAACCTGGATTCTTCCTCTCAAGTAATGAAGCGGTGCTTGGACCTATTTGTTTTCGATCTTGCGGGCACGACGGTCGTCGATGACGACCACGTGTTGCGCTCCTTCTTGCAGGCCGCCAGCGCGTTCGACTTGCCGGTCACGCGTGAGGAGTTGCAGTCGCGCATGGGCTGGCACAAGGCGAAGGTGTTCGCGAGCTTGCTGCGCGAACATGGGCGCGATCCGGAGCCTGCTCAGTTGATGGCCGAACGCTTTGAGGTGGAGTTCGCCGCGTTGGCTGTGAGCGAACCGCTACGGCCCACCCCTTTTGCTCATGAGACGTTGGCAGCACTGGAAGCAGGGGGCGTGAAGGTCGCGTTCAACACTGGCTTCACGCGCAATACGGCGAACGTCGTGCTTGAAGCGATGGGGTGGCAGGACCGCGTCAGCGTGGCCTCCGACGAAGTTGCGGCGGGGCGGCCCGCTCCCGACTTGATCCTGAGTGCGATGGCCGCGTGCCAAGTTGACGACCCTGCGCGCGTTGGCGTCGCCGGGGATACGCCCGCCGACCTGCTTGCTGGCAAAGCTGCTAACGCTGGCATGATCGTTGGTCTGGGCTGTGGCACGCATACCCTTGAGCAGCTACGCGAACATCCGCACACGCACTTGCTCGCCGATTTGACGACATTGTCCTCTCGGGTGTTCGGCAATGACTGAGCCGTGCAGCGATGTGTTGGTCGTCGGTGGTGGCGTGCTCGGACTGGGGCACGCCATCGCGGCCGTGCGCGCTGGCTTGCGCGTGACCTTGTGCGAACGCCATACCGCCGCGCGCGGCGCGTCAGTGCGTAACTTCGGCATGGTGTGGCCGATCGGCCAGCCTCCAGGCGTTGACCAGCAGACCGCCCTGCGCAGTCGCGAGTTGTGGACGCAGATCGCTTCAGATGCCGGCTTTCGCTGCGCGGCCGTCGGTTCGCTGCACCTCGCCCATGCTGATGATGAGTGGCGAGTGCTGGAAGAATTTGCGGCAACGTCCCCGATGCTTGACCTGGAATTGCTGACGCCCGAGGAAGTCGTGCAGCGCCAGCCGTGCATCGTGCGGCACGGTTTGCGCGGCGCGTTGTTCAGTCCGCACGAAGCCAACGTTGATCCTGGCGTTGCGATCGCCGCGATGCATGCGTGGTTGCGGCGGCAAGGTGCCGACGTTCGTGTCGGTTGTCCCGTGGTTCATGTCGAGCCTGGCATGGCGCGCCTTGCCGACGGCTCGCTTGTGCAAGCGGACCGCACAGTCATTTGTGCCGGTGATGACTTCGCATCGCTGTTGCCGGAGGCATTCGTCGATAGTGGCATGTTGCGTTGTCAATTGCAGATGATGGCGCTCGGCCCGCAACCCGAAGGCTTTGTACTCGGTCCGATGCTTGCCGCCGGCTTGACGTTGTCGCACTACCAAGGCTTCGCGGCATGCCCGTCGCTGCCTGCTCTGCGCGAACGCCTCGCCCGCGAGTTCGAGCCACTGCTCGCCCGCGGTATCCACGTCATGGTGTCGCAAGGCGACGATGGCCGCTTGATCGTCGGCGACTCGCACGACTATGAGCCACCGTTTGCGCCGGGCCTCGATGCGACAACCGAACAGTTGATCCTCGACTACTTGGCGCAGTTCTTCGTAGCCAAGAACGCGCAGGTCTCCCGTCGCTGGACTGGGACTTACGCGAAGTGTGCTGACGGTGCTTCGGTGTTCCGCGCGTCACCACTGCCAAGCATCGAAGTCATTACCGGCGTCGGTGGCTCTGGTATGACCCGTTCGCAAGCTCTGGGTGAGCAGACCATTGCCGCTTGGTAGTGCACCCGGCGTTACTTGACTTCGTTTAGGATCTGGGGCGCGCGAACTCGGTGACGTGATCGAACGCTTGGGCGCTTTCGAGTAGCAGGCTGTGGCCTGCACCGGCGAAGCAGTGGTGCTGTGCGTTTGGGATCATGGCAGCGGTGGCAACGACCTCGTGTGGCAGCGTCAGGGTGTCTTCAGAACCGGCGAGACACAGTGTCGGTACACTAATTTGTGGGCACAGCGTCTGGCCGTCGAACGACTGTAGCGCGCGCGCTTGCGTTTGCATGAAGGCACGCGACTCGGCGCTCGGCTTGGTGCTGCGGATGATGTTGTCAACGACGCCCGCCTTCTGGGTCAGGAAGGTCTCGCCGAACAAGAACGGGGCGGTCAGTTCGCCGAGGTGCTTGCCATCGATCTCAGTGCACAGCAGTTCGAACCAGCGGTAGACGCGTTTGCTGCGTGCGGTCTGGATCGCCGAACTACACAGCATGACGAGTTTGTCGACGCAGTCGTTGTGCATCGATGCCGCACAGAGCGCGACCTTGCCGCCGAGTGACGTGCCGACCAGGGTGACCGGCTTCGGCAACGTCTTAGCGACGGCGAGCACGTCGTGCGCCGCCTGCGTGAAGTCGAAGATACCGCCGGGCAGGGGGCTCGAGGGCTCAAGGCCGACCGGGTCGATCGCAGCGCAGGTGAAACCGTTGCGGGCGAAGCGACGCGGCAGCGTGCCGAACAGGCGGGCGCCGGAACCGAGACCTGGGATCAGCACGATGCTGGGGCCATCGCCGGCGCGAGAATAATGGATCCTGCGGCCTTGCCGCTCGACTACTGGCATGTGCTACTTGGGAGGCCCACTACTTAGGCGGCATGGGCTGCTTGATGTAAGCCTGCTCGATTGCTGGCAGCATCGTCAGCACCACGTCGGCGACCTTTCGAATGCTGTCCGGGTCCATGTTCTCAACGGTGTCTTGCGGCGTATGCCACGTCGGATTGCTGTTGAGGTCGATCAGGTCGATGGCGGGAATGCCGACGTCGAGGAACGGCTTGTGGTCGTCGGCGGCCGCTTCTGCGCGGTGGTCTTGGTAGAAGAACTTCTGGTTGCCGGTGGCGACGGCCGCCGACCAACACAGTCTGCGCAGCAGCGTCGTCGAGTAGAGTTCTTCTTGGATGTGCAGGTGTTTGCTGCCAACCATGTCGAGCAACACCATCGCTTCGATGCGCGGTTCTTCGCCGAGCAATACCGCATCGCGGTGCCGCTTGACGTAGCGCTTGCTGCCAAACAGCGCGCGCGCCGCTTCGTTCCAGTTCCAGTCGAGGCTTTCTTCGCCGTCGAAGAACACCAAGTCAATCGTCGCCTGATTCTCCCGCTTCTTCAGAATCGGTGCGAGCTCGAGCAGCAGTGCCACGGCACTGGCACCATCGTTGGCGCCGACGAAGTGGAAGTTGTGCGCATTGTCCGGGTGGCCCGTGGTGCACTTGGTGTCGTGGTGGCAAGCGAGCACGATGCGCTGTTTGCTCCTGCCGGGGATCGTCGCCGTCACGTTGCTGAACGTGATGAGTTCTTTGCGATCGGTCCAGGTGTCGCGCTTACTCGTGATGCCGGCCTTTTTCAGTTGCTGCTCGATGTAGGTTAGCTGCTTGGACCAACCTGGCTGGCCGAAGTAGCGCGGTCCCATCGCAACCAGCGATTGCACGTGCAGGAAGGCCTTCTCGCCGAATAAGACGGGCACCTTCTTCGGCTCCAGCGGGATCGTCTTTTTCTTGTCGACCGGCGGCTGGATACGGACGCGGTGCTGGTCTTGCTCCTGCCTAGTTGGATTCTGAGACTTGGTGACGATTGCGGCGCCGATGCAGGCACCGAGGCCGCCGATAGTGAGTGACAGGACGATAGACCAGCGCATCATTTGACTCCTACTCACTTGTTTTTCTTCTTGGCGACGAAGTCGTCGAGTGCCGGCATGGCTTGCATTACCAGGTTGCCGGTGAATGCGAGCGAATCGCTATCCATCGCGGCGCGGTTGTCGTCGGCGGTGTGCCACCATTGCACGAAGCGATCTCCAGTCGAGGCCTGGCCCGGGATGCGTTGCGAGAAGTCGATCAGCAGCGCGGTGGGGATGCCGTAGTCCTTGAACTTCAGGTGGTCGTCTTTGATGCCCCACTCGATGCCGTTGCGCTTGTATTCGGCCTTCTCGGCAGGGGTCGGGAACTCATACATGCGCTGGCCTTCGCCCATGTCTTTGGCCGCGGTGCCGAAGATGTTGAGCAAGCTGCGTACCGAGTTGCCGTCTTCGTCGATCTTCATGTCCGTGCTGCCGATGAGATCGAGCAGCACGAATGCCTTTAGGCGCTTCATCGTGCCGTTCTTTCGCATCCACTTGGCAAACATGTCACTGCCGAGCAGCGCACGGTCGTCGTTCCAGGTCCAGTCAATCGACTCTTCGGCGTCGATCCAGTAGAGCCAGACGTTGCACTTCGGCTTTTGCTTCGCGTTCTTCAGGGATCGTGCCAATTCAATCAACACCGCCGGACCACCGGTGCCGTCAATCGCCCCGACGAACGGGAAGTTGTGCGCGGCCTCACTGTGGCCATCAGCAAGTTTCGTGTCGTAGTGCGCGGCGATCATCAGGATCGGACCGTTCTCCGGATCTTCGCCATCGATTTGGCAGTAGAGGTTTCGGACCGTCATCTTCTCTTTGGCGAGTACCTCTTCTTGGCGCTTCGGCTCGAGGCCAATCTTCTTGATCTCGGCGCAGATGTAATCAGCGGCTTTGGCAAGATTGTCCGATCCGAACGGACGCGGGCCAAGTTTCAGCATCGCGTCGACATGCGCCATCGCGGCGCTGCCACTGACCGGACCACTCGAACCGCAACTGGTTGGGGAAAGAACGAGGACCAGTGAGAGTCCCGCCAACAATGCGAGCGTGGGGCGGGTCTTCTTGCGAGCAGGGCCTGATTGCATGGCCGCAGGTTAGCACTTGCGACGCAAAACCTTCATGCCGGGTGTAGGAACCCTTCATACGATGGTCAGTTCCTCTATGGAGGACGAGGCTTCTGGCCCAAAGGTGCAAGGCATGAGTGGTCTCTTCCTTGCGTGGCTGTGCCATGATTTCTTCGGCCAAGCCCAGTTGACGCTGCAGTCGTGGTTTGCCATGTGGAAGCGGCCGGTGCACACCTAGACGATGGTGAATGGCAAGGGGCGCATCTTGACCTCCGACGGTATGGACTCGACCAGCTTGGAGATCGAGATCGACGATCCTGTGACCGGACGCGTCGGTTCTGCTGCTGAGGAGTAGAGGGGCACTTGTTGCGAGGTATGCTCTGGATCCCAATCCGGGTCTATGAGCGAACACTCCGATGACATAGCCGGCAGCTCCGAGTGGATGGGGCCGCAAATATTCAACTTCGCTGCTGCTGCAGATCGCCCGCAGCTTCGCGGCGAGGTGGCTGGCGGGCAAGGTGACACGAACAGGCCCGCCTTGTGGTTGTTGGTCGCGGCCGTTGCTCCGTCCGTGTTTGCGTTGGTCAAGGGCGTCAGCAGTGCCATGGTTTGGCCCGCTCCTCTCACCGCACTGGTCGCCTGCGCATAGCGTGCACGAAAACATGGGAAGCCAGCCAGCACCGACGAGCGAACGCATGTGGCTCTGCTATCTCGGTTGCGTGACCATCGTGGCGTTGTGCACCGATGGTGCCGGCATGGCCCAGCACGATCCAGCCATGTTCTTACTGGTGCAGGCGCCAGTGTTGCTTGCTGTGTTGGTCAGTTACTGGCTGGCAGTCCACCGTTCTCACGAGGCGCCGCGCTACCTGCGCGCTGGACTGGCAGTGATCGGTCTACCGGTGGTGTTCTCGGCTTTGTGCTGGCTGTTGCCATCAGTGCATCCCGAACCATACGAATACGTTTGGCTTGACGTGGACCGATGGTTGTTCGGTGACGATATCTCGCGCTACTCCGATGATATGCCGCCGTGGTTGGTCGAAGTGCTGCAACTCGAGTACGCCGCGTTCTACGGTTTGTGCATCGCGTCGGCATTGTTGGTCGGTATGAGCAGCGGTCGCCATGCCTTTGATCGCGCTGTGTTGTTGATCGTTGGCGGTTTCCTCAGCAGTTACCTCGGCTACTTGTTGGTGCCAACGATTGCTCCCAAGCTCGTACTCGAACACTCGCACGAACTGACCGGGCTCTGGTTCGCGCAATCCGTTCGCGAAACCATCGACGCGATGGAGGCGAACCATTGGGACTGCTTTCCCAGCGGCCACACCTTGTTGGCGCTAACCAATCTGATCATTTTGTGGCGCTGGGCGCGTCGCTGGTTCTGGATCCTGTTGCTGCCGAGTGTTGGCTTGATCCTCAGCACGATGCTGCTGCGCTACCACTGGGCATCGGATGTCGTAGTAGGCGCGCTGTGGGCATGGCCCTGTGCGCGGTTATGCGACTGGCTCGCCGATCGCGATGGTTGGCCAGAGGCTAAGCCCAAATAGCGAAGTTTGCTCTCGAGGCGGGCGACTTCGTCAAAACGAAGTACTTGCCGTCGGGTGATTGCACCAACGAGTCTTGCTGCAGCAATTCGGCTAAGCAGTGCGTGAACTCGGCCAGGTCCGGGCGGGCCCGCGCGAGATCCTCGATGGTTACCGCTTGTTACGAGTTGCCCGAGGTTTCGTTCATCGCAGTGGTTGGACGTTCCGGAACGTGGGGCGACGGTTTTGCCGTGCGACCGCCAGTTGCAAGACGGCGTGTGGAACCATTGGCGACAGCGATGCCGCCGAAACGCCGGCGGCGAGCAGGCCTTCGCACAGGTGCATCTGCACTTGCGGGTGATTTGGCCGTTGCAGCAGGTTGGTCATCGCGGCCCGTGCGGCTGCGGCGGGTAGTTCGGTCATCAGCGCCGCGGCGCGTAAGTTGGAACGGCGTGTGCTGCCTACGAATGCGGGCATGCGCTCTGCGACGAGTTGCGTCGGGCAGCGTTTCAGTGCTTTACGCAGCAGTAATGCTTGGTCTTCGCGCGTTGCTTCGAGGTAGATCGGCATGATCGAGTCGATCATGTTGGCGTCACCGAGGCGCGCCGCGACATCCGCGAGTGCCGCTGTGCGAGTCCAGCCGCGCTGCACCGATTGCAGTAGTGAACTGGTGATGGCGCTGCGCTCTAGCGGGGTCAGCGAGAGGTTTGGCAAGGTGGCGAGGGCAAGCGCTGCATCGTCGGCAATGCGAGGCTCGGCGTGATTGACACAGGCCGCCAATAGATGGGCCGTGGCGTTCGTCGTCGGTGCTGCTAGCAGTGCTTGCACGTGGGTGAGTAAGTTGGGTGTCGATGCTAAGACACCGCGTCCGCCGCCTAGCGTGTGCAGGGTCGGGCCGAGGCGCTTCAGAAACAGAATGCGGGTTTCGCCAACGCTCAGCGCGAAGAGGCTGCGGCCGCAGCACTTGCCGGCTGGCTCCGTGAGCGTGAAGGACGCGCCGACTTGGCCCTTGAGGACATGGTTGGATTGCAGCGTCAGTTGATGCAGCAGTGCCGTTGGATGCACCGAACTAGTGACGGTGGCACGCACGATTACGTCGGCCTTCTGGCACAAGCGTGTCATCGTGGATGCTTGGTCTTGAGCTACGGCGAGCGTCGGCAGCAGGAGTGCGAGCAGGGTCGCTTTTTGGGTTCGGTAGTTCATCGCAGCAGAATCCTCATGCGAAGGTAGGCGAGGTCGATATCGCGGAACTGGTAGTCAAGTGACGTCATCGCGTTGTAGCTAACTGACGCTGCCATCACCTCGGCGGCGCTCGCGTAGGTGTCGTGCAGTGAAGAATCACCGAACAGGCCGTTGGGCATCGCACCGGGGGCAACCAAGCCGACTGAGTGGCCTACTTCGTGCGCCAGGATGACACCGATGACGGCAGTCCATTCGTCGGCCGCGGACATGATGGCGTTCCACCGTGCCCGTTGTGCTGACGTGGCGCTGTCGTAGTCGAACGATGCCGTCAGCACTGCAGGGTCATACGGGTTGGTGCCTGCTGGCGAGCCACCCATGTCCGGGCAGATGGCTAGGAACCTGCTGGCGAACTGCGTTTGGAATGATGGATAAGCCTGCTTGTGTAGGTAGGTCTGGTAGAGCCACATTTCCGCAGGAAACACGCCGAGTCCTGGCGACGTTGCCGTGTTGCGTTCGGTCGGGTTGCTGTTGCGGTAGTCGTAGTAGGCGCGGCCGAGCACGCCGGTGCTCTCAGAACCGTAGACGCGCGTGCGATCGCCTTCCGGGTCGAGGCCTCCGAGTCCAATCTGCATGTGTGGCAGTAGGGTTGGTTCGCGCGTCAAGAACCGCAGTTGGACCGCACCGCTACTGAGAGGCTCTCCACGCGAACCGCGATGGTAGATGTGGTTTGCCTTGGCGAGGATGCCGTCGAGCAGCAACTTCTGCATGTAGGCGTTGGTGCCGCTTGGATCTCCAGCGGTGTTGAAGCCGAGGCGCACCATGTCGTCGGTGAAGTCATCGGTGCCGTTGTCGTCGCGGTCGAGGTCCGTGCGCACCCAAACAAGCTGCGTGCGTTCGAACGGCATGGAGCCAGTGCTCGGGCTGTCTACTTCGAATGGAATGACGCTGGACTGGCCGCGGTTGCCGCTGAGGTCGGTGGCCCAGACGGTCATCGTCCACATGCCAGTGGACAACGGCGTGTCTTCTGATACTTGGATCTGCACCGTGTTGTAGCCAATGATCGCAGTCGCGAGCAGGCTCTCGCTAGTCGGGCCTGAGCCGCCAGTGAGTTCTATATCGATCGAACCCATATCAACCCATTGGCTGAATGAGTCCGAGGTGGTCACGTCAATGGTGAAGCCGCATGGTGGCAGCACCAGTCCGTCACGGCGGTCACTCGGGATGCCGTTAACGGTTGCGGTGACCGTTGGTGCAGTGGCGTCGATAGCCTGGCCGGTGCGGAAGCGCGACAGTCGGTCACTGTCGAACCAGTTGCCGGTCAGGCGACGGGCACCGTTGTTGCCGCTAAGAATCTGAACTCGGTAGTAGGAGTGCGGGGCCAGGTTGGTCGTCGGTTCGAAGGTGACCACACGATTGTTGGCGCTGAACGTGCGCGTACCGCTGATCGGGTTGCCGAAGTCATCGGTGATTAAGATCGTCGATGGCGTCAACGTGGCCGGATCCATCGGTGCGTCGAACACGATGCTGAAGTGAGAACTGGTTGCGATGGTGACTGCGTCGTTTGGTGGCAGGATCATCGCTTCCGGCAGTTCGGAATCAGCAGATGTCGTGAACGACAGCGTTTCATCAGTGGCTAGGACGTTGCCGGCAAGGTCACGCATGCCGTTTTGGCCGCCGAGCAAGGTCAACGTGCAAAGTGTGTCGACCGGTAGCGTCAGGATCGGCGTGACGCGTACGGTGTCCGTGCCTACCAGTTCGATCACCGTCGCCCACGGCTTACCAGCAACGAGGAATTCAGCGGTGGTTTCGTTGACCCGTAGCGTGTCGATATCTTTGTCGAAGGTGAGTTCGGCGATCAGCACGCCGGGGACCCGGGATTCTCCAGTTGTTGGAGAACTTGCAACAACAGACGGTGCTACGTCGTCGGTGCCGGTCGTGAAGGTGAGCGCTTGTGTTGCGATCAGGCAATTGCCGCTGACATCAGAGGCTGAGGCAGCGCCGAGCATGAACTCGAGGGTGTAGCGACGATTCACCTGCAGGGAGACCAACGGCTTGATTCGCAGGGTGCGTTGGTCCAGCGTTGCACCGATCGCGAACGGAATGATGCTGCCGTATTCGTCTTGGAACAGCAGCGACACTGCTTCCACGGTTGCCGGGTCCATCGACTCACTGAACGTGAACGTCGGCTGCAAGTCCGGCGACATGTTCGTCGCGTTGAGCAGCGGCCATGTATCGTTGACTGAAGGTTGCTGCGCGTCGTTCCTCGTGCGGAAGCTTGACTGATACTGCTCCTCAAGTTGGTTGCCAGCGCGGTCGCCGAGCGCCGTGGTGGCGACGATGGAGAATTGACGATCACCGGGTAGGTCGGCAAACGGATCAATGAGGATCGTCTGACCAATCGGCGTGGACTCGCAGGCGTAGCGGCCACCGAACACGTCGCATAGGTAGATCGTCGAATCGGTGATTGAACCGGAGTCGATCGCTTCGTCAAAGCTCAGCGTGAACGTTCCCGTTCGCGATACTGAGGTCGCGCCCTCGGCAATGCTGAAGCCGGTGATGCTTGGTGGCGTTTCGTCGAATGTGCGGAATGCGAACGACGTAGTGACATCGAGGATGCGACCACTGAGGTCGCTCGTCAGGGCCGACAGTTGGAAGACGTAGTCGGTCTCTGCCTGTAGCGCACTGTCCGGTTGGCAGTCGATGCGGCCGTTTGAACCACGAGTGAACGTGACCGGAACGTCCGTGCTCGAGCCTGCTTGGCGCAACCAGGTGTCTTGGTCGCCGAACGCTCCAAGCGCCATGTCCGTGTCGAACTCCAGGCAGATGATGGCGTTGAGCTGGACTTGCACCGCGTTGTGTGCCGGTGAATGAGTGATCAGATTTACGGCACCGGAGAGAGCACCGATTGTGTTGCCGGAACCGGAGTTTCCGCCGCCGCCACCGCTGCCGCATGCCGCGGCTCCAATAAGCAGCACGATCGCTGCAAGTCTATTATCTGTCCCCACATAACCTCTACTGTCAGATTCTATTTCAAGTCTCCTTTCGACTCGAATCAGACCTAAGTTGAAGTCTCGGAACGAGCGTTTACGTGGCCCCGATGCCACGGCCGGGTGCGCGACGAATGGCCAGTCGAATTACCGTAGTGCCGACATTGTCGGCACTACGGAAACGCGCATGGCATTTCGGTTGACGGGTACGTTGCCGTTAGTTGGCTCGGTAGGGGACGCGCTGGTCAGGCGTCTCTCAGGCGTCGCGAACCAGCACCCGAACGTCGCGCACGTTGGTGCCAGTCGGGCCCGGTTTGAGGCAGTCATCAAGTGCGTCGAGCAACGGGAACGCATCGCATCGCGCGAGGTGTTGGTTCACATCGAGACCGAGGCCGCGGGCGCGCGCGACAGTGTTGCCATCTGTGATGGCGCCAGCGACGGGTGAGTTTCCATCGATGCCGTCGGTGCCGCAACTGAGCACGGTGATCTTCTGGCCTTCGATCCGCGTCGCGCAGTGCAACGCGAACTGCACGTTGCGGCCACCGATGCCGGGGGATGACGGCAGAGTGACGGATAGTTCACCCGTGGTCACCACTGCGACGCGCTTGCCTGGGTGCGCTTGGTGCAGTTCTTCTAGTCGCTGCAGTAAATGTTCAGCCGCCTTCTCGTAGGGCCAATCGTCGACATCGCACTCGCTGTCGACAATCCAGCCATGGCCGGTGGCCGCAGTAGTCGCGGCGGCGCGCGCGTGGTGCTCGTTGAGTAGCAGGATCATGTCCGAAGCCCGGGCCACGGCATGCATCGGGGGCATCGGCGGCGGCAGGTCGCCTCGTTGCATTCGCTGCTGCAACACGGTGGGCACCAGGGGCCAAAGCGAATAGCTGTCGAGGATTTCGCGGCAGTCGTCGAGCGTTGAGTGCTCCTGTACCGTGGGGCCGGATGCGATCGCGGGCGTCGCGTCTTTGGGGACATCGGAAATCACCATCGTGCGTCGCCACTTGGCCGCCGCCGCCGCGAGGCCGAGTCGTCCACCCTTAAGTGCCGACAGATGTCGCCGCACGGTGTTGATGTCTTCGATCTTCGCACCCGAAGCGATCAAGCCTTGGTTGAGTGCGCGCAGTTCATGCAGCGTGACTGCGTCATCAGCCGGTGCCTCTAGCATTGCCGAACCACCGCCCGAGATCAGGAACAGAACCGTTTCGTCTGGGCGGGCACTGCGCGCTAGCGCCAACGCCCGCCGCCCTGCGCGCAGACTGCCTGCGGTCGGGAGCGGATGTCCGCCGGCAATCACTTCGAACGGCGGCAACGGGGCGGCGTCTTGTTCTGGCGGCACGACCAGACCGCGCATCGGTGTTTCAGGGAGGATCTTTGGCAGTTCTCCCGCCATGCGTCGTGCGGCTTTGCCGAAGGCTATAACTAGCAGCGGCTCGCTTGGGTCGCCAGGGTGCCAGTTAGTCGCGCTCCAGTCTGCTGGGAATAGGTCGGACGGGGCGTGCATCGCCCGAGCAGCGTCGACCTTCTCCAGAACATGCGAGTAGAGCTCGCGCAATTGCTGCTTCACGCCATCACCTCGGGATTGACGAGGTGCTCCGGGCCTTCACCACTGAATATTGCGGCGCAATCGCGCGCTGCAATCGCACACATCAAGGACCGAACACTGGTGACTGCGCTGCCGATGTGCGGCAGCAAGATGACGTTCGGCAATGCCAGTAAGTCATCGGGCACGTTTGGTTCGTCTTCGAACACGTCGAGTGCCGCGCCGCCGATGAGTCCTTCTTCGAGTGCCGCGGTCATCGCGAGTTCGTCGACGATGGGGCCGCGCGCGGTGTTGATTAGAATCGCCGAGCGCTTCATCTGGCACAGTTGCTGGATCGAGATCATGTGACGGGTCGCGTCCGTCAACGGCACGTGTAGCGATACGAAGTCACTCTCGCGCAACAGCGCATCGAGCGGTACCCGCATCGCGCCGAGTTCTTGTTCGACTTCTGGTGGCGCCGAGTTGCGACTCGCATATAGGACGCGCATCGAGAAGCCCTTGGCGCGCCTAGCGACTGCTTGGCCGATGCGGCCGAGCCCGACGATGCCAATGGTCTGGCCGTGCACATCCCCGCCGCACAGAAGGTCCACGTCCCATCGCTGCCATTTGCCATCGCGCAGGAACCGTTCTGCTGTCGGCAGCTTGCGCGCGGCAGCTAACAACAGGGCGAACGTCAGGTCCGCGGTCGCTTCAGTCAGCACACCCGGCGTATTGGTGACGGCAATCTTGCGCTCGGTGGCCGCCTGCACGTCAATGTTGTCGATGCCGACGGCGATCTGCGAGATGACGCGCAGCTTCGGCGCCGACTCGATGACGGCTCGCGTCATCGGGTCCGTCAATTGGCAGACGACGCCGTCCGCGAGCTGCAGCTTCTTGCTGAGCTGCGCTTCGTCCATGACTTCGTAGCGATCCTGGTAGTCGACCACGCAGTGCTCCTGAAGAATCGGAATCGCGGCCGGATAGACGTGACGGGTGATCAGCACGCGCGGCTTCATGCGGCGAACGGTAGCTGCCCGGGTGCCCATGCGCGAACATGCATAACCAATCCCTGTCGTGCAGCCAGCAGGTCGCACCCTTGGTCTGCTGGTGCCAGCCGTTATCTTGCTCGCGATGTCCAAACGTCCAGGCTTCCGATACTGGCGCGAACCGTTGTGCGTAGTAGCAGTGGTGCTCTACGTCGCGAACAGTGTCTGGTGGAAGCCGATGACTGTTGACCCGAGGTCGTTCGTGCATTGTTACCTCGGTGACATCTTGTGCCTGCCGGTGTGCGTGCCGGTGACGCTGTGGTTGCAGCGGCGCGTTGGCTTGCGCAGCGATGATCGCTGTCCGACGCTGCCCGAACTGTTGTTGCATTGGCTTTTGTGGTCTGCATGTTTCGAGTGGTTGGGACCGCGAATCCCGCTACTGGCGCCGGGCGCGGTCAGTGATCCGTGGGACGTCGTGGCCTATGGCGTCGGCGGCTTGGTGGCGGCTGTCGTGTGGCGACCACAGCGGGTGGATAACCTATTGGGCACCGTTCCCACCTTTGCCGCTCTTGCCGGACGTGCTGCGGTCGCCATGGCCGTTGCGGTGTTCGTGTTGGGCGCCTATCGCTTCGGCGTCGTGTTTCGTTAGCGCACCCTGCTTTGCGAACTGGGCTATGATGCCGTTCATGCTGCGCTCCCTTGCTCTTGTAGTCGCGTCACTGGTGCTCGCATCGACAGCCGTGCTGCACGCCCAGACGCAGCCGAACTTCGTCTTGACGGCGTTGGCTGGCAACCCAGCGTCACAAGTGCTCAAGATCGATCCGGTCACAGGGGTCATGCAGTCGATCGGTGGCTTCCAATCCGACAGCCTGTCACCGCTTGCGATGGCACAGGATCCGTTCGACGGCGACTTGCTCGTTGCGCTTGATGAAGGAACGGGTAGCAGCCGCATCATCCGCCTACATCGCTTCGCAGGAACCTACCTTGAGTTTCCGCTTGCGACTGTGCCCGGCCGCGTTGTCGACCTAGCTGTCGTGGGCGATGTTGTCTTGATCGCGGTCGATGATGCCGCGGGAGGCGTCTATCGCGCGCCGCGCCGCGGTGGCGCCCCAACGTTCGCTCTAGCGCAGCCGAACCTGACCGCGATGACTACGTTTGGCTACGATGGCCTCGCGCTTGCTTGGACCGGGAGGGCTGGAACGTCGGTTGTGGATTCGGGAGTCGGCGTCATGAGTGCGACGCAGTTGCAGTGGTGGTTCGGTCCATTCACGTTTGCCAATCCCACTGGTCGAGAAACGACCGGAGTATTGGACCTTGCAACGGCGTTGCCGCGCCAGTTTTTGGCGTTTGATGATGGCAGCATGGAGGTGTTCTCCGGCCTCGGCGGGACGTCCGGCCAGCCATTGGTGTTCTCGCCGCCGTTGCCAGTTGGTGCGGCAACCGCGGTGCACTCGCGCGGACCGAATTCCTTCGATCCCGTGGTGCTTGGCAATGCCGCGTATCCGTTTCTATACGTCGTCAACCACTGGACGTCGGCGATACTGCCGCTATCGCTAGCGTTGCCTGGCTCGCCCGTGGACTTTGCCTATGGCATTCAGGCGCACGCGCATGCTGTTGCATACGGCGCGGCCTGTGGCTCCGAGCTGCTAGACCAAAGGGTCCTAGCTCCGGCCCAGGTCGGCAGCATGATGTCGGTTGCCGTCGATGGCGCGCCGTTCTTGCCGGTGTTGTTCGTCGCGGGTCTGGACGACTTCGCATTGGGGCAGTTGCCGGTGGCTTTGCCCGGTGGATGCGCTCTTGAAGTTTCTCCCGATGTTGTGCTGTTGGACTTCACTTCGTCGTTGGGGACGGCAACCAAGGTGATCAACGTGCCCGCTCTTCCGGGTTTGCTTGGCACCGTGGTGCATACGCAGTGGGCGCACTTTGACCCCGCCGGCATCTCGGTGTCGGCCGCGATGGCGAACTGGATCGGGCTGTGACCTTGGTGGGCCGCTAGACAGGCACGCGGCGGGCCATCTGGATCGACTTTGAGAACGAGGAAATGGTGGGCGGTTACACGGTCAAGGTGCTGCAGAAGCAGGCCGCAGCCAGCAAGAAGAGGTAAGGTCGGCCGGCATGCGCCGACTGCACTTGTCGATCACATGCTCGCCGCCGCGGTGATCGTCGATGGCAAGCTGGTGGCGCTCGGCGCGAACATACATAACCAATCCCTGTCATGCAGTCAGCAGGACTCACTCTTGGTCTGCCGGTGCCAATCGTTACCTTGCTCGCGATGTCCAAACGTTCTGGCTTCCGATACGGGCGCGAACCGTTGTGCGTAGTAGCCGTGGTGCTCTACGTCGCGAACAGCGTCTGGTGGAAGCCGATGACTGTTGATCTGAACTCGTTCGTGCATTGCTACCTCGGAGATGTCTTGTGCCTGCCGGTGTGCTTGCCGGTGACGCTGTGGTTGCAGCGGCGTGTTGGCTTGCGCAGTGATGATCGCTGTCCGTCGTCGCCATGGCTGTGGCAGCGTTCGTGTTGAGCGCGTATCGACTTGGCGTCGTGTTCCGCTAGCGTCACTGGGATGTGAACTCGGGCGCTTCCGGCCACGGCCTTGAAGGCTTTGGATTCATGCACTAACGCCGTTGGCGACGAGCAATCCGCTGGATCCGACAATCGAATGCCGATCGTGGCGGGCGGCGGGTTCCCGCCGCCCGGAGGCCATGCCGGGCCGGGTCCTTGGACCCGAGCCCGGCGGCAGTCGGAATCAGTTACCGATGGTCAGCAGGACAGCATCACCCATCGCGGCGCCGAGAGGATTGACCTCGCCTGCAGACGGGCCAATGAGCGCCGTGTCGAGGCCGAAGCCCTGTGCCGCAATGGTGATCCCGGCCAAGGCCGGGTTGGCCGGCACAGCGAACGGATTGTCGGTGTACGTGCCCGCAACCGGAAGGCCCAGCGAGATCAAGTCCAACGAAGCATACATATCGCAGTTGATGCCGATGATCCCGGCGAGGGGGGTGCCCGGGTTGAACTGGGTCAGACCGTAGATCACGCCGCCAAGGAGGGTGGTCGTCGAGATGCCGGATACGACGACGTTGAACGACGTGCCCAGAACCGGCGCGGCGGTCGCGTCGGTCGACGGACCCACGAAGCCGGTGCCGCTCGTGAAGTTGTTCATGTCCACCGACCAGTCGAGACGGTTGTTCACCGAACCGTCGCCTTGGCTAAAGCCGACGATCCCCTCGTTGCTGGCGCTGCCGCCGTTGCCGATGTTCGGGCCGAAGGCGTAGACGACGAAACCGGGGAAGATCGTGATCTGGAGATCGTTGAATTGAGACGGCACACCGCCGGCAGCATCCCAGTTCGGGACACCGTCCCACGTGATCCGGAGTTGGCCACCGCTGTCCTCTACCCAAAGGGAGCCGGCGGCATCCAGGTCGAGGTCGTTGTAGAAGAGCGCGAACTGCGGCAGTGCGGGGCCGGCCGTGCCCTGGAAAACAGTGGAAACGTAGCCCGAGTTACCGCCATTGAAAGCAAACGAGTTGTCGATGCCCTGGTCGCCCAATCGGATCGCGCCGTTGGTGTTGATCGAGATCGTGGTGTAAGGCACGCTCGAGCCGGTTACCGGGTCAGGGTACGCGAACCCGACACTTGTCGGTGTGTAGACGATAGTCGCGTCGTCCCAACAAGCGCACGAGCTGGACGTGAAATTACCAAACCATGGGCTGGCCGGATCCCTGGCTTCCATGCCGTTAGCCTGGGCGCCGGCCGCGTCATAGGCGAAGCCTACTGTGGGGTTGACGCTCCACGTGCCAGTGCCGGTGTCGACCATGATCCACTGGGTGTTTGCGAGGTCGGGCGTGGCGCCTGCTGCCCAGTGCTCGCCGAACTGGCTCGGGAAATCGCAGGTCGAGCCGTACTTCTGCTTCGTGGCGAAGCCAGAGCCAGCCGAGTAGTGAATGTTGCCGTTGAAGACACGCGGGTTGAAGTTGGCCGCGAACGGGTAGGCAACGCCTGCACCCTCGAAGAAATCGAGCTCAGTTGTCGACGCAAAGAGCGATCCGGTGACCGTGCCGTTCGTGTAATTGATCGCAGTGCCGTTCGTGACCGTCACGTAGAAGGCCTGGATCTCGCCCGCGGCAATCGGAACGTTGAGCCCAATGGGCAGCGGCGTAGGAAGGCCGGTCCCCAGGCTGGTAACACCAAGGGCAGTTCCGACGAGTGTCCAAGCGGCGGAATTTGCCACGTCGGGCAAATACGGCTGATTGGCGGGCAACGTGTAGATCTCCATGTCCCACGTGCCAGGATCGAGGTTGACGTCAAAGCCGGTAACGCTGACCGGGATGGTGGCTTGCAGGTCGAACATGTTGCCCGCTTGGCCGTTGCCACCGGCGAACGTGGTCGTCAGTGTCTGTGCAGGTATGGATGCAACAGCAAGAGCGGTTGCCAGTGGGAGGAATAAGGCGCGCATGGGATCCTTTAGGTTGTCCGGGTAACAGGAGCAGGAAAAACTCTCGATCGTGTCAACTGAGAGCCCGACGGACCGTGTTGAAGATCTGACGGGAGAATTAGACTTAGTTTCGACGACCGAAGTTGCTGCCAATGTAGCTATCGCATGGGGGGGGCATCGTGTAATTGATGTAACACGAAATTATCGTGCAACGTTGGGGCGTGAACTGCTTTGGTCGATTGCCTGGACGAGTTGCCGTGGCCCAGCCCTAGCCGGAACGTAACGGCTTGCCCCTCATCGGACTGTGAGTGCCGCGGGCCGCTAGACTGGGTCGCGGCGAGCCATCATGCTACGCCAGCATGCTACCAGTGGTTCTTGTCGGGTTCGCTCTGTCGGTGCTGTCAGGTCTCGCTGTTGGACGTCCTGCTGTTGGACAAGGCAAACCGCTGGTCGCTCGGCCGGCGCAGCAGAAGGCACCCGCCAAACCGGCAACGTCAGACGCGAAGCAACTCGAGGATCTCGCCGAATTGCTTGCCCCGATCCGCAAGAGCAACGACATGCCGGCGCTCGGCGCCGCGGTGATCGTCGATGGCAAACTCGTGGCGCTCGGCGTCGATGGCATTCGCAAGGTGGGGGACGAAACCAAGGTTACCACCGCCGATCTGTGGCATCTCGGTTCGTGCACCAAGGCGATGACGGCGACGTTGCTAGCTAAGCAAGTTGCCGCCGGCAAGCTCAAGTGGCACACGACGTTGGGCGAAGCGCTGCCGGATCTGCGCGATGGCATGCACGATGATGCGCGCCAGATTACCATCGCCAGTCTGCTGCAGCACCGATCGGGTCTGCCGAGCCAACCGCCGATGGCGCAGTGGTTGGAGCTGTTTAAGTTTGCGGGCACCGACACCGAAGCGCGCCGCGAAGTGGCCGCGACCATGCTGAAGAAGGCGCCCGAAGCTACGCTTGGCGAGCGGTTCCTGTATTCGAATGCCGGCTACATGATTGCCGGCGCCGCCCTCGAACGTGCGGCGGGCAAGAGTTGGCAACAGTTGATGACGGCCGAATTGTTCACGCCGCTAGGCATGGATCGCGCCAGTTTTGGCGTGCCAGGCCGCGATAAGCACGTCGATCAGCCGTGGGGCCACGTCAAGGCGGCGCGGGGCAGCCAGCCGATGTTCGCCGACAATCCGTCGTCCTTGGGTCCAGCCGGCACGGTGCACGCGACCCTCGAGGATTGGGCCAAGTTCGTCGCCCTGCATCTCGGCGTCGCTCCCAAGCAGGGCGAACCACTGCTGGATGCACCGCTGTTGGCTAACTTGCATCAGCCGCCAAAGGGCGCCGACTACGCTCTGGGGTGGGTTACGACCAAGCGCGGTTGGGCGCCGGGGCCGATCATCTGGCACAACGGTTCGAACACGATGTGGTATGCGGTGACCTGGATGGCACCGGACGCCAACTTCGCTGTCTTGGTTGTCTGTAACCACGGCAGCGGCGCGAAGGCGTGCAACGAAGCATCTGCTGCGTGCATCCAGCGGTTCCGCCGGTAGTTTCTGGGTATGTCGTTTGCCTACCAACCCGTCTTCGAGCTCGGCGAAGATGACACGCCTTACCGCCTGATCACCAAAGAGGGCGTCTCTTCTGTCGATGCTGGCGGCCGCGAACTGCTCCGCATTGAACCCGAGGCACTGCGCGCGCTGACGTTCGCGGCGATCCGTGACATCAGCCACTTGTTCCGCCCGGGGCACCTGCAGCAACTGCGCGACATCCTCGAAGACCAGGAGGCATCGGAGAACGACCGCTTCGTCGCGCTGCAGTTGCTGAAGAACGCGAACGTCTCTGCCGGCATGGTGCTGCCCAGTTGCCAGGACACCGGCACCGCGATCGTGCTCGGCAAGAAGGGGCAGAACGTCTTGACCGATGGCGACGATGAGTCGGTGATTAGCGAAGGCATCGCGCGCACCTATCAGGAGACCAACCTGCGCTACTCGCAGATGGCGGCGCTTGACATGTATGCCGAGAAGAATACTGGCAACAACCTGCCGGCACAGATCGAGCTGTATGCCGAAGCGGGCGATGCCTACAAGTTCTTGTTCATGACCAAGGGCGGTGGTTCGGCGAACAAGACGTTCTTGTTCCAAAAGACCAAGGCGCTGCTTAACGAGAAGGATCTGCTCGCGTGGATTGACACCGAGACGCGCAAGCTTGGCACCGCCGCGTGCCCGCCGTATCACCTGGCGATCGTGGTTGGCGGCATGTCGGCTGAGTTCAACCTCAAGACTGTCAAGCTGGCCAGCGCTCGCTATCTCGATAACTTGCCGACCAGCGGCAACGACCTTGGCCGCGCGTTTCGGGACCTGAAGCTTGAGCAGCAGGTGCTCGACATCACCCGCAAGAACGGTATCGGCGCGCAGTTTGGCGGTAAGTACTTCTGTCACGACGTGCGCGTCATCCGCCTGCCGCGCCACGGCGCTTCGTGTCCGATTGGCATCGGCGTGTCGTGCAGCGCCGACCGTCAAGCAAAGGCGAAGATCACCAAGGACGGTGTGTTCCTCGAGCAACTCGAGACCAATCCCGTGCGCTTCCTGCCGGAGGTCGAAGAACTCGGTGGCGAAGTGGTCGCGATCGACCTCAACCAACCGATGGCCGAGATCCGCAAGGTGCTCAGCCAATATCCAATCAAGACGCGTTTCACGCTGACCGGTTCGATCATTGTCGCGCGCGACATCGCGCACGCCCGCATTCGCGAGCGACTCGAGCGGGGCGAAGGCATCCCGCAGTATCTGAAGGATCACGTCGTCTACTACGCCGGTCCGGCCAAGCGGCCTGATGGCATGGCGTCAGGTTCCTTTGGGCCGACGACCGCAGGCCGCATGGATGGCTACGTCGACATGTTCCAGGAAGCGGGTGGCAGTTTCGTGATGCTTGCTAAGGGCAACCGCAGCAAGGCCGTCACCGACGCCTGTAAGAAGTACAGTGGTTTCTACCTTGGTTCGATCGGTGGCCCCGCAGCGATCCTCGCGCAGGATTCGATCACCAAGGTCGAAGTGCTCGACTTCGAAGACCTCGGCATGGAAGCCGTTTGGAAGATCGACGTGAAGGACTTCCCGGCGTTCATGGTGGTCGACGACAAGGGCAACGACTTCTTCGCGTAATCGCCGCCAAGGGGCTGGTCGGAGATGTCTTTGCTCTGACCGAGTCAGGTGGACTTGGCTGGTGTTGCCGGTATCCTGTTCGCCGAGGGTTGGCATTGGATCGAGAGCACCGATACCCACGCCCGTAACGGCGTCGGCACCAAGAATCCGGGGGGGCTTGTTGTTTTTATCAAGTGCTTTACTGTGCAAAGTCGATGAGGACAATATGCAGGTGAAACGTGCGGATGCGATGGGCATGTGCTTTGGAGTGCGCGATGCGCTGGCGACGATCGAGCGGGTCACGGACCCGGGGGCCGTGACGATCCATGGCGAATTGGTGCACAACGGGGAGGTTTTGCAGTTGCTGGAATCGCGTGGGTTTCAGCAGTCGCACGAGGACTCTCGAGAGGTGCCAGCGACGCCGCAGGTGCTGATCACGGCGCATGGCGTCAGCAATCGCGAACGGCAGAAGCTGCGGTGGGCGGGCAAGACGTTGATCGATACGACGTGCCCGTTGGTGCACAAGGCGCATGAGGCGGCTCAGCTGCTCCAGGCAGACGGCCGGCGCGTGATTGTCATCGGTCGGCCAGACCATGTGGAGGTGCGCGGCATCGTCGAAGATCTCGAGGGCGCGGTGGTCGTGCAGGTGGTCCAGGATGTCGCAGTGTGGCCGGAATGCCGGCTTGGCGTGGTCTGCCAAACCACCACACCGAGCGAACGTGTCGACGAGATCATGCTTGCGATCCGCAGCATGAACGGCCACGCCGACGTTCGTTTGATCGATACCGTCTGCAACCCGACCAAGGCGCGCGGGGCGGCACTCGAAGCGTTGTTGCCGCAGATCGATGCGCTGGTCGTCGTCGGGGGGCGCGACTCCAATAACACGCGGCAACTGGTCGTTCGCGGTCAGCAGCGCGGTATTGCGACGGTGCATATCGAGAACGAGGCGGGGCTAGATCCGGAGTGGTTTGAAGGCCGGCAAGTGGTCGGTCTTACCGCCGGCACCTCGACGCTGCCCGCGACCATCGACGCGGTCTACGAGCGATTGATTGGTCTCGCCACGGCAGTGCTGCCCAGTTCGCCTTGACGGACTCCCAAATGGGGGAGGCTCCCGCACTGCAATTGCTAGGTCCATGCCGTGAGCCACTCGCATCACAAGCGGCCACACCCGGGGCGACTGCTCAAGAAGGAAGGCCAGCACGACGGCTAGCCGGTGGGCGAGGTGCGAGTGCCAGGATCAACAGACGACCAGGTTCGTGGCCATTCCCGCCATGTCCCCGTTCGGTCTCGTTCAGCCACCTCGTTAGCTGGGCGTCATCGTTGCGGGTGGCGGCGTCGATCTGGGCAGGTGGGGCGAGAGATTGCGTTGCTCCCGCCGCCGTTACGGCGTGGCAGTGATTTGATCCCGGGCTAGCGCGGGCTACGGCGTATGCTTCGCGCAGCCATGAACACTCCCACGCGTCACGTCACCCGCTGCCTGGTTGGTGGCGTCGTCGCGCTGCTGCCGATCGGCGGCACGGTGCTAGCCGTTGCCTACCTTGAGGTGGTGTTGACCGAGTCCTGGCGCCAACAAGTCTCCTGGTATTTCCCCGGCCTTGGATTGCTGTTGGCGCTGTCGGTCATCTACTTCGTAGGCCTGTTCGTGACGACGTTCCTGGGCAAGTGGCTGTGGCGTCGCGTCGACATCGTGCTTGAGAAGTTGCCGATTCTCGGTTCGCTCTACCAGTCGCTAAAAGAAGTGCTCGGCTACGACTCGAAACGCGATCGCTTCTTCGAGGCAGTGGTGGCGGTGTCGGTCGACGACGGCTTCGAGATCGGCTTAGTGACCGGCTCGGCACCCGGGCCCGATGGCGAAGAACATTCGGTCGTGTTCGTGCCTAGTTCGCCAAATCCGACCAATGGTCGCTTGTTATTGCTGCCGCCTGATCGCATTAGAACTCTGGATTTGCGGGCCGCTGATGCCCTGCGTGGACTGGTTTCGATGGGTAAGACCCCGCTCAGGTCCGCGCCGGAGTAGCGGCGAAGCGAACTAGCTCTGCGGCTTGCTGTTGCAATCGACCCGCCTGAGGCGGATCGTCTCTACCACCAATGTCTTGGCTGACTTCCTTCTGGCGGTCGTCGATCGGCGGCAAGGTGACCATGGCGGTCACCGGGCTCATGCTCTTCGGCTTCCTCGTTTCTCACTTGCTCGGTAACCTGCTATTGCTGCAGGGCCGCGACAAGATCAATGCTTACGCGAAGTGGTTGCACGATCTTGGCCCCCTGTTGTGGGTCATGCGGATCGGGCTGCTCGCGGTGTTCGTCTTGCACGTCGCGACCGCGATTCGCTTGTCGCGCGCTAACAAGGTGGCCCGACCGGTGGCTTACCGCAAGCCGAACACCGTGCAGGCGAACATGGCGTCGCGCTCGATGCTGCTCAGCGGTTTGACGCTGTTGGTGTTCATCATCTACCACCTGATGCACTTCACGTTTGGGGTTACCAATCCCGGGCATCATGCGCTGAAGGCGGCCGGTGCTGGTGGCCATGACGTTTATGCCATGGTGACCACAAGCTTCGGCAACCCGGCTATTGCGATTGCTTACGCCGTGTTCCAGGTAGTGCTGTTCCTGCACTTGAGCCACGGCTTGCAGAGCATGGCGCAGACCGTGGGCATCCATCACGCTCGCTACACTCCCATGATCAAGACCGTGTCGTTCTTGGTGGCGCTGGCGATCGCCGGCGGCAACGCGTTCCTTTCGCTGTCGGTCATGTTTGGCCTTGTAGGGGGAACACAATGAACCTCGACAAAATGAACCTCGATTCACGCATTCCGGATGGCCCGATCCAAGACAAGTGGGATAGCCGCAAGTTCGATCTCAAACTGGTCAACCCGGCCAACAAGCGCAAATACAAGGTGCTGGTCGTTGGCAGTGGCCTAGCAGGCGCCGCAGCGGCATCGTCGTTGGCAGAACTCGGCTACCAAGTCGAGTGCTTCTGCTACCAGGACAGTCCTCGTCGCGCGCACTCGATTGCAGCACAGGGTGGTATCAACGCCGCCAAGAACTACCGCAACGATGGCGACTCGGTCTGGCGCTTGTTCTACGACACGGTCAAGGGCGGCGACTTCCGCGCCCGCGAAGCCAACGTCTACCGACTCGCGCAGTGCAGCGTCAACATCATCGACCAGGCGGTCGCGCAAGGCGTACCGTTCGCGCGCGATTACTCGGGCTTGCTCGATAACCGAAGCTTCGGTGGCGCGCAGGTTAGTCGCACGTTCTACGCCCGCGGCCAGACCGGTCAGCAGTTGCTGCTAGGCGCGTATGCGTCGCTGTCACGTCAGATTGGGCTGGGCACGGTCAAGATGTACAACCGCACCGAGATGCTCGATGTGGTCAAGGTCGACGGTCATGCCAAGGGCATCATCGTGCGCGACATGGTCACCGGCGAAGTGCGTTCGCACGCCGGTGATTCCGTCGTGCTTGCGACCGGCGGCTACGGCAACGTGTTCTACCTGAGCACCAACGCCAAGGGCTGCAACGTGACGGCGGCGTGGCGTGCGCACAAGAAGGGGGCAGGCTTTGCCAACCCGTGCTACACGCAGATCCACCCGACGTGCATTCCGGTCAGTGGTGATCACCAGTCGAAGTTGACGTTGATGAGTGAGTCGTTGCGTAACGATGGTCGCGTTTGGACCCCGAACAAGAAGGGCGACAAGCGACCGGCGCATGAGATTCCGGACGGCGAGCGCGACTACTTTTTGGAGCGCAAATACCCGAGCTACGGCAACCTGGCACCGCGTGATATCGCGTCGCGTGCCGCCAAGGAAGCCTGCGACAAGGGGCTCGGCATTGGTGATACAGGGCTCGGCGTTTACCTCGATTTCCGCGACTCGATTGCGCGGCTCGGCGAGCCGGCGATCAAGGCGCGCTACGGCAACCTGTTCCACATGTATGCCAAGATCACGGCTGAGAACCCCTACAAGCAGCCGATGCGCATCTACCCAGCCGTGCACTACACGATGGGTGGGCTGTGGGTGGACTACAACCTGCAGAGTTCGATCCCGGGCATGTTCGTGCTCGGCGAAGCCAATTTCAGTGACCACGGCGCCAACCGCCTCGGTGCTTCGGCATTGATGCAAGGTCTGGCCGACGGCTACTTCGTCGCGCCCTACACGGTTGGCGGTTACCTGGCTGGCGAGAAGGCTGGGGCCATTACGACGGACCACGAAGCGTTCAAGCAAGCTGAGGCAGCCGTCAACGACCGCGTTAACAAGTTGCTGTCGATTGGTGGCAAGCGCACCGTTGATCACTTCCACAAGGAACTCGGTAAGATCATGTGGAATCGCTGCGGCATGGCTCGCACCGACGCTGGTCTCAATGAGGCCCTCAGGGAGATTCCCGCCTTGCGCGAGGAGTTCTGGAAGGACGTCAAGGTGCTTGGCAGTGGCCAATCGCTCAACCAATCGCTCGAGAAGGCCGGCCGTGTGGCCGACTTCCTGGAGTTCGGTGAGTTGATGTGCCGCGATGCACTCGAGCGGCGTGAGTCGTGCGGTGGCCACTTCCGCGAGGAATGGCAAGACGCGGGAGAGGCGCAGCGCGACGACGATAACTTCGCGCATACTGCTGTTTGGGAACACAAGGGCGAGGTCAAAGACGCCGTTCGTCATCAAGAAGAGCTGAAGTTCGACAACGTGGCGCTCGCCGTGCGGAGCTACAAATGAAGGTCATCCTCCACATCTGGCGTCAGGCCAAGGCGAGCACCAACTCCGACTTCAAGCAAGACGGTAAGATGGTTCGCTACGAGCTGAACAACGCGTCGCCTGACATGTCGTTCCTTGAGATGCTCGACGTGCTCAATGAGCAGTTGATCACCAAGGGCGAAGAGCCGGTCGCGTTCGACCACGATTGCCGCGAAGGCGTTTGTGGTTCTTGTGGCGTCGTCATCGATGGCGTGCCGCACGGCCCCGAAAGCGGCACGACCACTTGCCAACTGCACATGCGCAGTTTCAAGGACGGTGCCGAGATCTACATCGAACCGATGCGCGCCAAGGCGTTCCCGGTCACGAAGGATCTGATCGTCGACCGTGGATCGTTTGATCGCATCGTGCAAAGCGGCGCGTTCATCTCGGTCAACACCGGTGCTCCGCAGGACGCCAACGCGATCCTGATTCCGAAGCCCGATGCCGATAGAGCGTTCGACGCGGCAACTTGCATCGGCTGTGGCGCGTGCGTCGCAGCTTGCAAGAACGCATCGGCGATGCTGTTTGTTGGCGCTAAGGTGTCGCACTTCAAGCACCTGCCGCAAGGCCAAGTCGAGCGCGACAGCAGAGCCCGCAACTTGGTGAGTGCGATGGACGAAGAAGGCTTCGGTAACTGCACCAACCAGAACGAATGCGAAGCCGTCTGCCCGAAGGAAATCTCGGTGCGTGTCATTGCCGACATGAACCGCGAATACCTGCGCGCCAAGGTGCTCGAGGAGTAACGCCACGCGGCGACGCACCCGCCGAGTTGCCGCATGCCCAGCATGGTGCGCAACTCACGGCCTTGTCGTGACGCGTCAAGGCTATTGCGGGGCCGGCGATCAGGCTGACAGCATCAGCGTCACCGTCACGATGTAGATCACTACCCCGGTCAAGTCGGCAATGGCCGTGACCGCAGGCGTGCTGATCATCGCGGGGTCGCCGCGCAGTTTCTTGACGACGATCGGTGTGATTGCGCCCAGCAACGCCGCCGTGAGCACGTGCCCGATCATCGCGATCCCGATGGCGAGGCCAACCCAACCAATGCTCGGTGCGTTGGGGTCCGGGACGATTAACGCGTTGGCCGCCTCCGTCGGGAACATGCTGACGAGCACAGTGTCCATCAGGGCGATTACCCCGAGCAACGCGCCCATGAAACCAGCGACGCGCAGTTCTTTCCAGAGCACGCGCGAGATGGTGGCCTTGGCGACATCACCGATTGTCAGTGCGCGGATCACCAACGCGCTGGCTTGCGTGCCGACCATGCCGCCGGTCGCCATGACCATCGGCAGCATCGCGATCAACGTCGCCGACGACAGGGAACCGCTGTACTGGGTGATTACCGTGGACGTGATCACCCACATCACCGCCAGCAAGCACAGCACGGGAGCGCGACGCCGGACCTGGCGCAGCACGGGTTCGTCCATGTAGTCGTAGTCACCGACCTCGACGCCGTGCCCGGTGATGCCGGCCATCTTCTCGAAGTCTTCCTGCGCCTCTTCTTCGACAATGTCGACGGCGTCATCGTGCGTGACGATGCCGACCAACTTGCCGACCGAGTCGACGACCGGCAGCGCGATCAAGTCGTAGTCGCGGATCATGCGCGCGGCTTCTTCTTGGTCGGCGTCGGCGGAGATCGACACGAGGTCGGTCTTCATCAACTCTTCGACAGTATCATGATCGTTGGCGAGGATTAGGTCACGCAACGACACGAACCCAATCAGCAAGCCGCTGCGGTCGAGCACGTAGCTGTAGTAGATCGTTTCCTTGCTCGGCGCTTGCCGACGCAACGAGGCGATTGCGCTCTGCGCCGTCGCCTTGGCTCCGAGCACGGAGTACTCCGTGATCAGAATCGAGCCGACTTGGTCTTCGTCGAAGGTGTCGCGGCGCAACAAGTCTTCGCGCGCCGCTGCCGACAGCATCGGCATCAGTCGCTTGCGGACGCGTTCGTCGAGTCGGTCGAAGAACTCGGCACGGTCATCGCTGAGCATCGCCTGCACGACCTGCTGCACGCGGTCGCGGCCGACGCCATCGACGTAGTGCTCCTGGACCTCCGGGTCGAGATACCAGAAGATATCCCGTTCGAAATCTTGTGGTAGGTGGCCAAGAATCGTCGCGATTTCGTCGACCTCGAGCGCGCCCAGGATCGACGCGGCATCACCTGGATGCATCTCCTGCAGGACCTCGACGAGATCGGCATGCCGGCCTTCAGCCAGCAATTCTCGAATCTCCGGGGTGAGCAGGTGAAAGCGCATGGCAGGTCGGTCGACGAGGGGGTGTGGTGCAGGCTCTCGTGGCTGCTGGCCGCCTCCGGTTGGAGTGGTGAGGCCGGGTGGACCGGTTAGTCGCCGGCACTGGCCGTTGGCCGCAAAAGCTGCGCAGGGACGTTACCGGCTCCGTGGCCGACATGCACTTGCTGAGGAGTCTCAGGGTGATCCTCTTGTTGTGGGCGGATCCACATAGTGGCTGTGACTGGCCTTGACCGAAGCCTAATGGGTGGCTAGTGTTCGGCGCTCGATTCGCGGCAGCAATGTCCAGCGGATCATGGTCGGGGCGTGGCTCAGCTTGGTAGAGCGCTGCGTTCGGGACGCAGAGGTCGGAGGTTCGAATCCTCTCGCCCCGACCAGTTATTTCCTCCGCCAGAAGCTGTCAGAGCTGGGGCGTTGAGAAGCTTGTCCTGACTTGCCGGACCTCGATATACAGGCCACCCAGCCACAGCCGCGTCTCTGGACCTCCGCGGTGCAACGCTCTTGTCGGCGTCCGGGCGCTTTGCCGTCGCACCACAAAGAAGTGACTTCGGTCTGATCAGCGCGAAGATCATCGCCCCGGCTGCTCCCCCCGATGGCGTGGCTTGGGATTTCTTTTTCAAGCGGCTCGTAGTGTCGAGTTACGGGGCGAACGCAAGGATCGCCGAAGCTGTTGCTTGAGCCGCCGACTCCATGTCAGTACGGTTCCGGCGCAATGTCTGCCAACTCTGGAGACGGTCCTGAGCCACAGGGATCTTATCGTGACCTATCGTCTGTCACGGGTTCGATCGAACTGCGTGATCATCTTGAGGGCCTGTCGCGTTCGCACGAAAACGACTTCCGCGCCTCGTCGATCGCTAAGCGACTCATGCGCTATTCGCGAGGTGGCAACGTTCTCGATGCGGGGTGCGGTTCTGGACTACTGAGCCTACGGTTGTTGCGGGCCGGCAATGAAGTGACCTCTGTCGATGCGGAAGAGCCGATGGTCGGTTTCACCCGCACTACGCTTCTGAATGGTGGCTTCGCCGACACCACTGTTCGGCAACTGACGATCGAGCGAATCGATGAACTTGGGTCCCAAAAGTTCGATGAGATCTTCTGTTGCGACGTCATCGAGCACATCGAGGATGACTGCTTGGCGATGCGCCAATTACGTGCCATGCTCAAACCCGGTGGTCAATTAATCCTGACCGTGCCGGCGCATCAGTTTCTGTTCAATGAACGAGACCGTCGCATGGGCCACTACCGGCGCTATGGGCGTAAGGCATTGGTCAAGGTGTTCGAGCAGGCCGGCTTTAAGATTCGCGCCGTCAGGTGGTGGAACATCTCGGGCTTCCTGCTCAACGTGATTGGCTCGCGGTTTGTCAAAGTGAAGACCAAGGGCTTTAGCGAGGGCTTCCGCTACGGCAAACGAACTTGGCTCAGTCGCTGTGGCCACTGGCTGTTGGGGCGCTGGTTTCACCTGTTTGAAAACCACGTGCCAGTTCCGGTTGGCCTCACACTGATCGTGGTCGCTGACCGCGGGCATGGCGATCTGTGAGTGCTTCGCACTCGTACTGACGGTTCAGCATTCCCGGCTGGTCCCGATCTACTTCACGATGCCATCGGGCAGCGACCGAACGTCAAGCGAGAGTGCCGCATTGTCCAGCCAAGCGGTGCGTGGGTGGGGTTTCGGGCGGTCAGAGCCACACTTCGAGTTGTTTATGCCCGTGGTGAGTTCGATCCACTGAGGTGATTTGCATCGCTGTTGCGGCCGTGGCAAGGGGGATACGCCGCTCTTGCTGACAAGGCTCAGGACCGCTGCACCCCGGGTCCGATAGCTCTGATCATGTACTTGGGGGATTATAACGTCCGCAAGATCGGCGGCTTTACCCTGCTGGAACTGATGATCGTGGTGGCGATCTTAGCCATCATCGCGTCGATCGGTGTGCCGCAGTATGTGTCGGCTCTACGCACTGCTCGCGTCGGTAAAGCCAAGCATGAACTGGTGACGATTTCTAACGCGGTCACTTCGTACATGGCGACCAATCGCGGCAAGCTGCCGTTATCGCTTTTCCAGGTTGGTTATGGCGGCAAGAACGATCCTTGGGGCGTGCCTTACTGCTATCTGAACTACGCCGACGGTACTGGTGATGGGCTCGAGTGGGCGATCGAGGCTGGGCTCGTTGATCCGGCCGCGTTTGGGCCGTTGGCGGGCTCGGGCGGTGGCGGCGACGGCGGCGTAGCAGGCAGTGGTGGTTTGTTGGGGCAGCAGCGTCCCGGTCTTAGTGACGCAGGGACTCTCAACTTCGCGGAACTGGAAAAGAAGATCGGTCGCCCGATCGATCTGGTCGAGCGCTCGGCGATCTACCAGTCATTTTCTACCGCCGGCAACTTCCCGATCTTCTCTAGCGTCAGTACCGAGGCCACTCGCCGCCGCGATCGCTACATGTTTCCGCTGAACACTGACTTCGATTTGTTCAGCCTTGGACCGGATCATGCAACTTCGACATCACTCGGTGAGCAAGCTGGCTTGGACGATGTGATTCGTGCTAACAACGGCGGCTTCTTTGGCGTCGCAGCGAATTATTAACCATGAGACTTCGCATCCAACGTTGGCGGTATGTCGTGGATTGGAAGCTGCAAGGCAGCCTGATACTCCACGGACTCACATACGGTGGCATGGTTCTTCTGGCTGTGGGTCTAGGCATCTTCTTGCCGCTACTGTGGGATCTCGGTAGCGTCGGCCTGAGCGGTGGTTTTGAAGAGCAAGCGATCGTGATGCTCTACTTGCACGAGCGTTTCTGGCCGCTCGCATCTCTGTGTCTCGTCATCGTGGTGTTGGGTGCCATTCGCTACTCACACCGAGTTGCCGGACCGATGGTGCGCTACAAGAGACACTTGCGACTCTTGGCTAATGGCAAGTTTCCGCCGTCGTTGCGCACCCGCCGCAACGACTTCATGAAGGCAGAAGTGTCGTGCCTCAATCAAGCGGTGCTTGGCGTTAGCGAACGCGTGGATGCGATTCGTCGCGCCCAGATTGAATTGGATAGCAAGCTCGGGGCTTGTGTTGCCGCGAGCGGCGATATGACCGGAGAGTTGACGGCCGTTGTTACGGCGTGCGCTGAATTGGGCCGCGCGGTTGGCACGTTCCAGCAGGTGCCTGGGGGTGTCGAAGTCGAGTCGGTCGCTGAGCCCGTCGCTGAGCTTGTTCTCGTTGGGCAAGCCGAGAGCGTCTAGCTTTGGCGGATCGCAACCTGTCAACTGCCAACGATGGCTGCGGTTGCTTCCAGTTCGAGTAGGCAACCGAAGTGTAGTTCACCACATGGAATGATCGCACGCGCTGGCTTGTGGTCGCCGAACCACTCGGAGTACGTCTTGTTGATCTGCTCCCATTGATCGATGTCGCTGACGTAGATGCGGACCTGCAGGACGTGGTCGCGTCTACTGCCACCGGCGAGCAGCAGGTTCTCCAGATTGTTGAGCGCCGTGATGGTCTGCTCTTCGATTGATTCAGGAACCGCTTTGCTTTGCGGGTCCATCGGGAGTTGGCCCGAAATATACAGCGTGCCGTTGTGGCCGATCACCGGTGAGTAGTGGCCGGCGGGAGTTGGGATGCTCTTGTGCGTTGGGATGTGCATAGGTGATTGGACTAGTGGTATTTGCCGGTCTGACTATCGCGCTGCATCTCGCCGTGGCGTTTGACGATGCCGTGCATGGCTATGTAGACGCCGTTGGCGGCGAGGTTCGCAGCGGCGATTGCGCAGCCGACATTGATTGGCGCATCGGAATCGGAGAATCGTTCTGGTCGCATCGCACCGGTGATGACGACTAGCTTGTTGGTGATGTGCTCCGCTAAGAACGCGGCGGTCTCCAACATCGTATCGGTGCCGTGCGTGACGACGACCTTGTCGTTGTCATCGCTGCGAATGCAGTCGAGCAGTTGCTGCCGGTCGTCGGCAGTGATCTCGGTGCTGTCCTTCTGGAAAACCGTGCGCACATCGAACGTGAACGATGGGTTGAGCCTTGTCAGAAGCCGTTCGGTTGCCGGCTCGCCAAACTCGAACGCGTAGCCACCGCTGCTGCGCGGGTAGTCCTTGTCGATTGTGCCGCCCGTCTGGATGAACGTGATGCGCATGCGACCATGTTGCCACTTGGTGGCGGCACCGCGAACGGTCGTCATCGCGTTTGCGTCAGTTCTGTGGGGTGCTTCACGTCGAATACGCTGGCTGCCGAGTCGCTGTCGACCAAGCAAGCCACTGCAACCGCCAGTCAGCAGAGTTGTGCCTTAGCGTCGTCGACGTTTAGGCGTCGCGTCCTCTTCTCTCGGCTCTGGCAGGTCGAGCGCGCTGACCACACGCAAGCCGGGAATGGCTGTCCGCAGTCGGACCACGGCATTGGCCGTGGTTTCGGTCTCGTAGAGATAGAGGTTCTCGAGGTGCTTGAGCGAGGCGAGCGCCGTTAGCGCGTAGTCGCCGGTTGCGGTGCCGAACAGGTTCAGGCTGCGCAACTCTTTGCACGCCGCCAGTTCTTTGACGCCCGAGTTGCCGACCTTGGTTTGGCGCAAACTGAGCTTGGTCAGGCGCGGCATCTTGGCGAGTTGCAGGCAGCCAGCGTCACCGATCTGGCTGCGTGCGAGGTCTAGTTCGAAGATGTTCTTGGCGATTGGGTCGAGCTTGGCGAGGGTCGCATCCGAGACGTTCTCGGTCTTGCCACAGCACGTCACCGAAAGCAGTGGGTTGCCGTCGCCGACACTCTTCACCTGAAACTCGGAGCCTTCGAAGCTCTTTAGCACGGCCGCAGAGATCGGGCGCAGACCTTTGCTCAAGGTCACGATCGGCGATGGGCCGGATCGCTTTCTGGGCTTCTTGGACGACGTTCTTGGCTTGCTTGGTTTGGGTTTGGGGCCGCTGGTCTTGGCCTCACCGGTCCAGCTTCCAAAGTCAGCACCTTGCTCGATCCACTTGGTGATCAAGTCGATGTCACGCTTCGACAGCGGTGGTCCGGCCTTGGCGGGCGGCATGCGATCTTCGTCGTCGGCCGGCAGCGTGATCGAATCGAGGATCAGTGATGCGTCCGTGTCCTTGGCCACGAACAGTCGACCGCGCTTGCTCTTCTTGATGTTCGCCAGCGTGTCGAACATGACTTTGCCTTTCGGCCGTTGCTTGCGGCCGTTGTTGTCGACGTATTCGGCCCGGTGGCACTCAATGCAGTTGCGCTTGAGGATCGGGACGATGTGGCGTTCGAAGATCACCTTGCTCTTGCTCTGCGCAGCGATCGGCGTGAGCAAGGTCAGCAGAAGTAGTGATAGACGGATCAACATGGATCTGGTGATGGGGGGCAACAACTGGTGGTGTGCGGCGGGGTGTTGGCTGGCGTGTCCGCGTGGCAATCGCGCCGGCCAAGCGGGTCGGTTAGCCTAAGATCTCGGTTACCGGCATGCCTTTGTCGCCAACCCTGAATGGGCGGCCGGAAGGCGATGTCAGCACGTGATCCGTCGGCAGGCCGCAGGCGTAGGCAATCGTGGCGTTGAGGTCCGGGATCGATATCGGGTCGGCGATGACTTCGCGACCTTCCTTATCGGTCTTGCCGTAGCGCATGCCGCCCTTGACGCCACCGCCGGCCAGCAGCGCGCTGAAGGCCTTCGGATAGTGGTTGCGGCCATTGTCTTCGTCGATGTCGGGCGTGCGACCAAACTCACTGGTTAACACGACCATCGTGTCTTCAAGCAAGCCACGCGCGTCGAGGTCCGCGAGCAGCGCGCTGAGGCCTTGGTCGATCGCGGGCACCAGCGTCTCCAGGCGGTCGAAGTTTTCACTGTGTGTGTCCCAGCCACCGCTCATGACTTCGACGTAGCGAACCCCGTGCTCGACGAGGCGGCGCGCCAGTAGGCAACCGCTGCCAAACTTGGTGTTGCCGTAGGCGGCCTTGATGCTCTTGCTTTCTTGGTCGATGTCGAATGCGGTGAGGTCGCTGCTTCGCATCAGTTTGACTGCGTCGGTGTAGGCCTGGTTGTAGGAACCGACCGACAGTTGCTTGTGCTTCTCGCTAAACCCGGAGTCGAGCTTCTTCAGCATCTCCAGGCGCTTCTTGAAACGACGCTCAGTGATGCCGCTCGGTCGCGCCGCGTTCTTCAGGCCGTCATCCGGATCGCCAATCGGTACCGGTTGGTATTCCGCTGGGAAGAAGCCTGCTCCGGGCGTGTCCGCGCCACCGCCAACGATGACGTGGCCCGGTAGCGTGTTGTTGTGGCGGCCGGCCATGCGGTGGCACCAAGCGCCCGTGCTCGGGTGTTGGATCGTGCCGCGCAATTCGTAACTGGTGCGCATCAGATACTGCGCCTGCGCGTGTGCGCCCTGCGTACTCGACAGCGAGTTGACGACGCACGCCTTGTCCATGTGCTTGGCAAGGTTGGGCAGGTATTGCCCAAGCATGATGCCGTCGGCGCTCGTGGCGATTGGCGTGTTCGGGCCCTGCGTCTTTTGGCCAGGCTTCGGGTCAAGCAAGTCGATGTGGCTCATGCCGCCTTGCATGAACAAGTAGATGACGTGCTTGGCGGTTGCCCGACCGAGCACGATGGGCTTCTTCGGCCCCTGCGGGTCTTGCGCTAATGCTTGGGCGACGAAGCTCGGGCCGAAGCTGGCAGCAGCGCCAACTCCGAGCATCCTCTGGGCCATGCCCGTGAGGAACGTGCGGCGGCTGCCTTCATCGGCGCCGCGAATGATCTTGCGAAGTGACATGGGTGCTCTTCGGTTAGTTGGGTGCGGCGTGAGTGTTACTGGACGAAGCGGAACTCGTTGCTGTTACACAGAACCCAAACGAGGTCGTCCAAGGTCTTTTTGCCGTTGACGGCAACCTGGCGGCGCCAGTCGTCGAGTTCTTCCTTGGTGGGTTCGCGGTTCAGTGTCGTTAGGAACGCGACTCGAATGCGGCGTGCGCCATCCGACGCGAACTGCAAGTCGCGCTGCAAGGCCGACTGGCCCTTGAGCACTTTTTGGTCGAGGAAGCCGTTCATCAGGGTCAGCACCTGGGGCACGGTCGCTACATCCGATGACGCGTCGATGGTTTCGCGATCGGACTGGCCGAACTCACGTAAGATATGTCCGAGGCGCGCGGGTTGGCTGAGGTCGCTGGCGCGCAGTAGGTCGGCTTCTTGGCCTTTGCCGGCGCGCTCGCCGAGGTTGATGCCCATCTGCTCAAGTTGCTTGCGGATCTTGGCGACGCGCGGCAGGTCGCCATCGCGGCGGGCAGCAGCCAGTTCGCGCATCAGCGGTTGCGCGCGTTTGCGGGCATTGCGGTCGCGGGCCTTCTGGGCCTGCATATCCTTGCGGCGTTCTTTGGCCTTGTTCTGCATCATCATGCCGCGGCCGCCCTTGACGATCTTCAGGATCTCGTCCTTGTCGGCGCCCTTGACCTGCTCATACGACGCGTAGACGCCTGATGCACGGCTATCTGGCGCGCGCAGGCGTTCGTCGAGGTCGTCAAATACTAGCGTGACCAGCGAGTCCCAGACTTGCTGCGAGGTCATGCGACGCATCACGGGACCAGTGAACAACGGCGCGGTGCCGGGCAACGGATCCTTCTTGTCGGCCTCTTGCTGGAACAGTTGCGTGTGCAGCAGCACGCGCTCGAACTGGCGCAGGTTGAAGTCGACGCGCACCATCAGTTTCTCGAGTTCCTTGGCGAGCTCGGGATGAATGGCGACGGTGTCCTTCTTCCAGTCGTCGCGCGGCTCAATCAGGCCGCGACCAAAGGTGCGGGCCCACATGCGGTTGGCGATGACCATGGCGAACTGCGGGTTCTTCTTGTCAGTCATCCAGTCGGCGAGAGCTTCGCGCGAGTTGATGCCGTCGACCAATGCTGCGCGTTTGCGGCGTTGGGCTCTCGCCCGCTTCGACTGCGATCGCGAACTCGTCTTGGGGAAGGAGAGCTTGACCTTGCTGCCGAAGATCGTGCTCGCCTTGACCGGGGCCATTGGCCGCGAGTCGTCGTATTGGTAGTCCTTCGGCAGCTTCTCGACACCGCTGCCGTTGCCTTGGATGCCTTGCGTCAGGCGACGCACGAGTTGCAGCGCCGCCTGGCGAGTGCGCTGATCTTCGTTCGCGAGTTCCTTGCGCAGTTCTCGGTAGTTGCCGACCGCGCGGTTGTCGCGGTAGCGCATGTTGCCGAAGAACGCCGCCATCTCGAAGAACTGCTTTTGCGTCCAGTGGTCAAATGGGTGGTTATGGCATTGCGCGCATTCGAGGCGCGTGCCGAGGAACAACCGCACCGTGTTGGCCATCGAGTCGTGCGGCATGCCGTTGTCGCGCATCAGGTGACCCGTCGACCCGTTGTCGGTGGCGTGGGCTGGACCTTCGGCGATCAACAGTTCGCGCACGAACTCATCGTAGGGCTGGTCTTCTATGACTGACTTGCGGATGAAGTGGGCGAACGGTTCGCCGCTCAATTGGCGTTGCCGCGATTTGACGCGCAGCAGGTCGAACCAGTAGTTACTGAAGTGGCTGGTGCGGCCGGGGGAGTTGAGCAGCAGGTCGACCAGTTCGGGGCGCTTGTCTGGGGTCTGGTCGCCGAGGAACTTCTCGGTCTCGACCAGCGTTGGGATGCGGCCGACTACGTTGAGGTAGATGCGGCGCACAAACGTTGCGTCATCGACCAGTGGCAACGGAACTTCTTGGTGCCGCTTGAGGCCGCGAGTCAGCAGGGCGTCGATCTTCGACGCGTCGCGCGACACCTCTTTCTTGGTGCGGCCGTCTTCAACTTTGACCTGAGGACGCTGCGGGTTTCGGGCGGCGGTCTGGGCGCTGGTGATTCCGACTAGGGCCAGGGCGATGAAGGCGGCGCTCGTGCTGGTAATTCGGCTCATATCTTGGTCCTGTCAGCGCTCCTTGAATGTTGCGCCTAGGGGGTATTTAACTCTCTATTGCCCGGATCGGCCACTGGGGGGACAGCCATGAAGTCGGAAGAGAGTATCGAAGATGTCTGCCCAGGTTGGCGTTGCGGTCGTTGGCTCGGTAACTCCTGTGCCGTACGTCGCCGTAGAACCGCGACGACCCGGCCGCCGGCGGGCAGTCCGGCGATCGGAAGGCCCCGGCCTGGCCGGCGTTCAAGCCGCGCTGCGGAGTCGGCCGAAGCGGTCGCCAGCAGTTGTGGGCAACCCTCCGCAAGTTCCTTGCTGACCGCGTCGAGGCGCGCTTCGGCGAGCGCCAAGGCCACTTGTCGAGTAAGTCGTAAGGCCCCTCTTTCTAGTGGATTACCATCATGCTGGATCGCTTTACTGAGAGCCGAGAGCAACTCCCCCTGATAGTGATCGAGGCTGTGGAGTTGTTGCTGCAGGCGCAGGGCTTCTTGGGCTTTTCCGGCGGCATATAGGGCGATGACTTTGGCTGCCAGTGGGGTGCGTTCTGCTTCTAGGTCTGCTCGCTTTTGCTGTAGCCGGGCCACCGTTGCGCGGACCACTTCGGCATCCGGGTTCGCTAACTCGCGGGCGCGTGGTTGGTCACCGGCCCCCATTTCATGGGTCAAAACAATCGATAAAGTATCGTCAGCTAGGGCCGCTCTGATCAGTGGTTGCAGGTTGTGTGGGGCAGGAAGAGGTGATCCGCTGGCGAACGGTACCTCTATCGCGATGTCTGGGATGTCGCTGCTGCCCCCGATGAGGCCGCCCGAAGCGCCGCCGAGGACGCGTTGGCCGGCACTGCCGAATGCGCCGCCGATCAGCTTGATCAGGTTCTCTATGGCGAGGCTCACAATGGTGCTTTGGCTGACGCCATCAGCCGGCACATGCAAGCTGATTGGCAGTCGTTGCTGGCCGTCGGCGTTGCGCAGCAAGAACAACACCGTCTGGATCGGTGCTGGCAAGCGCAGGTAGCGATAAATTGGGCCGTTCGGTGGTTCGTTGAGAGCCAGGTAGGTCAGCACGTGGTTGCTGCGTATCTCGATGCCGTCGTAGCCCTTGAGCTCGACGTCGACGCGCATGTCGTAGAGGCCGTCGGTCAGGTTGACACCGGCGAGCTTTGCGAGGCCGCGGAATGCCGTGAGTTCGAGTTCGGTGAGCGAGACGTCGATGTGGCCGAGGGTCGTTGGGAACAGTTGCAGATGGCCATCGGCGCTCAGTTCATCGAGCACCGCTCGCTGTTCGTATTCGTGCACCTGGTTGGCGCCGATCATGGCTTTGGCGCTCGAAGTTAATAAGCCGGCGAGCGCCGAACTCTTGATGACGCGCCGCTCGAGTTGCACTGGCCCGCCGCGCACGGCAACCGAGAACGACATCGGTCGCGGTTCGGTGAAGGCCCGCGTGGTGAAGCGGCGCAGTTCCGCGTCGGTGTCCGTCAACAGCAGGTGCGTTGGCGGTTCGGTGGTCGCATCTTTGAAGTCGAGGCTGAGGCCGAACAAGTCGAAGCGGTCGATCGCGAACTCCACAGCGTTGTGGTTGGTCGGGGCGGGAGCTTTGGCGGACCTGTTCGGCTCTGCTGCGCGCGTGATGTCCTCCGGTGGTCTATCAGTTGCTTCTTCCGCGGGGGGCGTTGGCAGCACGAACCCGGCGATGTGCATGCCGTCCGAGTCCTGTTTGAGGCGAAGCTTCGGATCGTCAATCGTCAGCGACCGCAGCAGCACACTGCCAGTTGATGGTTGGATTGCGCGCACGATCGCGTCGATGCTCGCGATGCTGGCATACGGTTCTTCGCTGTTGGCGTCGCGCACCACCAAGTTCTCGATTGAGAGCCCGGCACCAAACGAACGGCTGAAGTCGAACTTGCTCGCGTTGCGCCGCTTCAAGTTGAGGGACGCGTGTAGCTTGGCTGTTGCCGTTAGCGATGTTGCTTCGCCACGCACGTGACCCGCAAGGGACGGCATCACACGTTGCAGTTGCGTGGTGTCGAAGCTCTCTAGCAAGAAGTCGATGTCGAGTGTCGGCGTTAAGTCAAACGGGGACAGTGAGGTGTCTGCGGTGAACTTCGCGCCGAGCGGTTGCACGTCGCCAGTTACCTGTAGCAGCATTGGCTCTGGCTCATCGGCATTTGGATCGCCGACCCAAGCTTCGCGCAGTCGCAGGCCGCTGTGCAGCACCAACGGTTCGGCCTTCTCGCCGCGGCGGTCGCGCAGTTCAATGCGTTCGAACTCGAGTGCGAGCGCATCGATGCGCAGTTTCGGCAACGTTACCGGCGCCGGCGCCGATGCCGGCGCCGGTGCTGTAGCGGGCGCATCCGGGTTCTCAGTCGCGGTCGCGGTAGCGAATGCGAATCCTGGCACCTGTAGGGCTTCGGGCGTCATCGTCACGCTCGCGCGAATGCCCTGCATGTGAGCATCGGTGATGTGTAATTCGCTGTCGCTGGCGGTTGCGATGTCGAGAACCACTTCGTCGACCGCCGCGAGTTCGATCGGGCCGTCCTGCAGCTTTAGACCACGCAGGATGGCGTGCATCGCCGAGCTGTCGAGCTTGTTGATGCCGGCATCAAAGCTCGCCTCGAGGGCGCCATCCACGAGCGTGCAACTCATGCCTTCTGGCAGCAGCAGCGCCAATTCACTGCCTTGGATCCCCTTGGCTTTCAGCTTGCCGATGATCGTGTCGCGTGCCGGGTGCAGTTGCACGAGTGCCTCGATGCCACAACTCTGTATGGCGTCATCGAGTCGCAGTGTCAGGTTGATGGGTAGCTCGCGGCCGGCCTTGTTAGCGCCAACTTTGGCGTCCAATCCAATCGAGAACGTGCGGTCCGGGTGGCGCGCGTCAGTCCATGCAATCGTCGTGCGGTCGATGGTTAGGTCGCCGAGCGTAAACGATGGCTCGAGCGTGTTCGGGCTGGGCTTTGGCTGGTTCGTGGGCGGCACTGCGCTCGCCGTCGCTGCCGCGTTGCTTTGGCCTAATCGCAACCCGAGTGCGTGTAGCGTCTGCTCCGCATCGCGATGCACCTTGACGAACGGGTCCTGAACTGCCCACGTGCCGAGGTGGAACCCGTCGATGCCATTGCCGCGCACGCTGCGCAGCGACAGCAACTTCTGGCCGTCATCGGTAAGGCGTACGTTGACGAGTTCGGCACTGGCAGCGAAACCGTTCTCTTGGACGGTCACTTCGGCGGCGGCTGTGAACTGGAGTTCGCCGCTCTTGAGTTCCGGCTGAATGCCGAGCGGCTCAAGCCAAGTGCGCAATCCCTGCAGGGTGATGCCGCTGGTCTTCGAATCTAGACTGGCGCGCAGGCTGTTCTCGGTGCTCTTTAAGCTCAACTGTGCAGTGAAGCTCTGTAAGACATCGGGCATCGAGAACGCTACCGTGAGTCGCCCAGGCGGAGCGGCTTCGCCGATCGTGATCGCGTCGGCATGCACGCGCAGGTTCTGCAGTGAAAGCTTGGTCGCGGGTGTCTGCGTTGCGTCGGTGTAGACGAGCTTGGTGCCGGACCAATCGAGTGAGCCGAGCCGCAGTTTCGGCAGCTTGATTGCTGCGTCATCGATCCCGGGTGGTGGCGGTGGCAGCTCGGTCGGACCTGATTTCGCTGCCTTGACGCGCAGCCCAGCCAACAATATCGAGCCGTCTGCTTTTTTGCGGATGCGCAACTCAGGCCCGACCAGCTCGATCGTTCCGATCGCTAACGTGTCGTCGACCGTGCGCACGTCGCGGATGGCGATGTGGTTCAGCGCGAGCGTCTGCTCTTGCTCAGAACGGATGACGATGCGAGCGAGATCGATTGACATCGACTCGCCGAACTCAGCGTCGAGCGACGCGTCGATGTCTAGCCCTGCCTTGGGCAGTTCGAGTCCGGCTGCTTCGAGAATCGGTCGAATGCGTTCGCCGGTCAGCCGTTCGCCACGCAGGACGGCATTCACGGCAGTGCGCGTTCCCGATAGTTCGAGGCGGCCATCTTGCAGGCGCAGTGCATCGATGATGCCGTCGGTGTGCATGGCCAACGCGAACGGTGTCACCACGCCAACGTCGACGGTGTCCGCGCCGGTGACTTCGGTCGGTCCAAACGTTGACGTGATCGTGCTGCGCTCGATGCCATCGAGCGACAGGCCAAAGTTCAACCAACCGGCCAGTGCCGGGTGCTTCGGCGCACTCGGCAGGATCTTCGCATCGAGTGAGCCGCCCAAGCGCACGTCGACCACGTGCGCATTATCGATCATGTCGAGGAACTGCTGGGGCAAGCCAAAGCGTTGCGGGCGAAAACCGCGTATCGCTGCTTGGAAGTTGACGTTGGCGTTAGTTGCCATCGCCTGCACTTGCGTGTGGACGAATAGTTCGTCGCACAGTTGCGGCGCATGCACGCGCAACATGACCGAACCGTCGCGATCCGGAAAGCCCAGGTCGGCGATGTCGAGGTCGAGTTTGCCGGTGTGAAGCTTTGCGGGGCTGACGCTAGCGTCGACGAAGTCGAACTGCAGATCGTGCAGGCGGGTGGAAGCGATCCAGCACGGCAGTTCGAAGCGGAACGGTTTCTCAGCGACCACCTCCTCCTCGGATTCTGGCAACGTGACGGCAGCCGGCTCAATCCACGAATAGGGCAATCGCAGGGTGCCATCCGCATTGCGATGCACGATGACGCGCGCTGCCGCGATGCTGGCGTCGACGATCGATACTTGACCGTTGAGCAGTTGTTGCATCGACAGGTCGGCGAAGACTTCTTGTGCCTTCAGCAGGGTTGGTGCATCCGCGTCATTGGCGTCGCGCACGACTAGGTCTTCGATGTGCAGCGATAGGCCGGTGATCGATAGCGAGGCACTGCGCCACGATACGGATAGCCCGGCATAGCCCGCGCCGAAGTTAGTGATCTGCTCGAGGAACAACCACAGCAAGATACGCGCGGCCAGGCTGGCAATTGCGAGGCGTCTGGTCCAGCGCCACCACCAGCGAGACTTGGGTTTGTTCGCCTTGCTGTTGTTGGCGGGATCGCCGTTCACGGGTTGCTTGCTCATCGACCCGCCTTCGTTGACGACTGCTCGGTTGCTTCCCGAGCGGCCTCCAGTGCGATTAGGTAGCGGCGCACGGCGCGGCGACGATCTGTCTTGCTGCCCATCGCGTCGTAGCCGTCAATCTCGACTTGCTTGCCGCGCAACCACGTGACCGCGGTGACGCGAATAGCCGCGCTGCGATCGGCGAGCGCCGCCAAGTTCTCTTCGAGGAGTCCGCGCGCGAACGATTCGCCATCGCGAGTTGTCTTTAGCAACAACTGCAATGTCGACGCATCGTCAAAGATCGCGCCGAGATGTCGGGTCGCTGCGGAACGCATCGACGGGGTTAATTCGTCGCGTTCCATACGAGGAATGAGCGCCTGCCACATTGCGGCTTCTACTGGCCAGCCAACGTTCTCGACGGTGCTGTCGACCAGTGCTAGTTGCTCGGTCATTGAGATCAACAATGGCTCATCGCTTGCCAGGATCAGGTCGGCGATGCGCGGCAGTTGTAGTGGCGCGACCACGGCGAGCAGAGCCGGGCGGCGGTTGCGTTCGCCGATGGCCTGCTTGGCGACTCGCCACGCCACTGGCACGGGATTCGAGTCGGCAGTGCTGGTTATTTTTCTGTTGGCGCGGTCGGTTGCGGCTGCGACGGCTGCCGAGGTTGGCGGCGCAGTCGGCGTGGCCAGCAGCAGTAGGCCGCCACCGGCCACGCGAACGTCCGGAACGAACAATCCGACCGGCTCCACGTCGCCGATGGCATCGCCCAGCACGACGATTTCGTGTGCCACGCGCCCGTCAGGGTCTATCGCATTGCCAGTTGGCTCGTCTGGTGCCTCAGTGCTGAGCGTCGCGCGCAGGCCGCTTGCCGCGTATTGCAGCTGTAAGGTTGGCAGCGACCCGGCCGAATTGACGGATACTGAGGTCACCAAGTTGTGTTCTAGCACCGCGGTTGCAGCGCCCAATTTCTGCACTTGCCAAGGTTGGCGGGGGCCCAGGCCTGTTCGCCATGCGGCCACCTCCGCGGGGCCTAGCCAGCGGCTACCAGTCGGTAACTGTGTCTTGCCTCGGAACGGCGTGCCGCGGTCGCTGACGATGGCCGCGGCGGCAAGGGCTACGGGGGTGCCACTCGGAGCCTCCGAGACTGCAAACAGTTCCATCAAGCGTGCCGCGATGGGCGGGCCCTCGGATTTCTTGATCGCCGCCCGTTCATAGCCCACGGACAAAGTGGCTTGGGGCAGGGCCAGGGCCTTGGGTGAGGTTTGGCAACTGCTGGCGAGCAACGCCGTCAGGCCGGCGATGTGGAAAGTTGTGCAGCGGAACACGCGAGCAACGTACGCCTGTCGCGGGCTCGCGCAACCGCACTGGCCTTGGCTTTCTAGATGTCTGCGCGTTACGGTGACCACGGCGGTCCAGCCGGCCACTAATTGTTAATTTCCCCGGAGGTATCTGTGTCGTCTGCAGCACGCGTAGCCGCAATCCAGTTGATTGCCCGCAAGTCCCCGCAAGCCATCGAGGCTCGCTCAACCAACGTGCCGGAACTGTTTGGCGCCAACGTGTTTGGGCTCGAGCAGATGCACCAACGCCTGCCCAAATCGGCATATAAGTCGTTGCAGTCGTGCATGGAACGCGGCGAGCAACTCGGTTCGGATTTGGCCGATCTCGTTGCCAATGAAATGAAGCAATGGGCGCTCGAGCGTGGGGCCACGCACTTTACGCACTGGTTCCAGCCGATGACGGGTTCGACGGCCGAGAAGCACGACAGCTTCGTCGATATCGTCAATGGCCAACCGGTCATGGCGTTTAGCGGCTCGGCGCTGATCAAGGGTGAGCCGGATGCGAGTTCGTTCCCGAGTGGTGGCTTGCGGGCGACGTTCGAAGCGCGCGGCTACACCGCCTGGGATCCGACATCACCGGCCTTTATTCGCGAGACTAAGAACGGCGCGACACTTTGCATTCCGACCGCGTTCTGCTCGTGGACCGGCGAAGCCCTCGACGAGAAGACACCACTGCTGCGGAGTTCCGAAGCACTCAACCGCACGGCGCTACGCCTGCTGAAGGTGCTGGGTGACGATCGCGTCACGCACGTCTACCCGACGCTCGGTTGCGAACAAGAATACTTCCTGATCGACCGCGACCTGCAAATCCTACGACCGGACCTGGTCGCGACCGGGCGCACGCTCTTCGGTGCCAAGCCGCCGAAGGGTCAAGAGCTCGAAGACCACTACTTCGGTTCGATCCCGCGTCGCATTTTGTCCTACATGCAGGACGTGGAGCAAGAGCTGTGGAAGCTCGGCGTGCCGGTCAAGACGCGCCACAATGAAGTCGCGCCGAGTCAGTTTGAGCTCGCGCCGATCTTCGAGCGCACGTCGGTCGCGTCCGACCACAACATGCTGACGATGGAAGTGCTGAAGCAGGTCGCGCAGCGCCACGGCTTCAGCTGCACGATGCACGAGAAGCCCTACGCCGGCATCAACGGCAGCGGCAAGCACAACAATTTCTCGATGGCGACCGACACCGGCGAGAACCTGCTCGAGCCCGGCAAGTCGCCTGAAGAGAACATGCGCTTCATCGTCATGCTCGCGGCGGTGATGCGTTCGGTCGATGAATACGCCGACCTGCTGCGTGCGTCGATTGCGCATGCCGGCAACGACCACCGCCTCGGCGCTAACGAAGCGCCGCCGGCGATCCTGTCGATCTTCCTCGGCGACCAGCTCACGGGCATCATCGACGACCTGATTAGCGGCACCAAGGGCGCGTCCCGTCCTGGCGGCACGATGCAACTCGGCGTCACCACGATGCCCGACCTGCCGCGCGACGCCACCGACCGCAACCGCACCTCGCCGTTCGCGTTCACCGGCAACAAGTTCGAGTTCCGCGCCGTCGGTTCGAGCCAGTCACCGTCGAAGCCCATGACCGTGCTCAACACGATCATGGCCGACTCGATGGACTACATCGCCAACGAGATCGAAGCCCGCATGAGCAAGGGCCTTGAGGCCGCGGTCAACGAAGTCATCGTCGCAGTCTTCAAGAAGCACAACCGCATCATCTTCAACGGCAACGGCTACTCAGAAGAGTGGCACCAAGAAGCCGAGAAGCGCGGCCTCGCCAACGTTCCCAACGCGGTCGACGCGCTAGCAGCGCTCGGTCTGCCAAAGAACATCGACCTGTTTTCGCGCTGGCACGTGCTGTCGCCGGCCGAGACCGAGTCGCGCATGAACATCCAGTTCGAGGCCTACGCCAAGGCCATCGCGATCGAAGGCCAAAGCGCCCTGTCGATCGCCCGCACGATGATCCTGCCGGCCGCGCAAAAGACCCAGCGTGATGTCGCGGACAGTTTGTCCTCGGCCAAGATGCACGGACTCACGGTCGACAAGCAAACGGCACGCTTGCGCGACATGTCGCTGCGACTTGAGGACTTCATCACGTGCCTCGATGAACTGGCGACGACGTTCGAGCGCGCCGAGAGCCATGTTGGCTCCGACTCGGATCACGCCAAGCAGTATCGCGACTACGTGGTCCCGGCGATGGAGAAGTTGCGCGAGCAGGCGGACTTGCTGGAGACGATGACGGACGACGCGTATTGGCCGTTGCCGAAGTATCGCGAGTTGCTGTTCTTGCAGTAACTCGTGGTGGCTGTGATGGCCACGTAAGCCACTGCCTTGGTTGCCGCCGATGTGCCTACCTCGGAGCGTGCACCGCTGCTGGCGTTTTGCGCTAGCGTGGTGCGAGCAGTGAGTAGTGGCCTGCCAGCACCTCAACCGTGAGTTCTGTGAATGGTCCGCCAGCAAGTGGGTCGCCGTCTACCTGGCAGAGGAAGGGTTTCTTGTTGGCGCGCAGCGTGAAGCGTTCGGCCGTTTGCATCCGGCTGAGTGATTCGTTGGGTTTGGCGCTCATCGCCGCGAGTGAATACCCGAGTGTCTTGCCGGGGCGCGCTGCATTGTAATTGAGCACGCCGTCGCCGGGATCGGCATCGGGGCAGAACGAGCCTGTCTTGGCGTAGACCGCGGCGTTGGCGATTGCGATCGAACTGGTGACGAACGGTGGTTGCTCGTCGGCCGTGACGGTGAACTTGGCGCGGTTGGGCGTCAGCAACTTGAGGACTCCGATGAACGTGTAGAAGACGTCGCCGCCGAGCGAATACATCCAACGCGTCACGGCGCGGCGGCGTGATGCGGACACGGCGTGTACGACTTGCGCGAAGTAGCCAGCGTCTAGCATCAGCAAGAACGTGGGGTGCCCATCGACCGCGCCGACGTCCATAGACTTTTGATGGCCTTGCAGCGCGATGGCGACGGCCGCGTCTTCGGTGCCGACTGGAATGCCAACTTCGCGTGCCAGCACGTTGGCGTTGCCCATGGGCACGAACCCAATTGGGATGCGTTCGCGTTGTGCATCGCTCATGCCGAGAACCGTTTCACGCACGGTGCCATCGCCGCCGATCGCGATGATTGCGTGCACATCGTCCGCGTGCGCCGCGACCAGTTCGCGTTCGCGCGGGCCGTCACGCTCGGTGTAGCGCGCAATGACCTGCCACCCGGCCGCTTCATAGCCGGCTTGCAACTTCGCGATGGCGCGTCGCACAGCGGCCTCGCCGCGCTTGGCGGTGGGGTTGGCGAGGATGAGAGCGGTCTTGGTCACACCCGCACCTTACATCCTTCCAGCGGCGTTAGTTCGCGCGTTGCAACTGCAGCAGCGGCAGCACGATCGCGATGACGATGCCGGCGACAACCACGGCCAGCGCGACGATGATCAACGGTTCGAGCATCGAGGTCAGCTTCTGGGTCGCGAGGTCGACTTCTTCGTCGTAGGTCTCCGAGATCCGTTCGAGCATCTCTTCGAGGTTGCCGGCCTGTTCGCCGACACCGACCATGTAGGAAATCGTCGGCGGGAACACGCCCGACATCTTCATTGGCGTGGCGATGTCGGTGCCCTCAAGGACGCGGTCGTGCACGTTCTGCAGAGCGTTCTGCAGGACAACGTTGTCGAGCACCTTCTTGGTTACCTGGATCGCTTGCAGCGCCGGCACACCCGAACGCAGCAGCGTTGCGAGCGTGATTGAGAAGCGGGCCATCGCCTGCTTCTTGGCTAGGTCGCCGAAGATCGGCAGCTTCAGTTTGAAGTTGTCGAAGGCGAAGCGGCCCTTCTCCGAGTTAACGAAGACCTGGAACGCGATGGCCACAGCCAGGATGCCGACCGCGACTAGCAGCCAGTAATTGACCAGGAAGTCGGAGCAGGTGATCAGGATCTCGGTCGGCAGCGGCAGGTCTTGACCACGCCCCTTGATTAGCTGGGTTACGCGTGGCACGACCAGTGTCATCAGGATGGCGACGACGATGACGCCGACGATCACCATGATCATCGGGTAGATCATCGCGGCGCCGACCTTGTTCTTCAGGCGGGTTTGGGCCTGCAGGAACTGCGCGAGGCGGACCAGCACGGCGTCGAGTGCACCGGAGGATTCGCCAGCCCGCACCATGTTGGCGTAGAGGCTGTTGAAGTAAGCGGGGTGTTGCATCGTCGCGTCGGCGAACGTCATGCCCTGCGTAACCTTCTCGCGAATGTCGCGGAAGACACTCTCGACCTTCTTGTCTGGCGCCTGCTCAATGATCATGCGCAGTGCTTCGGCCAGTGGGATGCCGGCCTGCAGAAGCGCCGCCATTTGGCGAGTGACTGCGGCGACCTGCTCGTTGCGCAGCTTGTTTGTCGTTTCGACGCCGGTGACGCCACGGATCGCGACCGCCGCCTTCTTCTTGCCACGCGACTCCTTGATGTCGGTGACGAAGAGGGCGTCCTTCTTGAGCTTGACGCGCGCTTCGCGCGGCGTGTCGGCATCGATGATGCCCTTCTTGACGCGGTTGTTCCCGTCGATCGCTTTGTATTCGAAGATCGGCATTCTGTAGTTCTGCTAAGCGGTTGGCTGCTAGGGGAGCTCGGGGAACAACTCGGGGAACTACGTGATGTCCAATTGGGTGACGCGCAGCACTTCTTGTGGCGTCGTTTGACCGGTCAGCAACTTGGCGGTGGCGTCCATTCGTAGCGTGCGCAAGCCGCGTTCGAGTGCGGCCCGCTTGATCTCGCTGGCGGTCGACTTGTTGATGATCTGTTCCTGCACGACCGTGTCGATCGGCATGACTTCATAGATGGCGGTTCGGCCAGCGAAGCCAGAGCGGAAGCACTCATCGCAGCCCCTGCCGATCGCGATCTTGCCACCTGGGAACATGTCCGCCGTCAGCTTCAGGTCTTCGAGGTAGAAGCGCTGTTGCTGGTCGGGATCGACCAGTTCCTTGCAGTTCGGGCAGAGCGTGCGCAGCAGGCGTTGCGCGATGATGCAGAGCATCGACGACGACGCCAGGTAGGGCTCGACACCGATGTCGATCAGGCGCGAAATGGTCGACGACGAGTCGTTGGTGTGAACGGTTGAGAACACCAAGTGACCTGTCAAGGCCGCGCGAATCGCGATGTCGGCGGTCTCGCCATCACGAACCTCACCGACCATCATGACGTCGGGGTCTTGACGCAAGAATGAGCGCAGGCCGGCCGCGAAGGTCAGTCCCTTCTTGGTGTTGACCTGCACCTGCGAAATACCGTCGAGGTTGTATTCAACCGGGTCTTCGATCGTCAGGATGTTGAGGCCCGGTGCGTTGATCGCATCGAGGCAGGCATACAGCGTCGTCGTCTTACCTGAACCGGTCGGGCCGGTGACGAAGATGATGCCGTGGCTGTAGTTGATGTAGCGGCGGATCGTGCGCTCGGCATCCGCTTCGAGGCCGATGTCATCCAGCGTGAAGACCTTGGTGGTCTTGTCGAGGATCCGGAACACGATGCGTTCGCCGCCAGCGACCGGGATGGTGCTGATACGAACGTCGACGTCGCCATCGCCAATGCGGATCGAAGCGCGACCATCTTGCGGTAGCCGCCGCTCGGCGATGTCCATCTGGCCCATGACCTTGACGCGAGAGACGATGGCCTCTTGCGCGCGGCGGGGTACCGACTCCATGTCGTAGAGCACGCCGTCGATGCGCATGCGAACCTGCAAGCGGTCGGCGTATGGCTGCAGGTGGATGTCCGAGGCGCGCAGCTTGAGCGCCTGGAATAGCAGCATGTTGACCAGCTTGATGACTGGTGCCTTGTTGGAGTCGAGCAGGTCCTCCGACTCCTGGATGTTTTCGGCAATGCTGATGATGTCGGTGTCTTTGACATCTTGCAGTGCTTCGTCGACGCCGTCGGCCTTGTGGCGGTAGGCGCGGTTGATCAGGCTGGCGATCTGGCTGCGCGGTGCGAGCACCGCTTCGACTTCTCGGCCCATCAACGTCGACAGGTCGTCCATCGGCTGCACATCGAGCGGCCGGTGGGTGGCGACGCGCACGATGTCGTCCAGGTCGCTGATCGCGATTAGGGCGTGTGTCCGCGCGAACTGCACTGGTACACCCTGAATGAACGCGTCTGGAACATCGATGCCTTCGAGGCTGTCGATGGTCTCAAGCCCAAGCATGTCACTGAACAGCTCTAGGCACTTCGTCTCGGTGAGGAAGTTCTTCGCGATCAGAATTTGGTCGAGTTGCTGGTCGGTCTCATGTTCGGCCAGCAAGGCCTCTTGGATTTGGCTTGGAGTCAGACCTACTTTGCGCAAGAGGCTCTCGCGCAAGCGGTCTTTGGGGAAGCTCTTGGCGGGCTTCGAGTCTGTGCCTTCGGGTGGCAAGGTGTCCGTCATCTTGATCTACCTGCTGGGGCCTGGTTGTTCTTACAACCGGCTGGTTGTGCAAAGCGGGGAGGCGTGCCGATTGGCGCGCCGACCCCGCTCAACTGCTTGCCTACTTCTGTGCGTTTAGCGGAACGGGGTCCGGCGAAGCCGGGCCCGGGGTATTGCGCTTGCGGCGGTAGGTTGGCATCTCGTATTCGCCTTGCGCGTCGAGGTCCTCAATCGTCGACCCCATGTCCTCGAGCGTGCGAGCTTGGCCGGCTGGCATTCCCGACCAGCGACGGTCGATGATGCGCAAGCGGCGCGTGCCGATGTATTGCTCGGCCTCGAGTTTCTTGTTGAGGCTGACGTGGTAGAGGTCCTGGAAGCTGTCCTCATCGAGGATCGTCGGCGTCACGAAGAAGTAGAGGTTCGTCTTGTTGGACGAGTTCTCACTGCGACGGAACAGTATGCCGAGGATCGGGATGTCCTTCAGGAACGGGATGCCGCCATTGCTCTCCGACTCCGAGTCTTCGATGACACCACCGATGACCATCGTCGCGTCACTCGGCATCGTGACTTGCGTTTGGATGTAGCGACTGAGGGTGATACCACCACCAGTCACTGAGTTGGGATCGAAGGCGCCGACGAAGCGACTGACCTCGAGGCTGATGCCGAGGCGCAGGTAGTTGTTTGGCGAGATCGTCGGGGAGATCTCGAGGGTGATACCTGCATCACGCGGTGTGCCAACACCACTTGATGTCGTCGCGGTGCCTTGGTTCTGCGTCTGCGTTGGGCGCGACTCGCTGGTGCGCACGACGGCGGTCTCGTTGTTGTTCACGAGCACGCTTGGCAGCGACAGGATGTTGGCCTTGTCGTCGGTTGACAGTGCGTTGACCAGCAGCGGGAGCGCAAAGCCATCACCGCTGATGATGCCGCCCGTGATGCCTTGCAGCGGGTTGTCGAAGTCGGGCAGGCGGGTGTCGGCGAGGCCGTCATCGTCGGTGTCCGAGAAGGTCGATTGGCCGAAGCTCGTGAAGCCGAAGCCGCGTGAGTAGTCGGAGTTGGTGGTGCCGCTCGGCAGGTCCAGCAAGCCCAGTTCGACGCCGAAGCGGTCGAGGTCACCGGTCGTCAGTTCGACGATTGCGGCTTCAATCAGCACCTGCGGTTGGCGTTGGTCGAGCTTGTCGATCAGTGCCTGCACTTGCTTCCACTTGGTGCCCGCGGCCGAGATCAGCAGCGAGTTGCTTTCCTTGTGCGAGTTGATGACCGTCTTGCGGGTGCGCTTGGCAGCCGCGGCACCGGCCGTGCCGCTGCCACTGGCGGCGGCGGTCTCGGCGCTGTTGTCCTCGGTCATGAACTGCTTGAGCGTCTCTTCGAGGTCTTCGGCGAGCACGTTCTTTAAGTAGATGACGTTGGCCGAGCCATCGATCGGGATGCCGGGAACGTCGAGGCGTGCGATCAGGTCGAGTGCTTCGAGGACCTGCTCTTGCTCGCCGCTCAGTACCAGCGCCTTCTGTGAGCTGTGCACGACGACCTTGAGGCGGGGACGGCCACTGCCGGCAGCGCCACCTGCACCGGGTTGGCCACCGGTCTCCTGCAGCACTTGCTGACGGATTTGGCTGCGGCTTTCCAGCACTTCGGTCAGGATCGGCTCGATCTCTTCCGGAGCTTGGTGCTCAAGCACGATGACTTGCACGATGAGGTTGGGCTCTTCGGCCGGCTCATCGACGAGCTTCAGCAACTCGACGGCGGCGTAGACCTGCGGGCCGAAGCCTTGCAGCAGTAGGGCCGATTTGTTGCCGACGTTGCCGATCTGTACTGAGCCACCCGCGTTCGTGCCGCCAGTGCTGGCGAAGAACGGGCGCAGCGCGTTGTTGGCGAGCTGGGCGTTGATGTGGCGGAGCGGCACCGTTGTCAGGATCGGAACGCCGGTCTGGTAGCGGTAGTTGACGAGTTCGTCCGGAGTGACGTAGCGCGCGCCGTTGGTCACTTCGCGACCACGCGAGCCCGTCATCATGACGATCTCGAGCAGTTCCAGATCGCCTTCGCCACGTGGGACGACGGCGTAGCCCTTGATGTAGAGCATGGTCTGGAAGAACGAGTAGAAGTCCTCCTGGAAGCGCTCCTTTTTGATCCGGAACGTACCCAGGAAGCTGACCGTGCTGCCGGCCGAACTGCCCGAAGTGATTTCCTGGGTGTTGAAGGTGAACCGCTTGTTGGTCACCAGTTGGGCCCACTTGATGAACTCGGGCAACTGCATGCCGTTGCTCTCGTTCATTGCGAACGCCATCGTGTCCGTGTCTTCGTCGAACTCGATGATCGGCTTAGCCGGTGGATCCTGCGCCGTCAGGCTGGGGATCAAGCCGAACAGCAACAGGGCTAGGGCCGTGAGGGCCTTGGCTGGTTTGAGTTGGCTAGAAAAGAACGTTGTCATGGGCGAGTGGGCTCGCTGTGGACGTGGATTAGAGAGTTGAGGGACGTAGTCGACCATCATCGTGTTTGGCTTCAGGCCCCGGGTTAGAGCGGGGGCACTCATTCCGTCTCAGACGGGAGGTGGAAGGTTTTTATTTCCACGGTGTCCTGCGAACCAGAACGAACCCGAAGGATGCGCAGGTCTTGCGACAATTCCTTGGAGGCGCAATAGGCTCCGTTGGGGTCGTGTGGGCCTGCGGTGGCACCTGCTCGCAGATCCGGTGCGCGGACCAGGCGGCGCCCGTTGCATTTGTGGGACAATGTCGGGCCGAGGCGGTATGGCATCGGGGGGCACACCTTGACCTTGGTGTTGTGGGAACTGCCTGCGGCGAGTTCGCGAGCATTGGTGGCGAAACTGCTGGGGTGAGCAGGCTCGCTGTGGAAGCGGGTTCGAATGCTGCTGGCGCTTCGCAATACCGTCGCGTTCTCGCTTCGGGCCCGAGTCAGTGCAGGGGGACGCTTTGCGGCCCTAACTCGCGCCAAGAGGTTTTTATTTCCGCGCGTTCACAACCAGGGCGAACCGCGAGGATGCGCACGCCTTGCGGCCATTGCTCGGTTGGGGGCTCCGCGCAGGTTGAGCATTTGCTGACAGCTCGACAACCTTCATACTTTCCGATTGCGTTGATCCAGCGGCACCGGTTGCATTCGTGGGACACGTACGAGGTGACTCGACGATGTTACCCGCGGGCCATGAAGCTCTCCGAACTGATCAATTCCAAACTCGTCGAAGTGCCGCTTCAGGCCGCCGACAAGTGGCAGGCAATCTCGACGATTGCCCGCGTGCCCGTTCGCGCCGGATGCTACCCCGAGTCGATGGTGGAAACCGTTGAGCAAGCGCTGGTTGTGCGCGAACGCAGCATGACCACGGGCATGGAGCACGGGATCGCGATTCCGCATGCTGCCATCGATGGCATCGATGATCTGGTTGTTGTTCTTGGCCTGAACCCGACTGGTATCCCGTTCGAAACTCTCGACGGCGAGCCGGCGCGGATCATCATTGGCCTGGTCATTCCGCGCAGCAAGAAGCTCGCGCACATCAAGACGTTGGCCGAAATTGCCAAACTGCTGTCGAAGGCAGATGTGCGCGCTCGCCTGCTGTCTTGCCACACCGCTGAGATGGCCGTCCAAGCGCTCGCAGAAATGCAGGGCGTCGCGCGCTAGCCGCAGATCTCGATATCAAGGATGGTAGCGCGCCCATCGCACTTGGGGCCCTTGTTGGGTCCTGGTCTGCCTGCGTCGAGTTCTGGCTCGTCCGGCTCTCGAATGCCCGGCTGGGGGGCGTTTGGATCTGGCTCGTCTGGCTTTGACTCGTCCGCTTCGGACCGTCCCGTTGCGGGGGCTGAATGCAGATTGGCTCAGCCGGGTATCCTGTTGGAGATGGTTGGCCCCGACCTTGACGAACAAAGCAGCATCCCGGCTTCGCGCCGGCAGCGCAGTTTCGCGCCGACTGATGCCAGTAGCTGGTTGGTTGCCGCGATAGCGACGTCGGCTGGCGGGGCGGCGATCGGAGCCTTCATCGCCAGTATAGCGCTCGCGCATCAGGTCGCGTTGCAACAAGGTGCCGTCGTGCCGGCAACCAACTGGCTGCATTCGCTGCGCGATTGGTTGCCGCTGTTGTGCATCGGCTTCGGGGCCGCCCGGTTGGCGGATAGCCAACTTCGTGCCCGCACCGCTCTCCGTGGCTTGGGCATCGGCGCCATTTTTGTGCTGGCGACTTCGATGGCGTGGTTAGGGCCGGACCTGCCGTGGATGCTGGCCGCCGTAGCCTGCGTTATTGGCGCAGTGCTTGGCCTGCATTGTGAATCGGCGCGCCGCGCCCGTCGCAGTGGCGTGGTCATAGCCGGCCTGGCTGCTGCGGTTTCTGCCTTTGCGACCTGTGGCCTGCCGCCGCTTCTCGGCAGTGTCGATTGGTGTTCGGCCGATGTGCTTGGGGTGGTTTTGTGCGTGTCGCTCGTTGCGTTCGTGCTCGATGCGCCGCTGCTCGCTCCGATGGCCGCGTTTGGCAAGCGCTGGCGGTGGCTAGCGCTCGGTTGGACCGCGGTGGTTGTCTTGGTGGCCTGGACGACCATGCAGGCCGATCCGAGCCATTGGGTGCTGTTGAGCGCGATGCTCGCCTTGGTGGTGACTGCGGCAGCGGCCTGCCAGTTGCCACTGGCGCTCGGTGCTACGGTCGCGATGGCGCTGATTTCTTCGGGTGCCTTCTTTGGCGGCACGTTTGATTCGTCGTTGCGTGCGCATGCCGTCGTGCTGCGTCAAGTTGGCGCGGCTAGCGCGGTCTACGTGCGATCAGATCAAGAACTGCAATTGCGACTCGATGACGATGTTGTCGCTGCGGCCGGTCCGAATCGCAACGAAGAGCCATTGATGGCCGCCATCCTGCACGCCGCGAGTCGCGCTGGCGATCGTGTGCTGCTGCTTGGTGGTGGCACCGGCCGCGTCGGCACCTCACTGCGGCGCACCGGGCGCTACGAAGTCGAGACGGCTACGGCTTGGCCCGAACTTGCTGCGTTGCAGTCATCCGTTGCCGCCGATGGTCCGGTTCAGCAACCTAGCGACCCCAACGAAGTCCCACCCAAACCGTGGCGTAAGGCGCTGGCGAACTTGCCGACTGGATCGCGTCAGGTCATCGTGCTTGGCGAACTGCCGAGCAAGGCGACCGCGCATCGTGCGACTGGGGCGTTCCAGAGGCAACTGCGCCGGGTCGTTGGCGACGGCTTGGTGTGCCAACCGATTGCATTGGATCGCGTTTCGGTGTTGGTGCTGGAAGCGTGGTTTGACGTCGTGACCAAGGCGCACGCCTGGAACGGTATCTACGCCGTCGGCAATGCGGCAGTGCTGGTTAGTGCCAGTCATAAACCTGTTTGGAAGAGTGGCTTGGAGGGGTGGTGTCACGAGGCGAGGTGGGCCATGCACGATGCCCACTTGATTGGTCCAGAAGATCTTGAAGTGGCGTTCTTCGGCACCCTCAAGCACCGTAATGATGCGGTAGCCGGTCGCGGTACCGGCCGCGATGTTGCGCGGTTGCTGATGCGTTGGTTGGCTATTCCGGAATTGGTTCCGCCCGCGACGCAGTTGTCGTTGTTGCGTCGTTGGCAGACTCATTTCGATGATATGACGCGCGCCAAGGGCCGCTTGATCACGCTATCGAACGATGCCGCGGGCCGCGCGAAGGCGCAGGCGATTGCCGCGCGCTTCTTGCCGATGGGGGCGCCCGCACCGTGGTTGCAGGCTGCGCTTGGCTTGGCCGGCGAAGACGAGGTGGCGTTGTGCGACCCGAGCCTAGCCAGTCGTTCGGCCTATGCGATGGACCCGACATTCTTCGCGACGCCGGCTGCGGTTTACGCATCGCTGCCGTTGCCGATGCAGAAGCGCGGCGACCTCGAAGACCTGTTTCGGCTCGACGATGGCCCGGTACTAGCGCGACGCTGCGTCGGAATCAGCCCTCAGGCGGTCGCCTTGCGCGCTCGTTTTCCGAGTCGTTGCGCGCGCAGTCTGGTGGGGCAATTGGCGGATGCACCGCTAGAGGACGATGCGGCGATGGCGTTGCGGGAGCTCGCCGACCCGTTCGTGCTGCGCGAGATCGCATCGGTGGTTGTTGCGCCCGGCCGTTGGCGCGAACTGCTGATCTTCTGGCGCGCGGATTTGCCGCTGCCCCAAGCACTCCAGCAGGTCGCTACAACTGGCACCTTGGCTGACCGGCGTTTGCTCGCATCCGCCCTGCGCGGCCGCCGCGACCCCAGTTGCTACCCGGTAATTGCTGAGTTCATGGTCGCGGACGACCTCGAATTGCGCCGCCGCGCAGGCGTTGCTCTGCGCATGGCGGCCGGCGAGTTTGTTGCCTTTGATGCACACTGGCCGCGATCTCGCAGACTCGATGCGGCAACTCGCCTCCGGGATCTGCATAATCGTAAGCCATGACAGATGTCACTGTTGCTGCACTCGCGGAATTGGTCGGTGGTCGTTTGGTCGGCCTTGGCGATGGCCGCATTGTTGGGTTGGCGGATTTGCGCAATGCGCGTCCTGACCAGATCGGCTTCGTACGACACCCGCGCTACTACGAGATAGCGGCTGATGCCGAAGCCGGTGCGTTGCTCGCGCTCGAAGAATTTCCAGCCAAGGCAGCGCTGATTGTCGTGGATGATGTCGACGTCGCCTACGCGAAGGTTGCGACGTGGTTCCACCCGCTGCCGCTCGCCAAAGAACACAATATCCATCAGTCCGCGTCGGTGCATCCCGAAGCCGAACTCGAAGAACCGGTGATGGTTGGTCCGAACGCGTCCGTCGGAAAGTGTCGCGTCGGCGCGGGCACGCACGTGATGGCTGGTGCCTCGATCGGTGACGGCGCTGTGGTTGGCAAGGACTGCTTGTTCCATCCGAACTCGTCGCTCGGCTACAACTGCGTCGCTGGCGATCGTGTCATTCTGCAACCGAACGCCGTCGTCGGCAGCGATGGCTTCGGCTACGCGCACGAAGGTGCGAAGTGGATCAAGGTGCCGCAACTCGGCAACGTCGTGTTGAAGGACGATGTCGAGGTCGGTTCGAACTCGGCAATCGATCGCGGCACGCTCGGTGTGACGACCATCGGTCGCGGCACCAAACTCGACAACATCGTGCACATCGCACACAACTGCACAGTCGGCGAAGACGTCGTTATGGCTGCCGGCGCGATGGTCGCCGGTTCGACGACGATTGGTGACCGCTGCGTGTTGGCCGGCCAGGTTGGCATCGCCGGCCACTTGAACATCCAGCCTGATAGCCGCTTCGCTGGCGACACAGTCGTGCTCAAGAACCTCCCTGAGTCCGGCGACTACATGGGCCACCCGGTCATGCCGAAGCGCAAGTATCTGCGCTTGATGCGCATACTGCGCAAACTCGCCGGCGCTTAGTCGCGAGCCGACGTCGACAGTCCTTCGTAGTCGGCGATGGCAAGGCAGCAAGTTCCGATGCTAGCCTGGTGGCGAACTGCGGCGGTGGCGCGGTTATTGGACCTTTGCGCTGCCGTGAATTGCCCGCTCGCTCTGCTGCTCGGGTAGGCCTGGATCACTGGATTAAGGTCTTAAGGTGTTCCGCGGAGCGTGCGCAGAATCACCGGCAGCGTCGACCTAGCGATCAACTGCGCTACGGCCACCAATCGCCGGTGCGCGCCTTGACGGCCGCATGTATTTCATCGCGCGCGCGTTGGTAGACCTGCAAGTCGCCGCCATATGGATCGGCGATGTCCATGCCATCGGGGCGCAGCAACTCAATCTTGTCGGCACACTCGGGCGCTTCCGCTAGCAGAGTCTGTCGGTGGCTGTCGCCGAGGCAGTAGATTTTCATCGCGCGTTGCCACAACGATGAATCGATCGGCTGGCTGCGATGGTTGTTGAGGTCGAGGCCAGTTTCGGCACCCGCTTTGAGGCTGCCGTCACTTGCCGACATCCCGGGCACCGTGGCCGTGCCAGCGCTCGCGAACTTGATGCCGCGCGCTAAGACTTCGTTGGCGGGAATGCCCATGGCCTGGCCGATCTCTTCGCGCGCCATCGCTTCGGCCAACGGCGAACGGCAGGTGTTGCCGGTGCAAACGAACAGGATCAGGTCAGCGGCGGTGCCGAGCACTTCGTCGCGCGTCAAGATGCCTTCGCGCAGCACTTCAATGGGGCCGCGGTCGACGCGCACGACGGTCGACGCGACGCCGATAGGGGAAGCGCCATCGTCCACCAAGAACGCGACGTCGGCCTGGCAAGCTGCCGCGATGTCTTTCGGTTCGAGCAACGGTGATTCGCCGGTCGCGTTGACCGAAGTCATCCACAGCGGTTCGCCACACGCCTTGATCACCTTCCGGGTGAACTCATTGGCTGGCTGACGCACGCCGATCGAATTGCCATCCGGCCCCTTGAGGATCAAAGTCAGCGGTCCGGGCCAATAGCGCTCGATCAGCCGTTCGGCTGCGAGGCCGATCTTGGCCCCTAGCTTCTTGACGTCGTCGATGTCGGCGACGTGAAAAGTCAGCGGCTGCTTGGCATCGCGGCCCTTCCAGTTGGAAACGCGCTCGGCGGCTTGCTCGTGGCTGGGTAGCGCAGTGAGGCCGTAGACGGTCTCGGTCGGCAGTATCGACATCTCGCCACGCTGTAGTGACGCAGTGACATCGCTGCAAAGGGCATCGGGGTTGGCGTCGGCCAGTCGCTCGTGGCGCAAGGGCATGGTCCCGAACAGTAGCTTCCAGCGGAAACCATGGCGAGGGGGAGCTTTCCGCAAAGCCACGCTCTATCGTGCTTTGCCTGAATGGCGAACCCGGTGCGCAAAGAACGGTTGCAGAAGATTCGAACCCAGCGTTTGGCCCATCTAGGCACGTTGCTGGCCGGATTTGCGCACGAGGTGCGCAATCCCCTGAGCACGATCGGGCTTAACCTGCAGTTGGTGCTCGAGGACTTTCGTGAGGCGGAGTCGACGCGCGATAAGCGTACCCATAAGCGATTGTCGACCGTCGAAGGCGAAGTCCGGAGGTTGCAGACCATCCTCGAGGAGTTTCTCAGCTATGCGCGCGCCCCGGAGCCCAAAGTGCAGCTGGTGCCGCTCAACCAGAAGATCCAGGCGTTGCTCGACTTCCAGGATCTCGAGATGAAGGAGGCCAATTTGTCTCTGCGTTTCTATCCGGGGGTTAATGTCGAGGACGTCGTGTGCGATTGGGATCAAGTGCAAGCAGCTGTCGGTAATCTGGTACGCAATGCCAAGGACGCCACGCCGTCTGGCGGCCAGATCTTTGTGTCGACTCAGCGCGATGGCGACTTCGTGACGATCAACGTGACCGACACCGGTGCTGGCATTGCGGCGCAGGAAATCGATCGTGTGCTCGAACCCTACTTCAGCACGAAAAAGGGCGGCACCGGACTCGGGCTTCCAACGGTGCGCCGAGTGGCCGAAGATCATGGCGGCTCTCTGATGATGCAATCGGAGCCGGGCAAGGGCACGCAGTTTTCGCTGCGTCTGCCCGTGCGCGGCACTGAGACGACCGCGGAAACATAATGAGAACGAATCCGATTCTGGTCGTCGACGACGACGATGCGCTGCGCGAGGCGCTGGTCGAAGCACTCGAAGTACTGCCGGTTGAGATCAGTACAGCCTCCAGCGGCAAAGAAGCGACCGAGATGTTGGCGCAGCGTCGGTTCGCCGTGGTCGTCACGGACTTGGTAATGAAGGGCTCCGATGGTTTTGCCGTTCTGGCCGCGGCCAAAGAGACCTACGCCAACTGTCGCGTCGTGATGCTGACGGGCCACGGTGGTCGTGAGATTGCTGTGCAAGCGATGGAGCAGGGCGCGACCTACTACGTCGAAAAGCCGGTCGACTTGTCGGACCTGCGAGCCAAGGTCAAGAAGTCGCTCGAAGACCACGACAAGGACGTCGCCTACGACGACCTCAAGGGTCAGATGGAACGTACCTATGGCATCGAAGGCATCATCGGGCAGGACCCGAAGATCCAGCGCACGATGTCGTTGGTGCGGCAGATCGCGGGCACTGCGGCGTCGGTGTTGATTCTCGGTGCGTCGGGCACCGGCAAAGAACTGATCGCTCGTGCCGTGCACAACTTGTCGCCGCGGGCCAAGCGTCCGTTCGTTGCGATCAACTGCGGCGGCATGTCCGAAGGCACGATCGAGAGCGAGTTGTTTGGCCACATCAAGGGCGCATACACTGGTGCCGTTGCCGATCGCGAAGGCAAGTTTGAATACGCCGCTGGCGGCACGTTGCTACTCGACGAAGTCGGGGAGATGCCGGTGCCGACGCAGATTAAATTGCTGCGGGTGCTCGAAGAGCGCGCGGTGACGCGCCTCGGCGACAACCAGACGCGGCCGGTGGATGTGCGGGTGTTGGCGGCGACCAACGCGGACCTGATCCAGAAGGTCAAGGCCGGCACATTCCGCCAGGACCTCTACTTCCGGCTGAAGGTTGTGACGATTGACCTGCCGTCGCTCAACGAACGCCGCAGCGACATCAAGTTGTTGGTCGAACACTTCCTCGGCCACTTCTCCAAGCTGCACAGCAAGGATGTTGAGTCGATCGATCGCGACGCGTTGGTGGCGTTGGTGCAATACGATTGGCCTGGCAACGTGCGCGAGTTGCGCAACGCGCTTGAGTCGATGGTGGTGCGCGCTAGGGGCAACATCCTGACTCGCAGTGACCTGCCGCCCGAGATTTGGGCGCCACTGCCAACGGATCAAGATTCGTGGCAGTTCTTGGCCGGCCGCCAGTGGCAAGAGGTCGAGCAGAACCACATCAGGGTCTCGCTCGAACTGTGTGGCGGCAATCGTCAGAAGGCCGCTAAGGCCATGGGGCTCAGCGAGCGCACGCTGTATCGCAAGATTAAGGAATACGATCTGTAGCGCCCTCTGCCTGCCTGTGGCGTTACGTGGGTTGTCACTGCTGCCCGCATTCGGCCGAACGGCATCGCGGCAGGTTGCTGAGGGAGTTGGGCCGCAACCGGCACGGGGTCGGCGTTTTCAAGCCAGCATTTGCAAGTGCTGGGATTTGTCTGCCCGCTATCAACCTCAGCACAAAGCAAGCCGGGCGAATGGTGGTCAGGGCTCGAATTAGGGCCTAGGATCCGGCAGTCATGAGTCAATCGTCAACGAAGCCAGCCGTTCAAGACGGCCTTGCCTTTGAGCGTCCCCTCAACGAGCTGCAAACCAAGATCGATGAGCTGCGCAGCTTGAGCTCCGGTTCTCACCTGGAACTTCAGGGTGAGATCGATCTGCTCGAGGATCGGTTGAAGCGTCAGACCGCCGAGGTCTACGAAGGGCTCTCGCCGTGGGAGCGAGTTAACGTCGCGCGTCATGCCGATCGGCCGCTGACCACCGACTACGTGACCATGATGCTGGACGACTTTGTCGAGCTACATGGTGACCGCCTCTACGGCGATGACCCCGCGATCATGACGGGCCTCGCGACGATGGGGGAGCACCGCTTTCTGATGGTCGGCCACCGCAAGGGCAAGACCGTTAAGGATCGCCTTGCCTGCAACTTTGGTTGTGCTCACCCCGAGGGCTACCGCAAAGCGCTGCAGAAGATGCAGCTGGCGCAGAAGCTGAAGCTGCCGATCATCTCGTTCATCAACACGCCTGGTGCCTACCCGGGCATCGGCGCTGAAGAGCGCGGCCAGGCGTCGGCAATCGCGCGCAACATCCTTGAGATGTTTGCCCTCGAGGTGCCAATCATCACGCTCGTCATCGGTGAAGGTGGTTCGGGCGGTGCGCTCGGAATCGGTGTCGGCGACCGCGTTGGCATGCTGGAGAACAGCTACTACTCGGTGATCTCGCCGGAGGGTTGCGCCGCCATTCTTTGGAAGAGCGGCGAGAAGGCTCCCGAGGCCGCCGAAGCACTCAAACTCACTAGCAAGGATCTGCTGCGTTTGGGGCTGGTCGACAAGGTCATTCCCGAACCGCTTGGTGGTGCCCATCGCGATCAGAAGGGCACGATCGCCAACGTGCGGGTGCAATTGAGCGAGTGGCTGGATGAGCTGAAGGGTATTGAGATCTCCGAACTGTTGGACCAGCGCTACCGCAAGTTCCGCCAGATGGGTGTTCCGGTAGAGCTGTAGGCATTCAGCTTAGCTGTGGCTGCTCAAGGTCGGCGGATTCGCCGCACGCACCATCTCTTGGGTGCCATGTGCTCCGCTTCCTAAGCGTCGGAGCTTTCGAGAGTCTGCAGCCGTAATTGGCCACAGGCAGCACTTCGATCCGCGCCACGTTGCCTTCGCACCGTCACGTTGATGCCCGCGTCGCGCAGCGAATCCGCGAACGCATCGACGCGCGCTTCGGTCGGCCGTCCCAGGCCGTGCTTCGCGACGATCTCGCTGACCGGGTTCCACGGGATCAAGTTGACCGTGCACGGCACGTCGCGCAGCACCTGGATCATCTTGTTGGCATCGATGCGTCGGTCGTTTTTGCCCGCTAGCAGCACGACTTCGAACGTGACCTCGCGGTTCTTCTGGCCAAAGTAGTCGTGCGCCGCGGTGACGATCTCGGCAACGCTGTTAGCCGCCGTTGGCACCAGTTCCTTGCGCAACTTGTCGTCGGCAGCGTGCAGTGAGATCGCGAGGTTGTAGCTCGGATCGGCCTCTGCGAACTTCGCCATCTGCTTTGGATAGCCAGACGTGCTGACAGTGATGCGGCGTGCGCCGAAGTTGATGCCGTCTGGGTCGTGGATGCGTTGCAGCGCCGGCAGTAGGCCGTCGAGGTTGAGCATCGGTTCGCCCATGCCCATGACGACCAGGTTGGTCAGCCGCCGCTCACCTTGCATGCGAGTGCGCGCTATTAACACCTGTTCGACGATCTCGCCGCTACTGAGATTGCGGCGCACGCCGAACATTCCGGATGCGCAGAACACACAGCCAACGGGACATCCCACTTGGGTCGAGATGCACAGCGTCGTGCGTTCGCCATCGGGGATGATTACGCACTCGACGGTGTCGTTGTCGTGCAGCTTGAGCAGCAACTTCTCTGTGCCATCCGCGGCAAGGTCAGTCTTGTGTACTTCGCTGCTGTGCACGCGGTGGTTCTCCGCAAGTGCGGTGCGCAGGCGCGCGGGCACATTGCTCATCTGGTCGAAGTCGGTGACCCCGTGCTTCCAGATCCAATGCGAAACCTGTCGGGCCTGGAACGGCTTGCCGCCGAGGCTTGTCACCAGTTCGGCCACAGTCGCATCGGAGCAGTCCGTAAGTGCGGTCTTCTGCTTTGCGGCGCCCGCTGTGTTGCCAGCCGGTTGCTCGCCGGCCGGTTGCTCGTCGCGCTCGCTCACGCCGAATCGCGCTTGTGGCGCATTGGGCCCTTCTCGGGCTTCGCCACTGCAACGGCGTCATCCTTATCCTTGGCTGGCTTGGCCTTGCCGCTCGACGGCAGGATCGAGTTGGCCAACAGGCTTTGCGGGCCGCGCTGCAGCGTCTCGATGACGTAATCCTCGGTGATGACGACTTGCTCACCCTTGCGGGTGCCAATGTCGTAGCGGAGGTCAAGCAGCACCTCTTCGAACATCGAACGCAGCGAACGAACACCGGTCTCGCGCTTCATCGCTTCGGCAGCGAGCACGCTCAGGGCACCGTCGGTGAACTCAAGTTGCACGCTGTCGAGTTCGAACATCGCCTTGTATTGACGGACCAGCGCGTTCTTTGGCTGGGTCATCACGTTGAGGACTTCATCGTGCGTCAATGAACGCATCGCGACCGTGACCGGCAGACGCCCGACGAACTCGGGGATCATGCCGAAGTCGATCAGATCCTTCTGGTCGAGGTAGGGCATCAATCGATCGCGCTCGGCCTGGCCCGTGACCAGTGGCTTGCCCTCTAGGTCGGTCGGGCCACCTTCATCGTCTTGAGTTTGGCCAAAGCCAATGACCTTCTGGCCGAGGCGACGTGCAATGAATTGCTCGATGCCGCGGAACGTGCCGCCACACAAGAACAGGATGTGCTCGGTGTTGACCTGGATGTAGTTCTGCTCGGGGTGCTTGCGGCCACCCTGCGGTGGCACATTGGCCGTCGTGCCTTC
>CALCZA010000134.1 GCA_937906475.1 uncultured bacterium
GAAGACGGTCAGGTGTTCTTCAAGCTCGAGTTCTTCAAAACCCAAGAACCGCCGGAAGTCGTCTACGGTGACGACAGTCTCAGCTCGCACTACCAAGGGCAAGGCCTGAAACTCAGCAAACACTTCCGCGCCGTCTAGCCGACGCGCGGACAGTCAGGCGCGGGCGGGTCGCCACAAACCACCACCCCACGGACACTGCAAATATGTTCAAGCCCGGAGCCTCGGATGAAAAAGCCGCGTTGGCTTTCGACGATATGGCATCGGCCCTGGACGCCGGCCTGCCGCTCGAATCGATGGGCGGCAACGTGGCCTTCGGCGACCAAGTTCTGCTCGACCTCTCGAGGCAGCGCGGCATCACGCTGAAACCGACTGAGAAGACCGTCCTTGAGGCGGCCTGGAAAAGCGGCAAAGCCACCGCGGCCTTGCGTGGCCGCGCCGAGAATCGACGGCGACGCGCCGAGTTCCACCGTGAAGTGTGGGCCGGCCTGCGCTACCCGTTACTGCTCTTGGGCATGCTGCCGATTGCGGCGGCCGCCACGTATACGTTGGTTGGCCCCAGCTTCTCGATAGGCTTGGGGATCGTCTATTTCTCCATCTCGGCAATCGTGATCGCGCTGGCGCGCAAGATTGTCCGCGGCGATGCCTCCCTCGAGCGCTACCGGATCATCGGCCCGCTGCTCGACGAGATGCGCGAACTGCCTTACCTGGAGTCACTGCATTCGCTGTATGGCGCCGGCGTGCCAATCATCGACGCCCATCGCCAGGCGGTTGCCACGGTGCGCATGCACGGCTTGCAAGAGCGGCTGATCATGGCCCAGAAACTGCTTGAGGACGGAGCCCCGCTGCGCGAAGCGTTGCAGACCTCGGCCTCCCTGAGCACCGAAACCCGCTCGCTGCTGGCAACGGGCGAACAAGCTGGCCAACTCGAAGATGCGCTGCAGAGGGCACTGATCCGGCGCCAAGAAGTCGCCGGCCGCAAACTGAGCAACGCGGCCCAACTCGTCGGCCAAATCGCTTACGGCCTCGCCGTAACCGGCGTCATCATTATCTTCTTCAAATTCTATAGTGGCTACTTTGCCATGCTGCGTGGCTAGTCAGTGCTGAGTCCTGTGGGCTCGCCTGCTTATGCCCAGATCTTCGCCCGCGAAACTAGCCAAGAATCTAACCAACCAGCGCCTTACGGCAGAGCCTCTGCCTGGGTCCAAGGAGCGACTCATGGACGCAAGCTTGGACAGACACCCGCGACCGGCAACTGTCACCGCCCAAGAACAGGTTTGGCTGGCGCGCTGCCGCGAGGGTGATCAGTCGGCGTTCCAAAACCTACTGCGACCGCACTTGACCGGCTTGCTGTCGCTAGCGCGCCGCTATTGCCGCGACCCGCACTGGGCAGAAGACCTGGTGCAAGAGACCCTGGTGCGAGCCTTCAAAGGTCTGCCCAACTTCCGCGCCGAATCCGCCCTGCGCACCTGGTTGTTCCGCATCCTGGTCCGCCTCGCCTACGAACCTGCGCGCTGGCAGCGCAGCATGCCGACCGAATCGCTCGGCGACATGGATGTGCCGGATCACTACGACGGCAACAAAGCCGAGCAACAAGCCATCGCCCGCGAACTGAAGGACCGCCTCGACGAAGCGATGGAGCGGCTAACCCACCGCCAACGCACCGCGCTGCACCTACGCGCCGTCGAGGGCATGGACTACGCTACGATCAGCGGCGTGCTCCATTGCAGCGCCACGGCGGCACGCATGCATGTGCTCGAAGCGCGCCGCAAAGTGCTCGCGCGAGTCAAGGAGCACATCGACTCGTGAACTCTTCCCGTGACTCATCACAACAGCCTTCGCCAAATCCTCGGAGAAGGTGCGCCCGCACCGACGCCGTCTTGGCCGTGCATCTTGATGGCGACCTCGCGCTCGAAGCGTTTGACCGAGAGGCTTACGAGCCACTCGGCTATGGGTTCGTCTGCGACGATTCGTTGCACACCCACCTGCGTGAATGCACGACGTGCCAAACGGTGCTGCAACGCGCGCGACGTCTCGATGCCGCGCTCGCCACGATGGCAGGCCGCGCCGTTGCCGACCAAGTTGCAACCAGCGGTTGCTCCCTCGAACAACTCAGTGACCAGTGGTTAAACTGCGCTGCGCTGGCAGCGGCCGGGCAAACACCGGTTGCTGCGGATGCGGCCCGTGCCAGTCAGCAAGTCGCTGCATGCGACTCTCGATCTACTGAGCATCAACGCGCCGACCCCTGCAAGCCGCAGCGGCATGAAAGGCGGCGGCGCATTGATGCAAGCCCAAGCTTCGTCAACAAAGATCGATCATGACGGCATCCTGACGAGCGCAACGGCCATCGATCGCGGCGACGGCCCGCGCCTCACCTTGGCAGGTCGAACCTACCACCAAAGATGTCGACCCCGTTCTCGCACTGAGTCACCCCCTAATTTTCACTACGATAAGGCCTTGCTAATGGCCCTTGTCGTAGCAGGGCCGTGACCCCGGCAGCAATAGTGGCTAGAAGTAAGTAGATGAGACTAGGTCTGACTCAATCCCTGCGAGCCGAACAGCGACTGATTCAGTCGCCGCAGATGATTCAGGCCATGCAAGTTCTGCAGCTACCGCTGATCGAACTGAAAGACCAAGTCGAGCAAGAACTGCAAGAAAACGTCTTCCTCGAACGGCAAGACGATGCCGACCGCGCCGCGAGCAGCACTGGCGAAGGCGAGTCGACACAGCAACCCGACGCCTACGAAGACCGCTTGCAGCGCGAGTTCTCAGCCGAAATCGACCAACTCGAATCACGCGCTGAGCCCAGCTGGCGCCAACGCGGTTCGGCATTCAACGCCGACGACGAAGACAAGAAGTTCGAAGCGCTGCAGAACACGCCCGGACGCACGGTGTCACTGGCGGAATACCTGATGACGCAAGTGCGCACCCAGGAAGCCGACCCCGAACTCATCGCCGTGATCGAACACATCGTGTTCTCGCTCGACGAAGACGGTCGCCTAACCGAAACAGCTGAAACAATCGCGACGCAGCTTTCGGTACCTATCCCGCTGGCAGAAGAAGCCATCGAAGTTGTGCGCGACCTCGAGCCCACTGGAGTTGGCGCCCGCGATCTGCGCGACTGCCTGTTGATGCAGTTGGATCACATGCAGTTCGTCCGTCCCCTGACACGCGCCATCGTCGAGAACCACCTCGATGATCTGGCGATGAACAAGTTGCCGAAGATCGCCAAAGCATCGGGGGCGAGCATCGAAGACATCAAACAGAGTTGGGAGTTCCTGCGGTTCTCCTGCAAGCCGCACCCTGGCTCGGAGTTCGACGCTGGTCAGTCCGCTAGTGTTTCCCCCGACGTCGTCATCGAAGAAGTTGACGGCAAGTTCGAGGTCAAGTCGCAGAGAGGGTCGCTACCGGATCTGGCGATTTCCCCCGTCTACCGCAACCTGCTCCAGGAAGCGCGCAACGACCCAAAAGTCTACGACTACTTGCGCCGTAAGATCGAAGCCGCGAAGTGGTTCATCGAGGCCGTGCACCAACGCCAGAATACGATCGAACGCGTCGCGACCGAAGTGGTCCGCCGCCAAGAGGGCTTCCTGCGCCATGGAGTGCAGAAACTGAAGCCGATGAAGATGCAGGACATTGCCGACACGGTCGGCGTGCACATCTCGACGATCAGTCGCGCAACGTCCGGGAAGTACATCCAGACGCCGCAAGGCATCTTCGACATGAAGCGCTTCTTCAGCAGCGGCACGATGTCGGATGATGGCGCCATGATCAGCCAACAGGCCGTCAAGGACACGCTGCGCCAGATCGTCGACGCCGAGGACAAGGACTCGCCGTTCTCAGATGATCAGTTGGTCGAGGCTCTCGGCGAGAGCGGCGTGCACATCGCGCGTCGCACGGTGACAAAGTATCGCAAGGCTCTCGGCATCGAATCGAGTTCGCGGCGTCGCCAATTCTAGTGGCTCACAGAGAGCATCTCCTGCAATTTTGCGGGACCTCAGGGCAAGGCTCAGCGGACTGCCACACTTCACCGGGCAGGTTGCCCTTAACGGTGAGGCTGAGAATGAGGCTGAGGCGTTGCGCGGCCGGCAACGGCGCAGCATCGCCGATCACGAACCGGACTTCGGCTTGATCGTCGAGTTCCAAGTCGCATTGCGTGCGGCCTACATGCAGCGAAACTAACGCCCCGACTGTCCCACGGAGACTTGGTCGAGATGGCCGTCACGGCACTAGCGGCTAAGGTCGCCGAGGGCCGTGACCGCGTCTTCCATGACGACCGCCATTGCGTCGCGCATCGCAACCCAACTCGCCTCATCGAGCGCAACCGCAGCGAGGTCTTCGCGCCGAACCATGTTGACTGGCGCCCGTCCTGGCAAGTAACCGTGACCAAGTTCGTGGGCGACACAATCAGCGAGGCGTACGCAAGCGAGCCCCTTGCTAGAGCCAGCCGCTTCGTCGTCGTCGTCGTCACGAGTCTCGTGATGACAGCTGATCACTTCCTGGATATCCGATGCGAGATTCCACTTCTCAGCCACGAGCGCGCCGGCTTCGGTGTGGTCCAGACCAGCCGTAGCTCGCTCGTATTCTGTGATCGATCGCTCGGTCGTCACCAGCGGCCCATCATGCAGGTAGGTCACCAGCATCAACTTGCCGATGTCATGAAGCAGCCCGCCGACAAACAGCGACTCACTTTCGTCTAGCGACATGTTGCTCTGCTGCGCCATGAAGCGCGAACCGGCAGCAACACAGACGGCATGCAACCAAAGCCCCTTGGGCTCATGGCCATACCAGGTGAAGTCGCACTGCAAGAACTTGGCAGTGCCAGTGGCAAGAACCAAACTGCGAACGCCACGGAACCCAAGGACCACGACGGCTTCCTTGACCGTTCGAATCGGGCGGTTCAAGCCATAGAAGGGACTGTTGACCATCGCCAACATCTTGCCGACCAACACCTGGTCGTTCTGGAGCAACGCTTCAAGATGCGCCGGCTCTGTTTCGGCCTGGTTGAGGACCCTGAGCAATTTCGCAACCAAGTCAGGTAGCGGCTGAATCAGATCGCTCTTTTGCCGGATTTCACGGCGAGTCTGTGCCCGCTTCGCGAGTTGATTACGTGTCAATTGTGGCATGGCGGTTTCGGACAGATCCTGACCGATGACTCACCCCGTTCTTCGACCCAGGAACCCGCCCTACTTGACGCCCCTAGTTGGGTTTATGCCCATTCTAGGACGGCCCGTCCTTGCCACCGGCGACTAGCCCCCTGAGACGTTTGGATTCTTGATTCAAGGATCGTTGCCCACATCGGGGCCCGCCCTAGTCGCACTGCGTCAAGCAAACCCGCCAAAGCGTCGATAGCGACTGCATGTGGTTTGCACGACGCTCCGAACAATGCCCCACCGCCACGCTCAAACGACGTTTGCGGCCTGGTGCTCGGTTCGCAGCCGATGCGATGATCGGGGCGCTGCTGATGGTGACGGTGCACATGTTCGTCATCCAGGTGTCCATTGTTCGCGGCAACTCGATGGAACCGGCACTGCATGACGGTGACCGACTGGTCGTCGACCGCGTCACCTACAACCTGTCAAACGTCGGCCGCGGCGACGTCGTCGTCTTGCGTTATCCACGCAACCCCGACATCGACTTCGTCAAGCGCGTCGTCGGCGTGCCCGGCGACCACATCGCGATGCGCGCTGGCGTGTTGCTAGTGAACGGCAAGGTATCCGATGACTACGGCTGCATCCCGGACCGCGAGAACATGGACGAACTAGTCGTCCCGGCGCACGAGTTCTTCGTAATGGGAGACAACCGCCCGATCAGTTGCGACTCGCGCGAGTTTGGACTGGTCGCTGAGCACCTGCTGAAGGGCCGCGTGCGCGCGCGCTTCTGGCCGCTTAGCACAGCATCCGTGTTCTAAGCGAACCT
>CALCZA010000135.1 GCA_937906475.1 uncultured bacterium
TTGGGCGCTGGTTAGAGGCCGAAGTCGGTTTCTAGGATGCGGCGGAGTTCTAGGAAGTCGCGGATCTCGTAGGTGGCTTCGGTTTCGCCTTCGACCTCTGCGTAGCGGCCGCTGCGGCGGATGCGGGCGGTGCTCCAGCCGTCGTTGTTGGTGGGGTCGATGTCGTGGGTGGGGTTGTCACCGACGTAGAGGCAGCGCTCGGGTGTGAGGCTGAGCGTTTCTAGGACGCGGCGGTAGAGCTTGGGGTTGGGCTTGCTGAAACCGACTTGGTCCGTGAAGAAGACGGCGCTTGGAGTGACGAACTCAAGGACGTCGAGTCGCACGAGTTTCTCAGCTTGCTTGATGGTGAACCCGGCCGAGATGATGCCGCGGGTCAGGCTCTTACTGGAGAGCCATTTGAGAGTGCTGTAGACGTCGTCGTAGACCTTGAGGTCGCTCTCCTTAGTGCTGTGGTAGCCGACGACGCCGGCGGCGACGATGACGGCGCGGTTGTTGCCTGCATGGGAATCGGGGCCTAGGCGGTCGAGGACTTTGTCGAAGTGGCCGCTGTAGTTCGACGAGAACTCGGCGATGACGTCTTCGAGTTCTCGTATGGCGTCGCTGCGGTCGGCGCGTAGGCCGGCTCGGATCATCGCGTCGACGGCGTTGCGGCGCGCCTTGTCGGCGAACACGGTTGTCGAGAACAACGTGTCGTCGATGTCGAAGAAGATGGCGTCGAGGGGCTTGTTCATGGCATTGCACCCATGTTCTGGGGTGGGCGCGGGGGCACGTTGGTCAGTTCTAGTTGTCCGTTATCGCGAGGTCGGCGGCAAGAGTGGGGCGGCTGGAACCATGCCGAAACCACCACTCCAATGGGGTGGCCGTGCCGTTGTTGCAGTTATGGCTGTGGTGCAGAGGGCTCTTGAAATGGGATTGGGGCTCATTGCGCGGCCGCGGTCCATTTCATGGCGACCACCTGGGCATCATCCGTAGTGGCGGCGCGGTCGTGGGGTGGGCCAGTGGTTCGCGCGTGGTGCAAAACCGAAACGAGCCGCACTAGGCGGCTCGTTCGGTCGGTCTGCGTGGCGCTTGGAAGCGCCAGCGAGCAGGCTCGGCTAGTTGCCGGCTTGGTCGACCACGTCAGTGATCTGAGCACGAACCATGACCATCAGGCTGCGGTTCTCGTCGGCCGAGCCTTCCTGCTTGAACAGGAAAGAGATCAGCGGCAAGCGCGACAGGAGGGGGATCTCGGCGCGACGCTCACGGGTTAGGACCTGACGGAGGCCGCCAAGCAGCACCGTGCCACCATCCGGGACGCGGACAGTCGTCGAGAAGTTCGTGACCGTCAGGACCGGCAACTGCACCGTGACCGGGAGAGTTGAGCCAGCGAGCGACGTTGTGAACGTCGGGATCGGGCGTTGCAGTTCGGCAACCGTCGGGTTGAGGTTGAGCACGATGTACTTCCGGTCATTCATGATGACCGGTTGCACGTCGAGCACGATGCCGTCCTGGATGACGTCGACCTTTGGGTCGGCGATGAACGCTGCCTGAGCAACTTCGACGTCGAAGTCACGGACGTAGGCCGTCTGGTTGATGACGGCAACGTGGCCACGGCCGCGGTTGACAACCGACAGGATCTGGCTGTTGACGACTTCTCCGTCCTGACGCTTTTCGACGGCGCGCAGGATCATGTTGAGTTGGGTGTCGTCGATCAGCGTCCAACCAGCGGTAAGACCACCGGTGGGGCTGAGGACCTTGCCCAGGTCATTGAGGAAGTAGTTCTCCGAACGGGCGCGAATGTCGCCATCGCTGCCGTCGTTGAAGAACGCACCAGCCAACGGGTTGGCCGCTGGGTCGCCAGTGCCGCCGTTGTCATTGCCGCGCGAAGCGTTGTTGACCAGGCCGTTGGTGACGTCGTCGAGGGAGACGGTGTCACCCTTGGCGCCTGAGCCACCGAGGCCGCGGATGTCGATGCCGATCTCTTGCAGGAAGTTGCGGGAGATGGTCAGGAACTTCGAGTCGATCGTCACGATCGGCGTCTGGAAGCGACGCATGTCGTTGAGGAACTTGTGGAGCTTCTCCTGCATCTCGGGGCTGGCCTTGACGGACAGCAGACCCGAGTCCTCTTGGTTCATCTCAACGCCCTCGGTCGCCCAGTATTCGGGACCAGTCGCGTTTTGCAGGGTCGTGACCAGGTCAGCCAGTTCGATGCCGGCAATCGGGTCGTCGCCTTCACCACCAGTACGCGGGACGTCACCTTCGGCTTCGCCCGGGATGTCGCGAATGGTCGGCGGCAGGAACTGCGTCTGCTTGAAGATCAGGTCCTTGACGGAGTAGATCGCCGTGACCAGCGTGCCAGCGGCCTGCGACTTGTCACCCATGACCACGACACCATCCTTGATCGTCCAAGCGAGGTTCTTGCTGTGGTCAACCATGTGGTTGAGGAAGTCCTTCAGCGTCATCGACGCGGCCAACTCGATGACAACCGTGAGGCTTTCATCGTCGATGATCGTGCGAGCTTCTGGCGTCGTGATGATCTGGACGCCGGTCAGCAGGCTGAGGTTCTTGATGACGTCGAGGTAGGAACCGGTCTCTTCGGTGTAGGTCAAGCGACCCACGCCGACGGACTCGACTTGCTGCGTTAGCGCCGCATCTTGCGGGCTCATCATCTTCGGGCCGCTGCGGCGGTTGCGGCGACCACTGGCCTTCGCCCAGATCTCTTGGTCCATGACCAGGATCTCGGTTTGCGGCGTCTTCAGCTCTTCGTGCGCTTCGAGAACCTTACGGATCTCAAGGGCACGTGCGCGCCAGTAGGTGTCGTTGGCCGAGTTACGCCCTGCCTTGGTGGCGGCGTTGAGCATGTCGTAGGCCAGTTGGTTCGACGGGTCGAGATCCAACGCGCGTTGCGCATGGTCCTGTGAGCGTTCGAACTGCTGGGCTCCGAAGGCGACCTGTGAACGCTTGATCAAGCCATCGACGCGAGCGCGCTTTTGGGCTTGGTTGCGCTCGTATTCGCGACGCAGCTGGTCGGCGAGTTGGGCGTTTTGCGACGCTTGGCTCTCGCGCTCTTGGCTGTCGTAGAGGCGCTCGGCTTCATCCTTTGTGCTCTGGACCTTGGCGGGCAAGCCCATCCAATCGATATCGTTCTTGATCTCGATACCGAGTGCCGCGCGACGAAGCTCGTCGATGGCGCCGGCGAAGTCCTTGTCGGACATGCGCTGTTGCGCCGTTTGCAACTGATGCTGCACGGTCGCGCGAGCGTGTTCCTCGGAGACCCTTTGGAGGCGCATGACTTCGTCGCCGAAGTCCTTTTGCACACCGGCGGGGAGGCCGAGTTCAGCTTGGACCGCCGACAGTTGCGCGCGAACGTTTTCGTTGCGCGGCGCCATGTCTTTGGCTTTGAGCAGTTCGAGTTGTGCCGCTTGAAGTTCGCCACGAGTGCGAAGCTTGCGAGCGTTCTCGAGCCAGTGCTCAACCAAGGCTGCGCGGCGCTGATCCGCGACTGTGCCTTGGGGTTCCTGGCCCTGGGGTTCCTGAGGATCTTGGTTGGAAGAAACTGCTCCACCAGCCATGGACGTACCGCCGGATAGCGAAGCTTCGCTAGTCGTGGTACTGCCATTCGATCCGTCCGGGTTACAGGAAGGATCGATGGGGGTGGAGCATGACGTGCCGATTAGGGCGACAGTCAGCGAAGCAGCGAGAAGGCGCGGATGTTCGAGTGCCATCGTTTCACGCTCGGTGCGTAAGCAGAATGCATTCGGATCTCACTGGCGTGGGATCCTTTAGCGGTGTCGGCGGCAAGCGATCGGTGAACGAACACGATGCTGAGGCATCGCCGCATGTGGAGGGGACGTTTCACATGCGACCGATCGAAAGGGACTTGCGGCGACGATACGGACGTTCTTGCAACCGACCAACACGGGGGAGGGCCAGTCGCAAGGTCCAAAACGGTAGCTGGGTGTGCTGGGTCGTGCCAGCGGTTTTTCGGGTTAGGACCGTGCCAGGATCATTCGTTTTTTCCATATTTTCGGCTGGCAGTGACTTTGACGGGTTGCGCCGCAGAGGTGGCATGCGCAGTCGTTGAAATCTGATCTCCGTTGGGCCCGGATTACTCCGGCGGATTGGTCTGCCTTGAAGGCTCTTGAGGCACGTTTTGTGAAGCGAATGGGCCTGCAAAACCAGAACAGGCTCGCACCCTAAGGAGCGAGCCTGCTGAGGGAGCGGCGAGCTGGACGCTGCCGCGGCTTGTTGGCTTGGCTGCTACTTGCCTTCGCCGAGACCGCCACCGAAGTTGACTTCTTTGAAGCCAGCGGCGTTGGCGGCGTCGTTGGTCTTGGCGACGTCTTCGTAGTAGGTGCCCGGGTAGGCTTCGATGACACAAGACATCAGCTTCTTACCGCCGGTCTTCTTGTCTGGGATCATGCTGCTCGGGTCGCCAGCAATGCGGTCCAGTTCGACCTTGACCTCCTTGAGGGTGCCGACCGGCTTCGGCCCGATCTCCCACCGGACTCGGTGGCCCTCCAGGACGAAGCGGTAGGGCCGATCCGTATCCGGGCTGAGCACGCCAGGGCCGCCAAGCTTGTAGCTCGGGATGCCCTTGCTCTCGACATGGATCTTGATCGAAAGCTGCTCTTCCGGCTCCACGACTGTGGCCTGACTACCCTTGTCGGTAGGCAGGAACGCGTCGAGTTTGGATTCCAACACCTTAAATTCGATGCAGATGAAGAAGATGATCATCAAAAACACGACGTCGATCATCGGCGTCATGTCGGCCTTGGCCTCTTCTTGTGCGTCTTCGAGTGCGGTCATTTGATCCTCGCGTTCTTTTCCTTGGTTTCCTTGTCCTGGTCAGAGAGTGCCAGTTGCACCTTCCAGAACGCGATTTGCGGTTGGCTGCACTGCTTCATGACCTCACCGACGAAGTGCCATTCGGTCCACTTGTCCGCACGGATCAGGATTGGGTCGTCGATGACCTTGGCGGTCATGCCGCCGATGTCCTTGTCGACCAGGTGCAGGGTTTCCTTGGCAATACCATCTCGTCGGATACTGAGCAGGAGTTCCGCGATCTTCTTGTAGTCCTTGCCGTCCTTGGTGGGGTCGAAGTAGACCTCGCCGCCATAGATCACCGTCCCGTTCTGCAGGATGTTGATGATCGGGCGACCTTCGGGTGGGGATTCATCGGGTTCCATGAACTCTGCGCGCGGCAGGATCAGGTCCTCGAGATTCTTTTGGCTCAAGTCGATGACCAACACGAAGAAGATCATCAGCAGGAAGACGCAATCGATCATGGGCGTCATGTCCATCTCGATCTCTTCCTGAACTATTCGTTTAACGTTCACGTGGCAATATCTCCGGTTGCGTGCCGCGTTGCCGCGGCACTAGCGGGATGGGGTCCAGTCAGTCGAGAACGTGGTTCTCGCGTTCCGGATCAACCCAATCGGGATTACTTGGCGCGGAAGCGCTCGAAGATGTCTTCGGTGATCGCGTTGATCTCCGTCGACGTCCTGATGACGCGGTTACGCAACGTGAAGAAGGCGATGCCGACTGGGATGGCGACCGACAGGCCGAGCATCGTCGTGATCAGTGCCATCTTAATACCGCCTGCCAGGACCGACGGCGAAACGTTGCCGCCGGACGACGCGATCTTGCCGAAGGTGATGAACATTCCCGTCACCGTTCCGAACAGACCCATCATCGGTGCGATAGCCGAGATCAGCGACAGCCAACCGATCTTCTGGAAGAGCTTGACCGACTCTTCGGTCTGCATCTCACGGATCGATGTCTGCATCGTCTCGAACGAGTGGCCGAGCTTGGAGAGGCCAGCGCCGACAACGTTCGAAAGGTAGTTCTTATCTTCCTCGCAGAGCTCAACTGCATCTTGGAAGTTCTCGCCGTCGAACAGTGCTTCGAGTTCGTCGAGAAGGTCTGGCGGCGCGAGCTTCTCGCGCTTGATGGTCATGAAGTTCTCGATGATCAGTGCAACGGCGACGACCGACATCAACATGATCAGGTAGCCGATTGGGCCAGCCTTGTCGTAGTCGAAGACTTCCGAGAGGAAGCTAGGCTGCTCGTCTTCTGGCGTTTGGGCGAAGAGCGAGGTCGCCAGGACCAGTGGTGCGGAAACAGCGAGGACGCGAACGAAAGGCACGTGCTTGAAGATCATGGGAACTGCAACCCTGAGACCAGGGTGGGAGAGGGGCGGTTTCGAATGGGGTCGAAAAAGAGGGGTGGGGGAGTTTGCGCGACAGCGGCGGGTCTGGGAAGCCCCCGGCGCAAACAATCTGCTCTTCTGGGGAGAAGAACAGACCGGACGACGATTGCCAAATCGGATTTGGCGGTGATTATTGGGTTGGGTAGCGGGCGTCCTAGGAAGCCCAACTTTTGGACTTACTTGTCGGATTCGGCCTTCGCGAGGCCGGCCCAGCGGGTCGTTGGGTAGGAAGTGTAGACAATCTCGAAGTAGGCCTGGGCTCGTTGCTTGAACGAGTCTCCTTCCTTATCCGGGCCGAGCAGCATCAGGCAGCGTCCCAGGTAGTAATTCGCCTTGGCGGTGGCTTCACCATTGCTCGAATCGAGCACGCTGGCCTTGGCCAGCGCCAGTTGCGCGCGGCGCAGGTCGTTGGGCGACTTTGTTGCTGCGGCGGACAGGAAGATGGCTTCGCCTTCTCCGGCGCGGCCAGCAGCCTTCAGGGCGGATTCCTTCGAGCCAGCCAGCTGGCGGAAGAACGACTCGGCCTTCTTGTAGTCCTTGTCGAGCAGGTAGGTCTCGCCTTCGCCGACGCGCGACAGCGTCGCGATCGACTTCAGTTCGCTCTTGTCCGCGGTCGAAGCGGTGCCGAGGGCATCGCTGGCGGAGTTGCCGGCCGACTTGAACTGCGAGCGAGCTTGCGCGCCCTTGCCGTCCGCGATCAGCGTCAGCGCGAGTTCGTACTTGGCGCGGGCACTCCAGATGCCGCCGAATCCGTCGGTGATGGCTCGCTCCTCAAGGTCCTTGAGGGTCGTTGTTGCGGTGCCCGCCGTGCCAGCCAGGCGCTCGGCGCGGCCAGCCAGCAGCAATGCTTCCGGCGTGCGCCAGTGGTTGGCGTTGGCGCTGAGCCAGCTCTTGGCGTGCTCGGCTGCGGTTGCGGCGGCGGACTTGTCAGAACCGACCGAAGCTACGGCCGACTTGATTTTGAAGAACTCGGCGTCGGCCTTGACCAGTGGGCGGGTGCTGGTGACCGCGCCGAACAGTTGCGCCGCGGCTTGGAAGTCGCCACGGTTCATTGCGGCCTTGCCGGAGAGGAACTCCTCGGGAACGTCACTCCACTCAATGTCCATCACGTGGTGGGCGGGGACTTCGTATGGGGCCTTGCCGCGCGTGCCACGAACACCACTGAACAGGAACTCAGTGATCTCAAGGCCGCGAACGCGGGAGCCATCCCTCTTGAGGATGACGTCGTTGATTTTCTGGGCGGAGGCGGCCGGCAGCAGGAAGGCCACCGGCAACAACAGAGTGAAGATGCGCATCGTAGTCGTATCGAAGGGTGTTGGTTGCGGGTGGTGAACTAGCGGTTCGACCGGAAGTAGCGGTGGAGTAGTTCACCTTTGATGCCGTGCTGCTTCAGGGAAGCAAACGCGTTCGTGCTCTCCGCCAGGCGGAAGAACTTGGCTGACGTGTCCTTGAACTTCGAGTCCACGGCGCCAGCTTGCTTGGCAAACCAGTACGACTCCCACATGAACTCGTACCACTCAAGGCTGTACTTCTTCACATCGGGACGAGTCGCCCAGACGCGGTAGGAATCGGTTGGGTCGCCATAGTACTTCATGTAGGCCTCGATCGGACGATCAAGACCGGGCACGCGCACTGACTGGCCAGTTTCGGAGAACTCGAACCAGCCGCCGAGAGCACGAGCGATTTGTCGCTTGAGATCCCATTGGGTCGGGTTTGCCTTCTCGGCGCCAAGCAGCATGTCGTAGGCCTCTTGGAAGCGACGCTGTTGCAGCAGCGCTTCACCGACCATCGGGCGAACCAGTTGGTCTACGACGCGCTTGTCGGCGGCCACCGTGACTTCGCCGTAGAGCGCGAGCGTTTTCTTAGCAACGTCATCAACGCGTTGCCATTCTTTGAGTTCGGCCCAGTTCGACATCGTCGCGACCAGGATGGCGAGTTGTGGCTTGGGCGAACCCTTGATGTAGTCGGTGCCAAGCGCGGTGAGTTGCTTGCGAGCGGTGGCGACTTCGTTCTTGGCCGGCACCAGTTCGGTGTCGGTCTTGCCAGTAGCGATGGCTTTCTCGACTTCAGCGATTTGGCTCTTCACCAAGTTTTGGTACTCCTGGAAAATCTCGCTGGCGAGACGCGAAGCGCGGACTGGGTCTTTGGCTTTGAGTTGGTTGTAGGCCTGCTCGGCCTTGGCCAGCGCTCCGGTGTCGACGTGCAAGCGGCCGAGGTAGGCGAGCACGCCAGGCATGTAGAGAGCACCGTCGGTAGCGTAGTTGCTCACGAACGTCTGCACCGTCGTCGTTGCGGCTGCGTAGTTCTTGAGGTTTCGTTCGATCTTGAAGTCCGGGTTGCCGCGAGCTTCGAAATACGCCATCTGAACATCGTTGTAAGCCGCGGCCGCGAGGGCGGCCTTGCGCACCGTCAGCTTGTTGTTGTCGCGCGCGCCGAGTGGTGTGTCCGCGACATGCTTGCGGAACTCGGCGATCGTCTTGCGGGACGCGTTGAAGTCGCCCATCGACATTTGCGCGCGGGCCATGCGAACGCGGGCCTGCTCGTAGTAGACGTAATCCTTGCTGACCTTGCCCAGCTCCAGTGCGGCTTCCGCGTACTTCTTGTTGTTGAAGTGCGCGATGCCCGTCTTGCGAGCGAGTTTGTCGGCACCACCCAGGCTGTAGACGGCGGCCAGTTGCACGGCATCGTCCCAGAACGGGTTGAAGAACGGGTCGTTCTTGACCAGGCGCCTGTGCGACGAGACGGCGCGGTCGAGCGTGTCGGCGACGTCGCTGCTGAGCGAGGCCATTGGGTCGGTCTCCTCACCCTTTTTGCCGAATTGCTTCAGGCCATTGCTGAGCGCGAAGATCGCTTCGAGGCTGCGGTTGGTGCGACGGTAGGCGTCACCGAGCATGCGGTGCGCATCGAGGCCTAGCGTCTGGTTCTCCTTGTCGGTCATCGTGGCGATGGCCGAACGCAGGCTTTGGATGGCTGGCTCGTAATTCTTCTTCTGCAGGTCGCCCTTGCCGACTTCGAATAGCAGGCTGCCGGAGACGAGGCCCTTTTGCACCGCAAGGATGTCGCTGAGCACGGCCTTGGCGCGCACGCCGATGTAGTCGGCCGGGTGCTTGTCGTTGATGCGCTGCGTCATGGCGAGCGCCTCTTGAACCTTGGCCGCGTCGCCGGACTCGGCCTTGTAGCGGGCCTCGGCGAGCAGCATCAGGTGGCCGTAGCTTTCACTCACGATTTCAAAAACGGTGAGGTTCTCTTCACCGAACTTGAGGATGTTGGCGCGGAAGTCTGCGAACAACTTGTCGGTGCCGTCAGCGCCTTCGCGGGCCATCGTCTCACCAGCGCGAACGTAGACTTCCTGCATCATGCCGAACAGGAAGCCCTGCATGTCGCCGCTCAGATCGATCTTGCCTGCGATGTCGGCGTCGAGCGACAGCGTGATGGAATCAATGGTGTCGGTGTACCACGAGATGGCTTTATCCATCTCGTTCTTCACCTCGTAGCACTGGGCGATCTCGAAGAGACCACGCAGGCCGAGCGCCGACTCTTCGCCGTAGTCGAGGACCATATCTTCGAGGTCTTCGATCGCACGTTCGACGAGGACGCTGCGGTTCTCCTTGTCGGCTCTGGCTTGCTCGCGCTTCAGCACGGCACCCTTCATCCACATTAGGCCGTGCTCGATGTTCTGCTGCGGGATCTCGCGCAGCGATGACAGCGACGCCATGACGGCGGCGCAGGCTTTTTGGCCTGCCTTCAGCACGTCGATGGTTTCCGTCTGCAGGTCGGGGACTGACTCTGGCGTTTGGTCGCGCGCGATCTCGAGTTCTTCGATCAAGAATTGACCGAAGTCTTGCGACGCGTTGGCGAGGGTCTGCTGGGCTTGTAGCTTGACGTCGCCATCGGTCGATCGATCGATCAGTTCCTGCGACTTCTCGACCGTCTCCTTGAACAGCGTGCGCTGCAAAGTGCGGTCACTAAGCGAGCGCGCGCCGTAGTAGGCGACCTCGACGGACAGTTGCGCAATGCGGTCTTGGTCACCGGCACCTCGGTAGGTTGTCGCGAGGCGGTCCGCTTCGGACTTTGCCAACTCGATGAACCTCATCTCCTTGGCGAGGGCGCGGACGAAGTTGATCTCGCGAACCAGGTCCTGCGCAAGCAGGGTTGATGAGAACGAACCGATAGCTAGCGCGAGGGCTACAAACTGGACGCCGTTTAGGCGCACGGGAAGGCTGATCACAGACAGACTCCGATGGAAGAACCGCAAAAAATGCAGAACCGAATATGGATGGTGGACGAAGGCACCGACGAGGGGAGACGGTGCAGAAGTCGCGACGGAGTGCGGGGTTTGGGGCCAGAACCGCACGCCGATCAGAGGGTCGAACGAGGGAGTATAGCAACGGGTTCATGTGATCCAAGATGCGCGTGCGTTGCTCCGCGAATGGTTTGCACCTTACAGCGAGCGTGCTTGGGTCGCTCTGGGGCGCTGCTGTGTTACGCAGGACCCTTGTTGTGGGCGGCTTGTGGCTGTGCGGGAGGCCGCTGGGGAGCCAGTTGGGGATCTGGCCGCGGCCATAACTGGTCCTAGACCAGGGCAAAGCGCGGGTCAAAACCTCAGGCCAAAACCAAAAACGGCCGGCAAAAGCCGGCCGTTTTTGGTGCTCAGCGCCAGCAGGCGCTTTGCTGCAGGGACTCAGCGCTAGCGCATCGACATCATGTCGTCGATCGGCAGCGTCTTGGGATCCGGCTCGAGTTCTTCCATCAGCACGATCTTGCTGCGGATGAGGATGAGCATCTTGCGGTTCTGGACCGAGGTGCCGTTGCGGCTGAAGAGCCAGCTCAGGCCCGGCAGGCTACCGAGCAGCGGGACCGTCGAACGCAGGTTCTGACGCTCAACGAGGCGCATGCCGCCCAGCATCATCGTGCCGCCATCCGGCATCGTGACCGTCGTGCGCACGCGTTGCAGCGTGACTTGCGGCAACTGGATCGAGATCGGCTGGCCGACACCGAGCGTCGTCGTGAAGGTCGGGATCGGCAACTGCAGCGTCATGACGGTGGGGCGGAGCTCCATCGTGATGAATCGCAGGTCGCTATCGACAACCGGACGAACGTCGAGGGCGACACCATCGTGCACGGTGCCGATGACCGGGTTGGCCACGGCTGCCGCCTGCGCGATTTCGACTTCGAAGTCGCGGATGTAGCTGATGTTGCGCAGGAAGTGCATCGAGGCGCGCGTGTTGTTGTAGACCAACAAACGCGGGGCTTCGATCTGCTCCGAACGCTCTTGCTTGCTCACGGCGCGCAGCACAACTTCGACTTCGGTGTCATCGAGGAAGGCGTATTGCAACGAGAAGCCACCGGCGTTGGTGAGGCCGTTGTTACGGCCGCCCAGCGTCGAACTGAAGAGGTTCTCAACGCGAGCCATCGCGTCGCCATCTTCGCCATCGTTGAAGAAGATGCCCGGCTCAGTGCCGGTTCCGACGTTGCCCGGGATCGCGGCGTTTTGCTGCTGGCGGGGGCCGAAGTCATCGAAGCCAGCGTTGGCACGATCGCCATTCTTCTCGAGACCGCGACCGGCGAGGCCTTGCGCGCTCTGGTTGCCCAGGCCGCGAAGGTCGATGCCGACGTCTTCGAGGAAGCTGTCTTCAACGCTTAAGAAGCGCGCTTCGATGTCGATCTGGATGCCGACGTGGCGGCGCAGTTCGTTGATCAGGTCGCCGACCTGCTGGATCGTTTCGTTGTCCGCACGGACGTAGAGCACGCCCTGCTGGTAGGTCATCGTGAACGGCGCGCCGTCCCACTTGCCCGCCGCGATGGAGGACGTGATGATCTCTGTCAAGCGGGCGTCGTCGACTACCGATGGCGTTGGATCTTCGTTGATCTCCGGGAACAGCGGGTTGTCATCGCCCGGCACCTTGAGGCGCAGGTCGGGACCCGGCTTGCCTTGCACGCCGGTGACCAACTCGGTCACGTTGAAGGGCTGCAGATACAGCTTGCCGATCGCGTTTTCCGGCGTGACCAGTTGCACCAAGCCGTCTTGGATCTTGTAGGCAACACCGGTCTGCATGTTGATGGCCTTGAGCGCATCGGCGACCGAGCGGCGCGATAGGCGGAACTCGTTGAGCGTCGTGGTCTCGGCATCGAGATCCTTGACATCTTGGGCGACGAAGAACGTCGCACCAGTGACCTGCGCGTAGTAGTTGGCCCAGTCTTGGACCGTCGCGCTGGCGAAGTTGTGCTCGAGAACAGTCTCTTCGAGCAGCTTCATGATCAGCTGGTTGGCCGGCGACTCAAGCTCTTCGGATTGCGTGTAACTGGCCGGCTTGCGCTGGCTGACCAGCGACCAACGGGCCGGGTCAAACACAACCGTCTCGGTTTGCGGCACGGTGCTGTGCTGCAGTTCCATGAACGTCTTGTTCCATTGGGTGCGCCAGCGCTCCCGATTGATGTCCATGGTGGCGTTGTGGCGGGCGCGATCAGCGAGATCACGCAGGGCCGTCGCCGTCGGGTTGATCGGGTCGAGGCGCAGCGACTGATCGACGAGGTCGACCGAGTCTGCGAACTCACCGTTCTGGAACTTGACGTTTGCGGCTTCTAGCAGGCGCTCGACGCTCAATTCGCGGGCGATGTCGCGATCGCGAGCAATGCGCGCCAGTTCGGCTTCGGAACCGTTCTTGGCGTCTTGCAACTCGGTGCGGTCGGCATTGCGCTTGGCGTCCTGAGCCTGCTTAAGCAGAATCTCTGTCTCGGTGCGCAGCGGATCGTTGGGCTGCACGAACGTCGAGAAGTTCAGGATGATCTTCGCGCGCTCGAAGCGATCGATGGCGCGGCCGTATTCGCCGAGGTCCATCTCGGCGCGACCGAGCGCCAGGTCATTGTTGACCAGGGCGCGCTCCCGCTCTTGTGCAACACGCGTCGTGATCAACAGCTGCTCAAACGTATTGCCGGCTGGCATCGTTTCTTCGCCGAGGATCTGGCGGCAGCGTCGCAAAATATCACGCGCCTCCGTGTTGTTCGTGTCGAGCTCAAGCGCGTAGGCCGCCTCGTTGCGAGCGTCTTCGAATAGGCGCAGGTCGAGCGAGCGACGCGCGTTCTCCAAAGCCTTCTTGACGATGGCGGCGCGCCCTTGCGGGTCCTGACCTTGAGTCGTGCCAGAAGCAGACGTGCCAGAAGCAGTCGTGCCAGAGGGAACAGCATCCGTGACTTCGTCGAGTTTCGACGTTGTCAGCGGGGTGCCGTCGGGAGATCCGGTTTGTACGTCTACGAAGTCTGTCGGCGTGCCCGAGCAACTGGCCAAGGCCAGAAGGGACGTCGCGACGAGCAAAGAGGACGCGCAGAAGCCGCGCAAGCGCAGGGTCTGAACCTTAATCATGCTGAATGCCTGCAAAGGTGGCGAACGATGGGAGAGGGGGCTGGGTAGCGTTACTAGGGGGATATGGGGCGTTCTCTAGCACGCGCTATGAACGTTCCAAACTAGCAACACAAAGAGCTCTCACTCGAAATGGCGAGCGCTGTTTATTGGTTCCCAACCTGCATGCCACAGGACGGGGGAGAGACACAAACAACGCCCGTTGCTCCGGGTGAGCCCTGACCTCCTCGGGACGCAAAGAGGCTTGAGGGACGCGGGACCCTATCGATGATTACGAGGGTGGTCAAGGTTGCAACAATGCCTTCCCGACGACTTTGTGGAAACAGATGCGCCCGATTGCTCAGCGTTTCGGCGGCGGGACTTCTGGTCGACCGAGTAGCTGGTTGACTCGTTTGATGTCATCCCAGGTCTCGCGCTTTTTCGATGGCTCGCGCAGCAGGTAGGCTGGGTGCCAAGTTACGATCACCGGAACGCCGTTGTAGAAATGGTCTTGGATCCGCATCGACGCTAGCGATTCGGTCGATCCGAGCAGATTCTGGGCGGCGGTTCGGCCCAAGCAGACCAGAACTTCCGGCTGCACCAGTTGGATCTGCTGCTCAAGATAGGGAAGGCAGGCGGCAACTTCTTCGGCGTCGGGGGCGCGATTGCTCGACGGCCAGCACTTGTTGAGGTTGGCGATGAAGACCTCGGGTCTTCGTAACCCCATAGCTGCCTCTAGGATACGGTCGAGTAGCTGCCCGGCAGGGCCGACGAAGGGGCGGCCGGATTCGTCCTCGCTGGCTCCGGGGGCTTCGCCGATGAACATGACTCGGGCGGTGGGGTCGCCCTCGCCAAAGACCGCGTTTTGGCGGCCGCTGTGCAGTTTGCACTTGGTGCAGGCTAGGACCTCGGCACGCAGCGCTCGTAAGGATGTAACTGTATGTGATTGATTGGCTTGAGCGGGTTCTTCGACTTGAGAATCTGAGCTCGGGCGCGGTGCATTCGTGGCCGGTTGGGCGCGCGTTATGGTCGGAATCTCGACGTGCTGTTCTGCGGCGGGTTCTGCGGTGGTCGCTGGAACTGCTTCTCTAGGTTCGGGCTCGGCTCGCGGCACGGCCGTGCCCGCCGGGATGGCTAGGTCCGAACCGTACGCGATCAGCCACTGCTCGAGGTGCCGTTCGAGGTTGCGCATGGAATTGCCGGAGTCAGCCATCAAATGTCCTTGTACTCCGCGGGTGGCTGCGTGGCCATGCAACAAGTGGTTCTTGGCCTTCTGCTACCGCGTCAACCACGGATCGCCGCCGAGCACGTAGTCATCGGCCCGGCCAAAGATGCCGTAGGAATGTGCGAGGCTCGGTTGCTCGCCGACCGCAAGGACACTGTGCCAGGCTGTGTCATCAAAACTGGCCGTCGGCAGCAAAATGCTGTCGCCAGCTTGCAGCAAGAAAAGTGCACCGTTGGCGGCTAACAACGCGGCGAAATCGGCGTCGCGGTTTAGGAGTTCGAGCAGGCCTTGGTCGTCGGCTGCGTTGAGTGCGGTCATCGCCTGGTGTTCGTTGCGCAGGCCAGACTGTACTAGCAGCTTCGCGAGCCGGCGTTTGCCGAGCGTGAACCAGGCGGTGCGACCTTCGAGTTGCGTGAACACCACGCCGAGCTGCGACGGCTCGGCATCGTGGTGGAAGATCGCGCCGCCGTTGGGAGAGTTGCTGTAGATGATGCGCTCGGAAAGACGGTGAGGGCGCCCAATCAGCCGATCCAAGCGTTCTCGCAGCGGTTTGCACATCAATACAGCTGCGCACTCGGGGAATGCGCGCTGCGCGAATTGATCGACCCAGCTCGCGGTCAGGTCGCTGGTCAGCATCCATTCTTCGAGTTGGTCCATGCCGTTAGAGAAACGGATGCGCAGCGACTCGTCGGTTGGATCTTCTGCGGTGATCCAGGCGAGTTTGGCCCACAGGTCCTCGGCGACCACTTCGCCAGCGATTTCCGCATCGACGAACAGTCGCTCGACTTCGCGCGGGTCTTCTTGGTCGACGGTGCTGCCGGCGTAGCGGAAGTTCTGGTCGTCTTTGAGGCGCGTGTCGATTTCAGGCAGCAACTCGCCATCGGCGCGCAGACGATCGAACATGCGCAGCGATTCTTCAATCTGTGGCGCGAACCGCTCGGTCGCGTTGCCGAGGATCGCTGGCAGGAAGATTGGCTCGCCGGCGCGCCATAGAGCAGTCTCCGTGCGAACGTTGGGAAGGTCGCGGTGTACCGAGACCACCTGACCGAGGTCGGCGTTGCGGCGAATCAGCGGCCAGACTTCGCGACCGCGCCGACGCAGTGATTGCGCGACGTCATGCGCGTCAGAGTTTAGGTGCCTTGCGGAATGCACCGCATCAGCTTGCCGCTTCGCGCGCGGAAGACAAGCGAGCGGCTAGTTGTCGCCCAGCGCCAGATGGAATGCGTTGTTGACGCGCGTGGTGTTGCTGAGGACCGACGCGGCGACCACGCCGGGCTGAAGGTCGAACTCCAAGCCGAATGACGAAGTCTTGGCTGATCCCATTCTTGTTGCACGGCAAGTCGTTGTTGGTGGGCGGTGGCGAACTTGTGCTGGCAGCGGGCCAAGCACCCGCAGTCAGGGCGAGCCGGATGCCTTGGTGATCGGAGATGTCGCGGAATCTCGTCCGAACTGCGCCGCTGGGCGTGGCCACTTCTTCGTGGCTGTTGCGGCATTGCGCGCGGCCTGCGATGCTACCTTGCTCGGTCTGTCCGCTGCCCCTCCAGCGGGAACCGTGCCGGCGCCTTGGCCCGAGCTGAGTCGCCCCTTGCGGCTTGGCATGCCGCTGCTTTCCCAATGATTGAGTTCGTTCACGACTTGCAGAAGAAGCAGTTCGCACCGGTCGCCCCGACGGTGTCCCCGCGTTGGCAGAGCTTTGCCATCATGCTGGGGCTCGCGCTGATGGTGTATTTGGCGGCTGCGCTCGGCGCCGAACTGCTGATGTTCGACGACGCGTTCTACTTCGGGCCGGAACCGGAAAATCCCGAGTTCGTTGCAGGGTTCACAACCGTCGCGACCCAACCGATCGCGAACGCCTACCTGCCGGTTGCGCACTTGTCATTGTGGTTTGACTACAAGCTTGGCGCCGGCTCGTCGTTCTTGCCGCACATGCACGCGCTCTTGTTGCACGGACTTGCCGGTGTGATGTTAGCGCGGTTGCTGTTGCAACTCGGCGTGTCGCGAACCATCGCGCACATTGCCGCGGCGTTGTTCGTCGTGCACCCTGCCCTGTGCGAATCGGTCGCGTGGGTGAGCAGCAGGAAATACGTGCTGTCCGGTTTGTTTACGTTCGCGGCGCTCTACCAAACGGTGCGCTTTGCGCAGGTGGCGTCGTTGTGGCGCGCTGGCTTGCTGGCGGTGCTGGCGGCGGCGGCGATGTTCAGCAATGCGACCTCGGTGGTCTTGCCGTTGTTGTCTGTTGGCGTCGTGATGTGGAGCCAAGGACCGCGCGTGAGATGGATTGCACCGGCGGTGTTGTTTGCCGTGACGGTTCCGATCGCGCTCTACCATCAATCCGTCGCAGCGGCACAAGGCACATTGGTCGCAGCGGATGCAATGGAGCGGTTGCAGCAAGCGCCCGGTGCTTTCTGGCATTACTTGCGAACAGCGGTGTGGCCAGCCGAGTTGAACGTTCTCTATCCCGAGATCAACACCCTCGCGGTCTTTCGTGAGCAGTGGGTGGCAGGTGTTATTGCAGTCAGCGCGTTTGCTGTTTGCGGTGTGGTGTTTTGGTTCTGGCGTTCGACGCGCGTGATGGCTGCCGGCCTGTTGACGTTCGTCGTCGCGCTGCTGCCGTTCAATACTGCCTTCCCGGCATCGGCGATTGCCGCTGCGGATCGCTACCTCTACCTCGCAGTTCCCGGGTTGGCGCTCGCTATCGTTGCGTTGACCGCACTCGTGCATCGGCGCGGGCCATGGCTGGCGGCAGCCCTGGCGTTGCCGTTGGCCTGGCTCGCAGGCAGTCGCGCGCACGACTTCCAAGATGAAGCGACGCTGTGGCAAACGAGCCTCGCTGTCGACGAAGACAATGCCGTGGCGCATATCAACCGCGCGGTCGCGATCTGGAACTCGGCCGGCATGGAGCGTCGCGAGTTGCCCATCGAAGACTACGAACGTCATCTACAGGCGGCGATCACGGCGGCGCGCTATCCGATCCACGAACTGAATGCGCGCCGCAAGTTGCTGCCGTTGCAGATGGGCCGTGCCGATTACGAGGGCGCAGCAGCGAATGCGATGGCTGCGATTGCTGCGGCGAAGGCGCAGTTGGCTAGCGAGAATGCCGCGCCGCGTATCGATCTCGCCTCTGCTGGCTTGCTGCAAATCCGGATCGAATCGTTTGAACCGCTGCAGTTGAGTGGCAACGAGTTCGCGGCGGATGAAGTTCTCGCCACGGTCAAGGCGCAGGCGCCGGAGTCTCCTGATGTGATTGCGTTCCAGGCGTTGCGCGACCTTGCCGGGCGGCGCGATGAGTTGTTGGCGTTGGCCGACGCCGGCAAAGCGCCGCGTCTCGCCAAGGATGACCCGCGTGGTCTTGCCGTCGATGCGGTCTTGGCTGCGGCGATCAAGCTACACGAAGACCACCACGGGCTCTGGTTGTCGCAGGCGTTGTGGAACCAGGCTCGCGACAAGACGACTGCGGCGCTGCGTTGCTTCAAAAAGGCGACCGAACTGCGGCCGGATGCCGTGACCGGTTGGCTGTCCGCGGCTCGCATGTTGCGCGAGAAGAGCATGTATTCGTCGGCGCTCAAATATGCGCAGGATGGTTGGCGGAACCGTCGCGATCCGCGCTTGCTGCAAGAACTGGCGTTGTCGCTGGTCGGCCTCAACCGGCTTAAGGATGCCGAGCGCTATATGTCGGCGTACATGCAGCTCGAGCCCGACGATAAGGACTCTGGCAAGATCTTGGCGAACCTGTTGATCGGTCGCGCCTACACGTTGCTGTCTGATCAGTCGCAGCGTGCAACTGTTCGCAAGTTGGTTGCCGATGCGCTGCGCTACAACGCGGATGAGACCAAGGCGCATCTCGTGCTTGGTCGACTGGCACACGAAGAGAAGAAGTTCGCGACGGCGGTGCGCCACCTCGAGATTGCCTTCGAGTTGCTGCCGACGTTTGATGATGCGCGCAAGCAGTTGACGCGCAGCTTGGCGGCGCTCGGCTTTGCGCAACTCTTCAGCAAGAACGAGGAGGGCACCACGGATGCGTGGTTGCGTTGCCTTGAGGTCGCGCCGACGGACTTTGACAAGGAAGCTGTCGAGCGGCAGCTCAAGCTAGCCTGGACTCGACTTGAGGGGCGCGGCTTGAAGCGCTCGAGGAATGGCGACATCGACGGCGCGATCGCGGATTTCCGCCGCTGCCTGAAGATTGACCCGGAAATGCATTGGGCCGCGTGGTTGTTGGCGACCGCGCTGCAGGCGCAGGAGAATGTTGATCTGGTCGAACTCGAAGGCCTTTGCCGCAAGGCGTTGGCCTTTCAGCTCAAGAACGGCATCGATGCGAGTCGTCAGTCCTACTTGCTGGCAACGACCTTGCAGCGCCAAGGCAACGAGGATGAGGCCCGCGAGGTCGCGATCGAATACCTGAAGAAGCCTTCCGAGGACGCGGATTCGAAGGTGTTGGAAGTTCTTAAGGCACTCGCCGGCAGCTGAGCGGGCATCGGTTGCGCAGATTCCCGCGCGACTACCGGCAGCGCTCCGTTGCGCGAGCGGCGCTCGACCGCTATGTTGCGGTCCACCATGGTTAGGTCAATCTTGGTGAACGGTCAGCCCCCAATCATCCGGGGGATTCTTCAGTCTGCTGGTCCGCGTCTTGGTCAGAGTTCGTTGCTTCGGCGGTGACTTTTGGTCAGGTCGCAGCCTCTCCTAGCGAGGGGTGCCTCCTAGTCAGAGGCAGTCTCTTATTCAGAGACAGGGAGTTGTCGTGGCGCGTAAGACAAGCGATATCGCAATGCTGCTCGGTTCGAGTAGTAAGTCTCGTTCAGGTCGAGGCGGAGGCCTCACCGGCAAGTTGGTTGGGTTCATCGACTCGATGCTGGGTCGCAAGAGCAAGCGACGTCGGCATGAACGTCGCGAACAGACGGTGCCAATGCTGGTGTTCGGCGTTGCCGTTCTGCTCGCGTTCGGTGGTGGCTACGCGATTGGCGGTGGCTTCGGCGATCAGGGCGACGGAACCAACCCGCTGCGGGCATCAGGTCGCTCCCCGTCGTTTGTCGACGAGATCGAAACGCGGCCGATGGCGGGGGAAGCGTTCATCGTGTCCGCCTACCCTGGCGAACTGGCTGCAGATGCCAAGGTCCTGGCGCACAGCCTCAGCCAATACCTGCAAACTCAGGGTCTGGCCAAGGTTCGCCCATACCCGTGGCCGCAAGTTAATGGCACACTTTGGGTTGTGGCCGTCTACTTCGACGGTGAAGCGGAAGCCGAGAAGACTAGGCAACTGCTCGATGGGCTACCTGCAGACGTTCCGGACGAGATGTTCTGTAACATCCGTAAGGCCGATGCCAATACGCCGACCGGATGGCCAGGTCGGGTCGTTATCCCGAATGAGTGAGCTGGTCTGTAGAGTTCGGGTTGGCTCATAAAGCCTTTATCGGGCCAGAAAGTCCTAATCGAGCTAGCCGGGGCCACTACCTTTCTACTAGGCTGCTCGCCCTCATTTTCCGCTGCCAGACAGTCCAACTGTCTTGCCTCACCGCAGGCAGCCGATACCGAATCTGATCTGTAGAACGTACTTATCCAATGTCTATCCACAGCAGTCTGAAGGCCTCCGGAACGGGTAGCGGCCAACGCAACGTCTGGACCCGCGTCGAGCGCCTCGCCGCTCTGAAGAAGGATGGCCGCTGGACCCCCGAAGAGGGCGTCACTGGCCTCCCGAAGGTGCGCACCAAGTTCAAGGTCGTCACCAAGAAGAAGAAGAAGAAGAAGGACGAGGACGAGAAGAAGGACAAGTAAGCCGCGTGCTTGCTTCGTCGCTGCCGCCAGCAAGTAGGCGCGCGATGAGAGCGCCCCCCTCCAGCGTCCCAAGTTCTTAGTCTTCCTATCTTAAACGTCTTGGGTACCCGTGGCTTCTGAAGACATCGGTCTGTCTAGTCGCGTTCGCGGCATTGAGCCGAGTGGCATTCGTCGCATCTTCGAATTGATGGCGTCGATGAAGGACCCGATCAATCTGTCGATTGGGCAAGCGCACTACGATCCTCCCAAGGAGTTGATCGATGCTGCGTGCAACGCCATGCGTGACGGCTTCAACCGTTACACGATGACCCAGGGCCTGCCGGAGTTGAACGATGCCGTGCTCGACGACGTCGAGAAACGACTCGGCAAACGCCCCGAGACTTGCCTGCTGACCAGCGGGGTCTCAGGCGGCTTGATGCTGTCGTTCTTGAGTCTGCTCGATCCCGGTGACGAGATCTTGCTGCCGGATCCCTACTTCGTGATGTATCGCCACCTAGCGAACCTCTGCGGAGCGACGGTCAAGTACTACAACACCTACCCCAAGCAGGACGGCGAACGCTTCGCGATTGATACTGATGAGATTGATCGCCTGGTGACTGACAAGACCAAGATCGTCTTCGTCAACTCGCCGAGCAATCCAACGGGTGGCATGTTGACGCGCCAAGAGATCCAAGGCGTCTGTAAGGCTGCCGAACGTGTTGGTGCCTACGTAGTCAGCGATGAGATCTACGATATGTTCTGCTACGCCGACGACTATGCGTCGCCGGTGGAATACACCGATCGCTGCATCCAGCTCGGTGGCTTCAGCAAGAGCTATGGCGTGCCGGGTTGGCGCATGGGATACGCGACCGGGCCTAGCAATGTGCTCGACGCACTGAAGACCTTGCAGCAGTTCTCGTTCGTCTGTGCGCCGGCGCCGTTCCAGCACGCGTTGCTGAAAGCGATGCCGGAGATCGACTTAACGCCGTATCGCGAGCAATACCGTGGCAAGCGCGACATGGTCGTACGCGACTTGCACCCGAGCTACGCACTGTCCAAGCCGGAAGGTGCCTTCTACGCGTTCCCGCGTTTGCCGCGCGATAAGAACGGCGTGCCGGTGGCGAGCGATGTGTTTATCGAGGCCGCCGTCGAACAGAACGTTCTGATTGTGCCGGGCAAGGCGTTCTCGGTGCACGATACGCACTTTCGATTGTCGTTCGCAGCGAGTGATGAACACCTCGCCGCTGGCATCAAGGTGCTGAACGAACTCGCCGATCGGTTCTCAAGCTAGGTTGCCAACGCCATGGACCTGCGGCGAGCACTAACTGACCTCAAATCGAAGCAGGTGCAGGACCAGCGCGAAGCCAAGGAAGCGCGCGCTCCACTGATTGAGATCTTTCACTCGATTCAGGGTGAGGGACGGTTCGTCGGCGCTCCGATGACGTTCTTGCGCACGGCGACCTGTCCACTGCGATGTAGCTACTGCGACACGCCGAACAGCTACGAAGCTGCAGCAAGCGCGCCAGTGAACTTCGGCGTGCGCACGCAGCAAGAACCTAATCCGGTGCGCGCGAGTCGTGCCGCCGAACTGTGTCGGCAAGTTAGCCAGGCTGCGATGCCCGGACTCAAGCAACCGCGCGTCAGCGTCACCGGTGGCGAACCGTTGGTGTTCCCCGAGTTCGTGCAGCAGTTCGGCAGAGTCGTGCGCGATCAAGGTATGCGCATGCACCTAGAGACGGCGGCGATCGACCCGGATGCGCTGGCGAGTTGCATCAGCCAGATCGACCATCTCAGCGCCGACTACAAGCTGCCCGAGACTCTCGACAAGCCGCAGCACAAGAAGTTGCTGCTGATGCCGGGAACGGACTACGGCACGTTGCACGTCAAGTGCTGCGAGATCGCGCTGCGTCGCGGCGCGTCGGTCGACGTCAAGATCGTGCTGACGGATCGAGTGCAAGATCCAGCCTTGGAGCAAGCCCTCGAGAACTTGCTGCCGGTGCGCGACAAGATCCTGTTGGTATTGCAGCCGGTGACGCCATTTGGCGCCGTCAAGCGGCCGCTGCCGGCGCGCGATCTCGAGCGTTTTGTCGCCATGGCCGTTCGGCACAAGTTCGACGTCCGAGTGGTGCCGCAGATCCACAAGACGATGAACCTGCCCTAGCCTGAGTTGCGGGGGTCGAAGTAACCTTTTGCGCGCGCGTTACCAGGGACGTTCGAGAGGGTACTGTTGCTCCATATGATGCAACGCGGCAACTCTGTCTTGGGCGCCTGCCTAGGTCTTGTGATTGCAACGTCGATGGCACCGGTAAGCGCGTGCGCGCAGGGTCCGGTGTATCGCGAACGCTGGGGCTACCTGCACCTTGAGAATCGTCGTGCCGAAGTCTTCCACGAGTTGCGCGGTCGTTCCGAAACCGACGTCGCCAAGGTTGCCGAGATGTTGGTCGCACCAGACCTCGGGCTGCCGTTCGCGCCCGTCGCCAAGGCGCTCGCGTTCTTGCGTGGAGTCGAGGCCGACGACGCGTTCTTGATGCGTGCATCACTGGGAGCCTATGTGCTGCCCGAAGTCGTGGATCCCGCCGCGGCGCACGCGACGTGTCAGTTGGCCAACTTCTCGATCTTCTTGCCGTTCATGATGACGTCGCCTGGTGCGATGACGTTCGAGTTGACGGTTGGCAATGCAGCGGGCGACAAGGTTTGGTCGCAGTTGATCGAGCGCAACTGCAGTCTCGCCAATTTACGCATGGCGCAGTGCTCTGTCAGTGCGCCAGGTGCTGACCTTCCGGATGGCACCTACGAGGTCGAAGTGCGGACGTTGTTCGACGGCAAGGCTCCGCGCGAGCACGATCCACAGTTGCATTGGACGTTCTACGTGCTGCGCGGTTACCAACAGCGCGCCGAGGCGGCGATGACCAAGGTGATGACGTCGCGCGACGAACTCGAACCGCAACCGAAGGCATTGCTCGATGGCTTGGCGGCACAAGTGTCGCGCGCCTATGGCGGCGATGCATTCGCCGTGCGAAGCGAGGCTGTGCGCGATCTTGAGTTGCTGGAGGCAGCCCTGGCGAACATTGCGGCGAAGCGTTCGCCATTGGCTGCGATGACTGGCAACGTCGCCACGGCATTGCCGGCGGGGGATATCGTGCAGTCGTGCGTCTTGCGCATGCCGAAGGACAGTTTGCCGCACCCGATGGTCGTGTTCGCGACTGGTTCGCCTGCTTACGACGTTGGCTCACGAAGGCCTCTGTCACCGGTGATGCGCGAATCCAATTGGTTGCTGCAAGAGTTGGCTGGCTTTGGCGTCAGCGAGAAGTGGCACATCGCCACTATGGACTCGCCTGGCGGCGGACGTCCGTATGCCAAGGCGTTGCTTGCAGCGATCCGAGCGCTTCCCAAGGTGCTGCCTACCGGGGGCACCAAGCCGCTGCTTGTCTGTGATCGTGAAGCGGCGGCGGTCGTTGGCATGCAGTTAACGAAGTTCCTGCCACACATCAGCGGTGTCGTTTTCGTCGGCGGTGGCGCCATGCCAGGTGCAGCAATTGACAAGCTGGGTAGCTTCCCAGTGCGGTACGTATCGCTCGCCAGCTATCCGGGATCTGCGGTCGTGGGCCGCACGCTCCAATACTTGCAAGCGCAGCGTAAGGTGGGCAAGTCCGTCGCCGATATCGCGCTGCTCCACGATCGGCAAGAGCCGTGGATGTTTGGCGTGTCGCGGTCGTTGCCGGAACTTCGCGCGTTTGCCGTGCAGCTTTTCGGCAAGCGGTAGCCGGGCGTTGGCTGGCCTAGCTTGGAGCAGTTCGTCGTTGCGCTAGGACGAGCGTTTGTTCGCCGACGAATCGCAGCAGGGATTGCATCGCGACGACCTCGAGCCCGGCATCGGCGAGCTCTTGTCGAAAGCCATGTCGGGATACTGCGAATCGACCGGAGCGGCGCTTGCCGAGCAGCGGCCGCAGCCGTCGGCGGACGTGTTGCAAACTGTGCGCATCAAAAAAGGACACGACAATCGGGCCGTTCGTGACCCGTGCGAGTTCGCGCAGGATGGTGGTTCTTTCAACAGGTGTTGCGATGTGCTGCAGCAGCCGCATGCACAGGGCGCCCGAAAATGCGTCGTCGCCAAATGGCAGCGTATGCACGCTGGCGCAGGCTCGGGGGCGGGCGTCGCCGGCGGCCACAACCATGTTTGGGTCGCGATCGACCAGCACCGCAGTTCCGGGTAGTTCGTCCGACAGGCGGCCAGCACCGCAGGGCGCGTCGAGCCAAATGCCCTTGTTAATGGCTGCAATGCTGAGCAGGCTGGCGATCGCCTTTCGCTCGCGCTTGTCGGTGCCGGACCCCGAACCGGTGCGGAATCGGCTGTCTCGGTAGCGTTCGGCGTAGCCCGGCTCTCGGTCGTAACTGCTTTCTTGCACGGGCCGATAGTAAGGGAAAAACGTCGTGGGTTTAGTCTCAGAACAGAGACGGTCGATGCTCATTGCAGAGGATCCGCATGACTGACTCCATTCCGCACTCTTCAACCAACCGGCAATTTGAGCGAGTTGGCTTCGACAGCACCGTCACGATCCGTCTCGCTGGCGACGCGATTGTCGGTTCTGGCCAAAACGTATCTGGGCAGGGAGTCTTCTTCGTCAGCGAAGCTTCGATTCCTGTGTCGATCGAGATCGATGGCCGCCCCGGCACGCTCGCGGGAGAACTCGTTCGCATCGAGAACATGGGCGAGGGCCTGCTCGGCATCGCCGTCAAGTTTGACGATCCGCACGTAGACCTCGTCGACGGCTGATTCTAGTCGCGCTATTGTTGGACGCATGAACATGCGCGACCAACTCAAGAAGGCGAACCTGCTGTCCGACAAGCAGGCCAAGCAGCTTGCCCATAAGCAGCGGGTTGAGCTCAAGGAAAAAGGCCGCGCGCAAATCGAGGAAGAAGAACAGGCACGCAAGGTCGAAGTGGCCGAGATGCGGGCCAAGACGTCTGCTGAGACGCGTCGCGATCAACAAGAGATCGAAAAGCAGCGCAAACAGCACGAAGAGCAGGCCGCGACCGATGTGCTGATCGCCGCAGCGAAGAAACCCGGTCCCGGGCCGGTCAAGTTTTACTTCGCCGCTCGTGATGGTTCGCTGCCGTGGCTCGACCTGTCACCACGCGAGGCCCAAGAGGTAAGCGCTGGCCAGTTGTGTGTTGTGCGCGGAGGACCGGTTGGCACGCATGTCTATAGGCTGTTGCCGGCGGACTTGGCGCGACGTGTGGCGCAATCACGACCGGATGCTTTGGTCTACGCGCCGAAGGGCGTGATCAACATCTAGCTGCCCATTCACTTGCCAGGGCCGCGCAGTTCGGACTTTGACGGCGCTCGCCGAATCCAAGTGATTGCGCGGCGTTGCCGCGCATGCTGCTGCCTCGCGCGCTCGCCCGGCTCGCGGTGATGTCGTCAGGCCGCGGCGAAGGCGCTCGTTAATACGACCGTCGCAGGGCGTTACAGGTCACTGCTGGAGCAGTTGGTCGCATCGTGCTCGCAGGTCCTTGAGCACCTTTCTGTGTGACTCAGATTTGGCGAGATTGTGCAGTTGCTGCGGGTCGGTCTGGAGGTCGAACAGTTGTTCGTAAACCGGCTCTTGTTCGTCAAAGCGCGCATACACCCAGCGCGATCCGCGCACGCCTTGGCTTTTGGGGATGTCCTTGTTGTCGAAGCGATGTTCGTAAAGGAAGTCGGACCGCCATGCGGGAGTGTCACCAGCAACCAGCGGCATCAAGCTGCGGCCATCGTAGCCTGCTGGTGCCGCGACGCCTGCTAGGTCTAGCAACGTGGGGGCGAGATCGGTGTTGAGCACCATCGCATCGTTGGTTGTTCCCCGTCGCTCGTTCGCTGCTCGCGGGTCGACGATGATCAATGGCACGCGAATCGATTCTTCGTAGATGAACCACTTGCCGGCTAGCCCGCGTTCGCCGAGGAAATAGCCGTTGTCGCTGGTGAATACGATTACCGTGTTGTCCTCGAAGCCGTGCTCCTTCAGTGACGCGACGATGCGCTGCAAGGCGCGATCGACGCCGGTGATCATGCGCCAGTAGTCCTTGGTGCGACGGATCTGCTTCTCGCGGTTGTCAAAGCGCCATGCCCAGCGCTTTCGCCCCATCGACTTCTGCAGGAACTCGGGTAGCACATCGAAGCCGCCGACGGCATTCGGCGGCACGTCTACGTCAGCATCTTCATACAGCGATGCCAGTTCCGGTGGCGGGATGTATTGGTCCTTGTGGCCGTCCTGCGCGTGCGGCGCATGGAACGATACCGTCAGGCAGAATGGTTGCTCGGCTGACTGTTGCGCGACGAACTCCGTGGCGCGGTCGGCGACGATGCTAGTCAGGTGGGGGCGGTCCTTCTTGAGATATGGCTGACCAGGCGTACTTCGGTAGTCGATTGCGCCGGCTAGCGCGTCCTTCTCAAAGCGCACACCCCACTTGCCGACGAAGCCGGTGCGGTAGCCTTTGCGTTTCAGTTGGCTGAAGTAGGTTTGATCGCCGAGCGACTTTCCCATCGGCGGTTTGCCGAACGTGTAGCCGTGCGAGCCTTCGCGGCGTCCCGTCATGATCGACGCGCGACTGGCGGCGCAGATCGCCGTCGTCACGAACGCGTTGGTGAAGCGCACGCCTCGTTTGGCCAGTGCATCCATCGCTGGCGTCTGCAGCACTGGATGGCCGGCACACGCCATCTGGTCGAAGCGTTGGTCATCGGTGACGACGAGCAGCAAGTTACGCGGCGGTGTTTGCGCGATCGCGCTCGACACCAACAGCAGGAACGACAGTAGAAGTATGTGCATTCGTTTAGAACTCTATCAGTGACTCGCCGACCCCGAGTGCTTGGCGCCGCGATAAGCGCAGGCGCCCGCGATCATCCGCGCCGAGCACCGCGACGATCATCTCTTCGCCTTCGACGGCAACATCTCCGGCGCACTCGAGGTGTTCGTTCGCCAATTCTTCGATCGGCACGAGGCCTTCATTGACGGCGTTGATCTTGACGAATGCGCCGAAGTCCTTCACGCCGGTCACTGTGCCGCGGTAACAGCGGCCTACGTGCAGCACGCCGGCGGAGCGTTGCACCATCAATTTGGCTTTGGTGGCGCTGGTTTGGTCTGTCGCGTAGATGAGAACCATACCGGTTTCATCGACGCTGACGCGCGCCCCGGTGCTCGCGGTGATCGCTTTGATGTTGGCACCGCGTGGGCCAATCAAGGCGCCAACCGCATCGGGCATGATCGCGATGTGGAATGCCTGTGGCACGAATCGTGATGGCTGCGCCGGTTCGTCGAGCGTCGTCTGCATCTCCGCGAGGATGTGCAGTCGGCCATCACGCGCCTGCGCGAACGCTTGCTCGAGCACAACGTCTGGAAGGCCGCCGAGTTTGTTGTCGAGTTGGATGGCGGTGATGCCGTTGCTGGTGCCGACGACCTTGAAGTCCATGTCGCCGAGGTGGTCTTCATCGCCGAGAATGTCGCTCAGCACCGCATGGCGTTTGCCATCGGAGATCAGTCCCATCGCGATACCGGCAACGGGTCGCGCTAGCGGCACGCCGGCATGCATCATCGCGAGCGATCCGCCGCACACGGTTGCCATCGAAGAACTGCCATTGCTTTCGGTGATCTCCGATTCGATCCGGATCGTGAACGGATACTTGTTGCTCGATGGCATCAGCGGCGTCAGTCCGCGCCGCGCCAGCGCCCCGTGCCCGATCTCACGCCGTCCCGGACCACGTAGCGGTCGGGTTTCACCAACGGAGTAAGGCGGGAAGTTGTAGTGCAGGAAGAACGAATGCTTGTTGGTGTCGTCGGCGAGGTTGCCCGGTCGCAGCGCGTCGTCGGGACTGCCCAGCGTGCAGGTCACGATTGCCTGCGTTTCGCCGCGCGTGAACAGCGCGGAACCGTGCGCCCGCGGCAGCAAACCGACTTCGCTCCAAATCGGCCGGATCTCGGTTTTCGATCGACCATCAAGACGACTCTCGGTGGCGAGCACGCTCTCGCGCATCTCCTCCCATACCGCGTCTCCATAGGCTTGCTTGGCAGCGGCGTGTGCATCGTCGGCGAGCGATTCGAGCCAGCCGCTTTCGGCCGCAGCGATCGCAGTTCGGCGCTCGGCTTTGACCTTGATAGTTAGGGCTGCTTTGAGGCTTTCGCGAGTCGCCGGCGGCACGTCCGGCAGTTCGGGTTCTGGCGGGGCATCTAGTTTGGTGCGGCCAATACTCGCCGCAAGTTCATCGAATGCCTTATGGCACCGCCCGATCCATTCGGTCGCCTGGCTGATCGCGGCGATCGCATCGGCCTCGTTGCATTCCTTGGCGCCACCTTCAAGCATGACCAGACCATTGGGGCCGACGGCAACCGTGAACTCGATGTCGGCGGTCTCGGCCTTCTCACGACCTACGAACGCGTGCCAGGAATCGGCGATGCGCCAGATTCGCAGGCCGGCGATCGGCCCGTTGGCGGGCACCGGACTGATGTGCAGCGCACAACACGCAGCCAGGACCGACAGGCTCTCCAGGTCACTCGTTGGCTCGCAACTGAGCACCTGCACCTGGATTTGCACCTCGTTCTTGTAGTGCTTGGGGAACAGCGAGCGCACGCTGCGGTCGATCAGTCGGCAGACCAGGACTTCGTGCTCGGTGATGCGGCCTTCGCGCTTGCCGAACGCGCCAGGGATCTTGCCGGCGCCGGCCCATTTCTCTCGGTATTCGACCGTCAGCGGGAAGAAGTCTTGGCCCGGTTTGGGTGACGATGCGGCGGTGACGGTCGCCAGTACGACGTTGTCGCCACAGCGAGCAAGTACGGCGCCGGAGGCCTGGCGGGCGATTCGGCCCGTTTCGAACGAGACTTCGGTACCAGCGATTTTGATCGTGGTCGTATGTGCGGTCAGCTGCATCGCACGCGAGTGTCGGCATTCTTGGCGCTATGGCAACGATGCTATGTCAGTCGTGTGTGGGGCAGAAGGGCGCGAAGTAGCCCACTTGTTTTCGGTCGGGTCGTCGGCCACAATCGCACTTGAGACGCATTCTCAAGAAAGAATGTTCTCTAACTGATGGACTCCCACGTGACCGAGACCCCTTCCGACTGCTCCGCTTCGCCTCAAATGGGCAACTCAGCTGTGCCTGACGCATCTTCGTCAGACCAGGGCGGTGCGTGCGGCGGACACCGCCTTGATGCTGTGCAAGCTGTCGGGGTTGTCGGGACCCAGTTCGAGGTTGTCGCCATCGATGGCGACGATGCAATCAGCGAGCGGTTGGCCGCTTCTGGTCTCTGGGCAGGCACTGTCTTGGAGCACATCGCATCGGCATCGTTTGGCGGTCCCATGTTGTTTCGTGTGCACGGCTACCGGCTGGCGCTGCGGCGATCGGAAGCGGCGCGCGTTCGTGTCGTCGAGGCCCGCTAACGTGACGTCGGATGTAGCCAATTTGCCATCTGTGCCGAACACTCCAGCAGCGACGCGCAGGGTGGCGTTGTTCGGTCGAGCCAACGCCGGCAAGACGTCGTTGTTGATGCACTTGACTGGCAGTTTGCAGCGGCCGGTGAACTTTCCAGGCACCTCGGTCGAGAGTGTCCAGTCGAGTTGCATGTCTGGTGATTGCCGCCTCGAAATCGTCGACCTACCCGGTGTCGCCTCGCTGAGGCCGCAGAGCCGAGACGAACAGGTTGCCGTAGACCATCTGCGCAACCCGGAGACGCCGCCCGATCTGATCTGCTTCGTTCTCGACGCCGGCAAGCTCGCCGTCGAACTGCAATTGCTGCAGCAGATTCGTGGCCTCGGGTTGCCCATTGTCGTTGCCGTCACCAAGGTCGACGTTGCCGCCGCCGAAGGTTTCCCGATCGACGCCGATCAATTGCAGCGAGCGTTGGGCTTGCCACTTGTGGTTGTCAACGGAGCCAATGGCACGGGCGTCGACGCCTTGCGAATCGAGTTGGCAATGACGTCTCTCGAAGCGATCAAGCCGGCTGCATCGCCCGCTGCATCGCCCGCTGCGTGCGTGACCCAAAAGCGTGCGATCAGTCAGTCGTTGACCGACAAGCTCGACGGCTTCTTGTTGCATCCGATCTTCGGACCGGTGGTGCTGGTTGTCGTGGTCCTGGTGATGTTTCAGCTCGTGTTCACGGTTGCCGAACCGTTCATGGAGTGGATCGAGATTGCTCAGGGTTTCTTGTCGGGCGGCATCGAGTCGATGATCTCCGCCGGTGCCGTACGCAGCTTCCTCGTCGATGGCGTCGTCAATGGAGTTGGTTCATCGCTGATCTTTGTGCCGCAAATCGCGCTACTGATTGCGTTCGTGACCTGTGTTGAAGCGACCGGCTACATGGCGCGCGCGGTCTTTCTGCTCGACCGCTTACTGCGTCGCTTTGGCCTGTCAGGTAAGAGCTTCATTCCGCTCGCGAGCAGCTTCGCCTGCGCGATCCCGGGCATCGCCGCCAGCCGCATTCTCGGCGACGAACGCGATCGTCTCGCGACGATTGCCGTGGCTCCGTTGATGTCGTGTTCGGCGCGCTTGCCGGTCTACGTGGTCTTGTTGGCCGCATTCTTTCCGGCATACCAAGCCGGTCTGATGCTGTTCGTGCTGTATGCGATTGGCATCGTGACGGCGATCGTGGTGTCGTGGACTCTGCGCCGCACCGTGCTCAAGGGTGGCGTCTCGATGCTTGCGATGGAGTTGCCGGTTTACCAGCGACCGCGCATGCGTTTGATCGGTCGCCACACGTGGTTCTCGGTGAAGAGTTTCCTGGTGACCGCGGGCACGGTGATCTTCGCCTCGACGATCGTTGTTTGGGCGCTCGCCTACTTCCCGCGCCCAGCAGCCATTGGCGAATCGTTCGATTCCCAACGCGCGGCCGTCGTGCAAGCAGCGCCGGCCGACTCCGGCGACCAACTGGCAGCGTTGGATGCGCGTCAATCCGCGGCATATCTCGAGCAGAGCTACCTCGCCTCGATGGGGCACTTCGTGCAACCGGTGTTCGAACCAGCCGGGTTTGATTGGCGCATGACGGTTGGCGTGCTGGCTGCGTTTCCTGCCCGTGAGTTGGTGATCCCGACTCTGGGCACGCTCTACAGCCTGGGCGAAGTAGAGGCTTCGGCGGACGATCCTGATCCGCGTCTCAAGGACGCTTTGCGCAACGCCAAGGGGCCGGATGGCAAGCCGACAATGAACGGCTTGATTGCGCTGGCCGCGATGGTGTTCTTCGCGCTTTGCAGTCAGTGCGCGGCCACTTTGGCTGCGATCCGGCGCGAGACGCATTCGTGGCGCTGGCCGATTTTCACGTTCACCTACATGACAGTGCTGGCGTGGCTGGCGGCAGTTGCCATCTACCAGATCGGCACCATGCTCGGCTTCGGTAGCTGATCTGTTTGGCCCGCTTCGCTAACAGCGTCGTCGGCCTAGTCGAGGTCGAAGATGTTGCGAGGCTTATCGTCCTGGTCTTTCTTGGCTTCTTCCTTGGCTCGTCGTAGCTGCCGTTCGAGCTGATCCTCGCGCTTGTTCTCGCTGTCTTTGGCCGACGTGAACATGTCCCCGAGTCGATCGGAGTCGCTCTTATGGGCGTCGAGTAAGTCGTCGAGACTTTGGCCGCCCTTCTGCTCGTCGGCCCGCACCGCGCGTGCCTTGCCAGAGCGGGTGTCGACCTCGACCATCTTGTTGCAGCAGGGGCAGGGGAACGTGAATAGGTTTTTGGCCATCAGGAGCTTGGGGTCAGCACACGGGAAGTTGCCGCGATTGTCTTCGTCAAGCAGCTAGCCCGCAACGGCTAGTCCACCTAGAGACGCTGCTTAGGCCCGTCGCAGGGGGAGTTTTGACCGCAGCTTCGCGTCAGGAACAGAACCGCCTGTCGCCGTCTGGCCCTCAGGTAGATATCGTGCCAGTAATCGTGACCGCCGAGAAAAATAAGCTCAGCGAAGGAACTGATCCAGCGCCAGCGCGTCTGGTAGCCGGTTCACAGCCTGCATCTGCGGAGCCTATTCGGCTCGGCGTGGTGCAATCTGGCGGTGATACCGAGGAACCGGATCCGGCACGTGAACCCATGCTGCGCGCGCAGCAGGGCGATCATGACGCATTTAGGACTCTCGTCGAGATGTTCCAGAACCGGGTGATGCGAGTAATGGTGTCCGTTTTGCACTGCGATCGAGCGATGGCTGAAGACCTCAGTCAGGAGGTCTTTATGCGTGTGCACAAGGGGTTGCCTGGGTTTGACGGGCAGGTTCGCTTCGCCGCTTGGCTACACACGATTTCGATGAACGTCGCCATCAGCGAATACCGCCGTCGCCGTACTCAGAAGCGCGACCGCCGCACGCTCTCGATTGACGCCCCGGTCAAGGGCACCGACGACTTTTACATCACGCTTGTCGGTCATGAGCGCGATCCATCGGACACCGCGCATCGGAAAGAGTTTTTGGCCAAGGTTCGCACCTGCGTTTCCGAACTGCCCGACGAATACCGCGAGGCGGTCATCCTGCGAGACATGGAGTCGCTGTCCTACGAAGAGATTGCCGAGGCACTGTCGTTACCGATGGGCACCGTGCGCTCCCGAATCCACCGTGGGCGCTTGGTGCTGCAGCAGAAGTTGCGGGAGTTCCACCCATGAGTCGTTCTGATAAATCCGGCAGCAAGTTTGGCGGCAAGTTCGGTCGTGACTCGGGCCCTGACCCGTTCGCCGGTCAAGATCCATTCGCGTCGGTGCCCGATGTCGATGAACGTCTAGCTGATTGGGTTGACGGGACCATGAGTCCACGCGATCGCGGCCGCTTTGAGGCGGAGATGCGAGTCAGTCCTCACTTGCGTGATCAGGTTGCCGACTACGAGGGCACGGTTGCGTCCATCCGCGAGGCGCTCAACGACGAAACGCACGAGACGAACCTCGCGGATCGCGTTATGGCGTCGCTAGCACAAGAGGCGAGCGGCGCCGGCAAGCGAGCGCGGTCTGGGTGGCCGTTCGTGTGGGCCGTCATGAGTGCGGCGGCTTTGCTAGGCATTGCGATTCTTATCGATAGTTGGGGCGGAACGATGCTGGCCGCGAAGACGGCCACGGACACGACGGCTCATCTTGAATCCCCGGCGAATGCACTAACTGAGGATAGTGACAGCAAGAGTCTCAATGAGGTCGGCGAAGCCACTCCGGCGAAGCGCGAGTCAAGTCTAGAAACCGTCAAGATCGAGAGCGTGGTGACTGGCGGCCGCTCGGAGAACCGGCCGAAGAAGGCGCTTCCTGAGATCTTCAAAACTGAGAATCCTGGCGACGACACGAAGCCGGGGAGCGAGCCACTCGTGGTGTCTGATCCTGGTGCGATGTCGAATGGAGAGGTCGTCAAGGACGCCGTGCCGCCGCCGG